>NZ_JAFBIX010000021.1 GCF_021531895.1 Faecalicatena contorta | reverse complement strand
GATTAAATGGAGGTGCAATGATGAAAGGTACAGTGAAATGGTTTAATAACCAAAAGGGTTATGGATTTATCTCTGATGAATCTGGCAACGATGTTTTTGTTCACTATTCCGGCTTAAACATGGAAGGTTTTAAGACCCTTGAAGAAGGACAAGCTGTGGAATACGACATAACCGAAGGCGCAAAAGGTCCTCAGGCTGTTAATGTAACGAAGCTTTAATTTGAATTAATCACATATTGAATGTACCTTTTATATATGCAAATTCGCACTTTAATTTAGATATCTAAAAGCTATACATGCAATGAAGATTATGAAAAAGACCAGATAACTAAAGTTATCTGGTCTTTTTCATATCTTTCCTCGCTATTTGAAATCGAACATTCACACCGAAAGGATTGACTACAACGCCAACACTCTCTTTTGAAAGGACATTTACGATTTTATCAGAATCAATCACTAATGCCTTGAACTTATTTTCTCGGTTAAATTTTTGAAATTCCTGTATATCCGTAAATAGCGGCTGATATACTTGGCCATCCTTCTGTTTTAAGATTGGAATCCCTTTGTCTTCTTGTGTTGCAAGAATAAATCGTCCCTCCCTGAAATGCACAAGCATCTCATCATTGAGTTCTTTCAATTCTTTTGTCATTTCTGCATTCTGTTCGGAATTCTGTTGCTTGCGCAGTTCCTGTACAAAATAAATTGCTGTCAGATGAAATTCAGGATTTTCCACACGAACCTGCCCCTTTGGCAGTTTCTCAACCGAATGTCTATGAATAAATTCATCTAATTGTACTGCGGTTCGTTGAGAGGTACCATCACCCACTACCAGACAATTCACTCCCATTGAATAGAGACTTGTATAAAATACCAAGAAGCTCTTATTCTCAACTTTTAAAATCTGCACCGGATTCTTTTCTTTTATCAGTTGACCAGCCTTTTCTTTCGCTTCTTTTTCGGTAAAATAAACGAAAATCTCGTCATCATATGTCTCAGTGTCACACGCCACATAAGGCAGATGTGTACATTGAGACATGATGACGTATATAACTTGTGAATTCCGGAGCATGGATAATGCTATTTTTTTTCTGTCTATGCTCATTCTAGTTTTTCCTTTGGATTCTTTTATTGGTTTGCGGTATATGCTTCATCCGCACTGTATACATCAAATCCACTGCCCTTCAAAATATCAATAACTCTTGCCGGATCATCACTCTTTACTACCGCTGCAGCATCACTTCCATTTGCAAATGCATACATGTATTCAACATTGACTTCTCCATCTACGATCTGATGCATTGCTTTGCTAAGAGATCCTGTTGCATGTGGAACACGAAGAGCAACTACATCCGTTAACATCGCTGTAATTCCTTCTTCTTTCAAAGCTGCACGTCCCTTATTCGGATCTGACACGATCATACGAAGCATTCCATAATCGGATGTATCAGCCAGACTTAGTGCAACAATATTGACATCATTATCTGCCAGGACTTTTAACACTTCATCCAGACGTCCTTCTCTGTTTTCCAAAAATACTGACAACTGCTGAATTGTATTACTCATACCCATTCTATACTCCTCCTTTTACAGTTCTCTGTTATCAATTACACGTTTTGCCTTGCCTTCACTTCTCTGGATAGTCTTAGGCTCTACAAGTTTAACTCTTACTGCAATTCCAAGTGCCTGTTTCAGAACTGCTGCCACTTTATTCTTCAGTTCATCCAGTTTGCGGATCTCATCTGAGAAGTATTTTTCATCCACTTCTACCATAACAGTAAGTACATCCAGATTATTCTCTCTATCCACGATCATCATATAATGAGGTGCTACGCCGCCGCCGATAGAAAGAAGTGCTGCCTCAACCTGAGTTGGGAATACGTTGACACCACGGATAACTTTCATATCATCGGTACGTCCGGTAAATTTCTGAATTCTTGGGAGTGTTCTTCCACATTCGCAAGGACTGTGATCGATGCTGGTCAGATCCTTGGTCCTATATCTGAGAAGTGGCATACCTTCCTTCGCAAGAGTCGTAAATACCAGTTCTCCAGTCTCTCCATCTGCACATGCTGTCTGATCTGCCGGATTCAAAACTTCTGGATAGAAGTAATCTTCGTATACATGGAGTCCTTTATGATGGATACAGTCCATAGCGACACCTGGTCCAGTAATCTCACACAGTCCATAGATATCGAAACTATTAACATTCAGACCACTTTCAATCTTCAAGCGCATCTCGTCTGTCCATGGTTCTGCACCATTAATACCTGCCTTCAACTGCAAACGGTCAACGATTCCCGCCTCCTGAGCTGCTTCTGCCAGATATAATGCATAAGAAGGCGTACATGCGAATGCAGTTGCACCAAAGTCTTCCATACACATCAGCTGACGTTTTGTATTACCAGATGACATTGGAATTGACATACAGCCCAGTGCACGGGCACCAAGATCCAGTCCCATACCACCGGTAAACAGTCCATATCCATAACAGATATGAAGACGGTCTGCAGCTGTAAGGCCTGCCATAGTAAGTGCTCTTGCCACACATTCTCCCCATACATCTACATCATTCTGTGTGTAAGATGCCAAGGTAAGTTTACCAGTTGTTCCAGATGTTCCCTGCACTCTGGCAATCTTCTCCTGTGGAACTGCAAGTAGCCCAAACGGATAGTTATCTCTCAGATCTTCCTTGGTCGTAAATGGGAGCTTATTAATATCTTCAATTCCTTTGATATCTCCAGGCTCAATCCCCATCTCATCCATTTTCTTCCGATAGAATGCCACATTATCATATACATTCTTTACCTGCTTTACCAACCGCTCACTTTGCAGAGCCCGCATTTCGTCTCTGCTCATACATTCAATCTTTGGATCACGGATCTGCTCCTTCCAGTCTTCCAACGCTACTCTAGCCATTTTCTTTTTCTCCTCTCCTCTTTCTTATTTTATAATTGATATCCCACATCAAATGCCTGTTTATTTATATCAATCGTCTTCGGCGGTACTGTTTTTTCAATCACACGATACCACTGTTCTTTTGTAAAATCCATATGTTGAGCCGCAATCCCTAACACAATAAGGTTAAATACTCTTGGATTCCCCAGTTTTTTAGATTCTTCTGTTGCGTTTACAGTATAAACTTTATGATCCTTACGCAACATCTCGATGATATTTTCCGGGTATTGCGCCGCGCCTATTACAACAGGCATCGGATCAATTCTCCAGTCATTCACGATCAAAGCTCCATCTTTCTTAAGGAAATGTGCATATCGTAATGCTTCCAAACGTTCAAACGCTATGATGACATCAGCCTGTCCCTCTTCTACGATAGGTTCTGCTACATTTTCACCATAACGGACAAATGTTACGACACTTCCGCCTCTCTGAGCCATTCCATGTACTTCGGAAAGCTTTACATCATATCCACCTTCGATGGCAAGTCCTCCTAAAATTCTGCTGGTCAACAGGGTTCCTTGCCCGCCGACTCCGACGATCATAATATTCTTCGTTGCCATTACCGGTCACCTTCCTTTACTAATTCAATCGCATCAAACTTACACAGGCTCTTGCAAAGTCCACATCCTGTACACATCGTATCATCAATATGTATCGTTCCATCCGGGTTCTTCGTCATCGCCGGACAACCTGGTCTCATACACATACCGCACTTTTTACATTTATCCTCATGTGCAATATATAATGGCTTCTTTGCTTTACTGAGAAGTACACAAGGAGTTTTGGTAATGATTACAGACACTTCATCTTTTGCAACTTCTTCTTTTACCACTTTTTCCAGTGTATCAATATCAAATGCATTTACTTCAACTACATTCTTTACTCCAATAGCCCGACAAAGTTCTGGAATATTGATTGCATAAGTAGGATCTCCCTGCAAGGTCTTTCCTGTTGCCGCATGATCCTGATGTCCGGTCATACCGGTTGTAGAGTTATCCAATATCAAGACGGTTCCTGTTGCATGGTTATACATCATGTTCATCAAAGAGTTAACTCCTGTATGTAAGAACGTGGAATCTCCTATGACAGCAACCCAGTTTTTAATATATTCTTTTCCCTTTGCCTTCTCCATACCATGAAGACTTGAAATACTTGCTCCCATGCATATTGTAGTATCAACAACACTCAGAGGTGCAACAGCTCCCAATGTATAACATCCAATATCTCCTGCAGCATGTAATTTTAATTTATTTAACACATAATAAACACTTCTATGCGGACATCCCGGACATAAGATCGGCGGTCTTCCCGGTGCCGGTGCCGGTGCAGCAATATCTAATTTTTCTCCAAGAATCGCCGTACGAATCATATTCGCACTATATTCACCTTGTACCGTGAATATCTCTTTCCCGACAGCCTGGATTCCCCAGGACTTCACTTGTTCTTCAATCACAGGATCCAATTCTTCTACAATATAAAGTTTTTCGACTTTTGATGCAAAGTCTTCAATTAATTTTCTCGGAAGCGGATTGACCATTCCCAGCTTCAGCACAGAAGCTTCCGGTAAAGCTTCCTTTACATACTGATACGGAATTCCACTGGTGATCACACCAATCCTGGTATCGTTCATCTCCACCCTGTTAATTGGAAGTGTATTGGCAGCTTCTGCCAATTCCAAATTCCGCTTTTCAATCTCAACATGACGCAATTTTGCATTGCCTGGCATCATGACTGTTTTTTTGATGTCCTTCACATAAGGTTTATCTTCAACCTGTTCACGCTCATGTAACTCTACGATTCCCTGAGAATGAGCAAGCCTTGTCGTTGTACGATATACAAACGGGCGATCATATTTCTCACTTAATTCAAATGCAATCTTCACAAAGTCTTTTGCCTCTGCACTGTCAGAAGGCTCTATTACCGGCAGCTGTGCCGCACGTGCAACCATTCTTGTATCCTGTTCGTTCTGAGAACTATATAATCCAGGATCATCTGCAACTACGATCATCAGACCTCCATTAACGCCCATATAAGAGACTGTATAAGCCGGATCTGCTGCCACATTAAATCCAACGTGTTTCATACAGGACATCGCACGTACTCCTGCCACAGATGCTCCAATTGCAACCTCTGTTGCAACCTTTTCATTCGGAGACCATTCACAATACAAATCATCCTTATACTGAACAAGACATTCACTTATCTCTGTACTTGGTGTGCCAGGATATGCCGCAGAGACCTTTACACCCGCCTCATACGCTCCTCTGGCAATTGCTTCATTGCCAAGCATAATTACTTTTTTCGTTTCTGACATTCTAGAAATCCACCCTTTCATATCTTTCTGTTCCTTTTATAGTCATATATAGGTAATTTTTCACAAATTCGAGGAATTTTCGACTCGTCTTTTAATAGTATATCATAATACTTTTGCTGTTTAAAGCATTAATTTACCAAAATATATATGATTTCTCTCTTTAATCTCTCATATGCTTTTTGCATGTATATTCATTTACTTCAACCCGAATAATTGCAACTGCTTTCTCAAGCCTTGGATTTGTCTGAAATTCTTCAAACTCTTTTCCAGTCTGATGTTTCATAATAACCGAAAGCGCACAAAGCTTCTGATCAGGATCATCAATTATTTCTGCTTTACCACTTCCAATCACGCTGGCATAAATATAACTATACTGACAGGCCAGTTTTCCTTCTTCCAACTCATGATTACAATCCATTTCAAACCCAACTTGTGGATTCTTTTGTATCATCTCTATTTTCCGGCCTTCTCTTGCTCCGTGAAAATACAAAACCAATTTACCATTTTCAAATGTATACCCATGATTCATTGGCACAATATAGACCTCGTCTTCTCCAGCCAATCCCAGTCTGCACACCTTACATGTGTCTAATATTTTCTGTATTTCTACGGAATTTGTCACTTCACGATCTTTTCTTCTCATATTATTCCTCCTCCAAATCATTCTGCCTTATTATACCATTCATCAATATGACCTGAAAATAAGAATTGAAAAAACGTTTAAAATACCTTAATATTTTAAGCAAATCAAGCCATAAATAAGGAGGATCATATATATGCAAAATTTTAACTATTATGCACCTACCAGAGTCGTTTTCGGAAAAGGGACCGAAAACGAAGTGGGAAAACTGATCAAAGAACAGAATTGTAAAAAGGTTCTGGTACATTATGGAGGCGGAAGTGTCATTCGTTCCGGACTTTTAGACCGCGTATATACCTCTTTAGGAGCCGAAGGTATCGCATATACTACATTAGGCGGAGTTGTTCCCAATCCAAGATTGTCAAAAGTACGCGAAGGAATCGAATTATGCCAAAGAGAAGGTGTAGATTTTATTCTTGCCGTTGGAGGTGGAAGCGTCATTGATTCTTCCAAAGCAATCGGATATGGTCTTACCAATGAAGGCGATGTCTGGGATTTTTACGCAAAGAAACGTACCGCTTCTGCCTGTCTTCCAATTGGCACCATTCTTACGATCTCTGCTGCCGGCAGTGAAATGAGTGATTCTTCTGTTATTACGAACGAAGATGGATGGATCAAACGCGGATACAGCAGTAACTACTGCCGCTGCAAATTTGCAATCTTGAATCCGGAACTGACCTATACACTTCCCGATTATCAGACGCAAAGTGGATGTGTAGATATTATGATGCATACTATGGAACGCTATCTGAATCACAGCACGAATATGGAAATGACGGATGGAATCAGCGAAGCACTGATCCGTACCGTCATGAAAAACTCTAGAATCTTAAAGCAAGATCCGACAAATTACGAGGCCCGTGCCGAAGTTATGTGGGCAGGAAGCCTTTCTCATAATGGACTAACCGGCTGCGGAACCGATGGTGGAGATTGGGCATCCCATCAGTTAGAGCATGAACTTGGTGGAATGTTCGATGTCACTCACGGTGCCGGACTGGCTGCTGTATGGGGAAGCTGGGCTCGCTATGTCTACAAAGACCGGGCAGACAGATTTGCTAAACTGGCAGAAAATGTATTGATGGTTCCACACGATGATAATCTGGAAAAAACTGCTCTTGCCGGCATCGAAGCCATGGAAGACTACTACCGCAGTGTAGACATGCCAACCTCCCTTCGGGAACTTGGCATTGAACCAACCGAAGAACAGATTCAGGAACTGGCAGACAAATGCAGCTTCCAAAACACACGCACCATCGGAAAAGTGAAAGTGCTGAACCGAGAAGATATCGCCAAGATCTACCGTATGGCTCTGTAGATGAATACTGGTATGGGCGGATGGTTTTCGCGATTATAATATTCATTTACGATTACTGTGTATTCTCTGGCAGGAATCTTTTTCAGGAATTCCAGTATCCTTTCTTTTTCTTCGAACCCGGTATCACCACCGCTATAGATGCACAGACTCATCAGACCGCCATGTTTTAAGATTTTCAGCCCTTTTTGAATCGCTTCGATACTGGTATCAGCAGAAGTTGCAATATTATGATCTCCGCCAGGCAGATAACCAAAGTTAAAGCAGATCGCATCTGCAGACTCTTCTTCAGCATATTGATCCATATGTTCATGTCCGTCTAAGATCAGGCTGGCACGATCCGCTACATGGTTTTCTTCCAACAGCTTTCGCGTTTGTTCCAGGGCTTGTCCCTGGACATCAAACGCGAGTACTTTCCCATTATGCCCTGCCATCTGACATAACAATAGGGTATCCTTTCCTTTTCCCATGGTCGCATCAATATAGAAACCTTCTTCCGGCACCTGAGAGCGAATAATCTCATGGCACCAATCCGTAATCTGAGATGGGTTCATTCTATTCCTCCTGAACTATTATCGTCTTTCCTTCATTGATTGGTTCTTGAAATCCATCATAAAGGGATTAATCACTACTACGGTTTTTATTATACAAAAACATAAGTATCGCCATAGTACATATGATTCCATATCCCAACCAGCTCAGCATATCCGGAAACTGTCCAAATACAACAAATCCCAATACTGCGGAAAAGATAATCTGTGAATAATCATATACTGAGATTTCCTTTGCCGGGGCGTAGCAATAAGCTGCTGTGATAGAGAATTGTCCACCTGCTGCCGAAAGGCCTGCCAAAAGCAATATCACAATCTGCTCTGCCGTCATGGGATGATAATCGAACAAAAGCCATGGTAATGTTGTCAGGCAGGAAAATGTCGAGAAAAAGAACACGATAAATGGTCCCTTTTCTCCTGCCTCTCCCAGTTTTCTCACCATTGTATAAGCAATTCCTGCTCCAATTCCTCCCAGAAGCCCTATTAAGGATGGAAACAGATCCATATTCGTCACCGTCGGCTTTACAACAAACAGACTGCCGACAAATGCTCCAACTACTATCAACGCCTGCAAAACCTTTACTTTTTCTTTTAGAATTAAGAAACTAAATAATACCGCAAAAAATGGCGACATTTTATTCAACATAGAGGCATCTGCCAATACCAGATGATCCACTGCATAAAAATTACACAGAATTCCCAATGTACCGAAAATAGATCGAAGAAACATATATTTTAGATTCTCCTTCTTACACCGAAACGGAATTCCTTCTTTTGCCAAAATAATTCCGGCAAAAATTGCCGCCACAAAATTTCGAAAAAAGCTTTTCTGTATAGATGGCAGATCACCTGCCATATGTACAAACATATTCATAAGCGCAAAGCAGAACGCTGAACACACGATGTACAAAATTCCTTTATACTGCTTTTTTATGCTCATGACCTAGTCCTCCTAATTTTTATAAATCAAACAATGACAGCTGATTTGACTCTGGCAACCCACTTAGGATTCCAAGCTCTGCCATATAATCAATCACCGTTTTACTTGCCTTGGTCCTCTGTCGGAAATCATCTCTAGACAGATATGGCCCATCTTTGGAAGCCTCTTCCACTGCTTCCGCAGCCTTCTCTCCCATTCCATCAATACTACTGAACGGGGGCATCAGTTTTCCGTCAATAATCAGGAATTTTGTAGCTTTTGCCTTATAAATATCAATCGGTTCAAATTCATAACCTCTCGCATACATTTCCTGAACAATCCGCATATCTTTCATGGTATCCTGCTCTTTTTTACTTAGAGAGTTGGAGCGCCGGTTATAATCGTCAATATAATACTGCAGCTTTTCTTTTCCCTGACACATAATTTCATAAGAAAATGCATCTGCACGAATTCCAAAATATGCTCCATAATAAGCCAGTGGATAATTAATCTTGCAATATGCAATTCGATACGCCATCATAACATAGGCTGCTGCATGTGCTTTCGGGAACATATATTTGATCTGTTCACATGACCAGACATACCAGTCCGGTATGTTGTGTTCTGCCATGTCCTTCTTAAATTCAGGCCATTCTTTACACTTTCCCTTCGCTACTGTTCCCTTACGGACACGTTCCATAATCGTAAACGATTCTTCACTGTCCATTCCTTTATTGATCAGATATGTCATAATATCATCACGAGTACATATAGCTGTAGAAATCGTTGCTTTTCCACTTTTGATCAGTTCCTGGGCGTTATTCAGCCACACATCGGTTCCATGAGACAGTCCTGATATCCGAATCAGATCTGACAATGTCTGCGGCTTTGTATCAACAACCATCTGAATTACAAAATCTGTTCCAAACTCCGGTATTCCGAGACATCCCACCGGACATCCTCCGATATCTTCCGGCTTGATTCCTAATGCCGATGTATCATGAAACAGCGAAATCACGCCTTTATCATCCAACGGTATCTCTGTGGCAACAAAACGATGATCCGTCTCATTGTATTCATTATCCATCGCCGGAGAATTAATATATTCTTCCAGCGTCTTAATCATCGTAGGATCATCATGACCGAGAATATCCAGCTTCAGCAGGTTGTGGTCAATGGAATGGTAATCAAAATGTGTAGTAATAATGTCTGTCGTCATATCATTGGCCGGATGCTGTACCGGCGTGAATGAATTGATTTCTTCCCCCAACGGAAGAACTATGATACCGCCTGGATGCTGCCCGGTACTTCTTCGTATTCCGGTACATCCCTGCACAATACGGTCAATCTCACATTTTCGTTTTCCCTGTCCACGTTCTTCAAAATAATTCTTTACATATCCAAATGCCGTCTTATCTGCCAACGTTCCAACGGTCCCGGCTCGAAACGTCTGTCCCGCACCAAAGATGACCTCTGTATATTTGTGGGCATTACTCTGATAGTCACCAGAAAAGTTCAAGTCGATATCCGGTTCCTTGTTCCCCTTAAATCCAAGGAATGTCTCAAACGGAATATCGAATCCATCTTTTACCAGTTTCTCTCCACAAACCGGACAGTTCTTATCCGGCATATCCCATCCGCAGCCTCCTGCAAATGCTCTCACCTCTTCAGAATCAAAATCACTGTAATGGCATTTTGGACAATAATAATGTGGACTCAATGGGTTTACTTCCGTAATACCTGCCATTGTAGCTACAAACGATGAACCTACCGATCCACGTGAACCCACCAGATATCCATCTTCGTTCGACTTCCATACCAGTTTCTGTGCAATAATATACATAACGGCAAATCCATTAGATATAATGGAATTTAACTCTCTTTCCAACCGCTCCGTTACAACTGGAGGCAGTTCTTCTCCGTACATGGAATGCGCCTTATTATAACAGATTTCTCTTAACATCTTATCAGAATCCGGGATGACTGGAGGACATTTATCCGGGCGTACAGGTGTAATCCTCTCAATCATATCTGCAATCTTATTCGGATTATCGATTACAATCTCTTTTGCTTTGGCCGAACCCAGATATTCGAATTCCTCTAGCATCTCCTCTGTCGTACGAAGATAAAGCGGTGCCTGTTCATCCGCGTCCGTAAATCCTTTTCCGGCCATAATGATCCGCCGGTACACCTCATCCTCCGGGTCCATAAAATGCACATCACAAGTCCCGACCACCGGCTTATTAAACCGTTCGCCCAACTGTATGATCTGCCTGTTTATTTCCTTTAAATCCTCTTCATTCTGTACTTTTGTTATTCTGTCACTGGCAATCATAAAGTGATTATTGCCAAGAGGCTGTATCTCCAGATAATCATAAAAATTCACGATTCTGGCAATTTTCTCTTCGGACTTATCATTTAAAATCGCCTGATACAACTCTCCTGCTTCACAGGCACTTCCAACAATTAAGCCTTCTCGATATTTTGAAAGTTCACTTTTCGGTATTCTTGGCTGCCGCCCAAAATATTCCAGATGAGACTTAGAAATCAACTGGTATAGATTCACTCTTCCCACTTCATTACGCACAAGGATAATCACATGATATGACGGCAATTTTCGCACGGCATCTGCATTATGCGAGCCAAATTGATTGAGTTTTGTAAGGTTATATATCCCTCGCTCTTTCAACATCTCTACAAATTTCACGAATATCTCTGCTGTCGCTTGTGCATCATCCACTGCACGATGATGATTTTCCAAAGAAATATGAAGCGCATTTGCCACCACATTTAATTTGTATTTTGACAAAGTCGGCAACAAGATTCTTGCCATCGCTACTGTATCTACGGAAGTAAAGTCCGGTATCATATCCTGATATCGACAATTCTGTTCAATAAAACTAACATCAAAAGATGCATTATGAGCAACCAGAGCAGCATCCCCGATAAACTCAAGGAACTGCGGGAGAACGGTCTCAATGTCCGGCGCATCGATAACCATCTGGTCTGTAATACTGGTCAGCTGTGTAATCTGATAAGGAATGGGAATCTTCGGATTCACAAATGTACTGAATCTGTCTGTAATCTTTCCCTGTTCAACTTTCACCGCACCAATTTCAATGATCTTATCTTTGATTGGGCTAAATCCAGTAGTCTCCAGGTCAAATACTACATAAGCATCATCCAGAGACTGCCCTTTTTCATTCACCGCCACATCGGTCAGATCATCTACCAGATATCCTTCTACTCCATAGATGACTTTAAATGGATCATCTTTATCTAATGATTCTATATAATGATTGGCATCCGGGAATGCCTGCACCACTCCATGATCTGTAATTGCAAGAGCTTTGTGCCCCCAGTCGTGGGCACGCTTCAGAAGATTCTTAACTTCAGTTACACCATCCATATCGCTCATCTTCGTATGACAGTGCAATTCTACTCTTTTCTCCGGCGCTGTGTCTTTTCTGGATTCTGTGAAATCACTGATCTTACGGATTCCAACGATAGACGCAATCGTCAGCTCTCCATCAAACTTATCGATATTGGTAATTCCTTTTACTTTCAAAAAAGCTCCTGGCTTTATCTCTGCCAGCACATCAGGAAGCTGTTCATTTCTTACGAACATCTTTACCATGATTGTGTCTGTAAAATCAGTAATGGCGAACATGATAATAGTCTTTTCATTTCGAAGTTCACGTGTATCGAAACTAATAACCTTTCCTCGAATCGTAATCTCTCCCATCTCTGAAACTACCTGCTTAAGCTCGATTGTCTCATCATCAAAGTCCCTTCCGTATATCAGATTCGGATCATCTGAATTGCGCTTATTATAAGAGAATCTGTCTCTTTTCCCATTATCAAAATTTGATTTTTTCTTCAGATTCTTCTCATTTCCAGAAGCTTTTGACACCACCTCTGCCTGATTTTTATCAGAAGACTCTTTCTCCTTTTTCTTCAGTTCTTTTTCTTCGCGAGCCGCCTCTGCCTGCTCCATGATTGCTTCAATTTCCTGCTGAATCTTGGCATTGTTGTATTTTAACTGGCTCTCCTTCGGTTTTTCATACAGAACTCTCACTTCAATCGGACGTTGAAACCGTTCCCGGAACACATCTATCAGATAATTTGAAAGAGATTCTTTCTTTCCTTTTGCCACAATCGTATCTTTTAACTTCAGGCAAAGAATATTTCCTTCCTCAAATTCATACTCAGCTCCCTGGAGCATGCTTCGCTCAACCACACTTCTCTCATTCAATTCCAACAGAAAACTGTCAAAATACTCATTCATCAGATTCTCCGGGGTATACTGTTCCGAAAGTTCGTACTGCTCTTTGACCTCCACCTGAATATGACTGCGTCCAAATAACTGCTCTTTTATTCTTTTTTCCACTTCATAAATGCATTTTTTCTGAATCAGATGCTGGCTGTACAGATATATTTTAATGAAGTCTCGGCTTGTATTCGTAGACACTTTACTGACTTCCACACCTTCAAACAACATCTGGATTTCCTGATTCACTTTTAAGGTTGGAAATACTTCAAAGAACGGTTTATTCATTCCAGTGTAACAACTCCTGTCTTAATGTCTCTAATAATTGATCTTCTTTTACTTTCTTGACAACTTCCCCTTTTTTGATCAACAATCCTTCCCCTATACCGCCGGCAATACCTATATCTGCTTCTTTCGCTTCTCCAGGGCCATTCACAACACAACCCATAACTGCCACTTTAATATCAAGAGGAATATCCGCTACCATCTGTTCAACCTGGTTAGCCAGTCCAATCAAATCAATCTTCGTTCTTCCGCAAGTCGGACAGGAAACTACTTCAATCCCACCTTTTCGAAGACCGAGTGTCTTAAGAATTAATTTTGCTGACTTGATTTCCTCTACTGGATCCCCTGTCAAAGATACACGGATAGTATCCCCGATTCCTTGATTCAGGATAAGTCCCAAACCAATCGATGATTTGATATTACCGGCAAGCAGCGTTCCTGACTCTGTAATTCCTACATGTAATGGATATGGGCATTCGCTTACAATCAATTCATGCGCTTTGACACACATCATGACATCCGATGATTTGATACTTACTACCAGGTTATCATATCCCATTTTTTCAATCAGGTGCACTTTATCCATGGCACTTTCCACCAGTCCCTGGGCAGTAACACCCCCGTATTTTTCCACCAGATTTTTTTCCAGCGAACCACTGTTTACGCCAACCCTGATAGGTATACCATATTCCTTTGCCTTATCTACAACTGCCTTTACACGGCTTTCATCACCGATATTCCCCGGGTTAATACGAATCTTGTCTGCACCATTTTCAATTGCTGCAATAGCAAGTCGGTAATCAAAATGAATATCCGCCACCAACGGAATCTGAATCTGTTCTTTTATCTTGGCAAGTGCCTCAGCTGCTTCCATCGTCGGAACAGCACATCGGATAATCTCACATCCAGCTTTCTCAAGCGCTTGAATCTGCTTTACTGTTGACTCTACATCTTCCGTCTTCGTATTCGTCATCGACTGAATAGCGACTGGACAGCCGCCTCCAATACATACATTCCCAATCTGTATCTTCTTTGTCTGATCTCTCCACATATACTTTTCACCTCTCCTTATAAATCTTGCCACTTAATGATAAAACCCCTCTATCAATCACCTTGCTTCGATAGAGGGGTGTGTGTCTGTATTACTCTTGTATAAATATCAATTGATCGCCATATTCGCGTTCTGTCAGTGTCAACTGACCCTGATCTACACTGTAATCAAAAGTATCTACTATGGAATCCAGTGCATTTTCCAACGCATCTTCTGTATACTGACCATCTGACTTTTCTGCCATATCTTTCAGTTCTGACTCATCTGCCGTAATTATAATCGTCTTTTCCTCTTTGTCCATTGTATAATTCATATTGACTTTCACATCACTGACATCTGCAACTTCCGAAATCGTAACCGACATCTTACCATTACTCTTGATAGACATATTCAGATTCCCATCATCACTTGCCCAATCACCTTCCAATGGATTCGTTGTAAATAATTTCGTCAGAAGAAAAATAGCTATTATTATAATCAGGACAGATGAAACACTCGTAACAATCCTCCAGATCTTACTTCTTTTTGCTTCGTCATTTTTTGCTATTATCATCTATCCAGTTCCTCTCGTCTTTATTATTGTGTTCGTCTTAAATTATAGGTGCTTTTTTCTCTGGTGTCAACGGGGGAGTTTTCTTTATTCCTCCACCTCTACCAACAGATAAAACCCTTTCTCTGTCTTTTCTATTTTTTTTATGATTCCCTTGCGCGCCTTTATTCTCTTGCCTGTACGATAGATGCCTGACATTGCAATGGAAGGCTCAACCAGATAAGTATATTGTCCTGTCACAGCACTTCTCTCACTGATCTCAACTTCCTGCCCTTCCTCCACCAGTCCTTCTCTTTCCATTTTAAATCTTTCCTGTCTCATCGTGTCTCTCCTTTCTTCCGGTCTTACAAACCATATCTGGCACATATGTTCCATTGCGCAACTATTTGTTGATATTCGGCACTTTTTATGTTCTTTTTCGCAACAATTGGTAAAATATACCAAATATATTAAGGAGGTTGCAGCCATGTCATTTTCCGAAAAGTTGAAAACATTACGCCTTGAAAATCATATGACGCAAGATAATGTTGCAAAGCGCATAAATGTTGCACGATCAACAATTGCCGGTTATGAAACAAAAAATCGTCAGCCCTCTCATGAAAAGCTGACCGCATTCGCTAATCTTTTTCATGTGTCTGTTGATTATCTCCTTGATGATGATGAAACTATCGTTCTCTCTTTGTCTCAATCAGGCACATCTTCGATTGACGACCAGGAACTTTTATCAAAATATCACAATCTTTCTTCACGCTCAAAAGAGGATCTTTTTACCTACATTCAGCTTTTAGAATTGCGTGATGAAAAACAAAACCAGCTATAATATCCGCTGGTTTCTTGTTTCTATTCCTTTACAAATCTATGATAAATATATTCGTTAGCCATATTTTCCTGACTATCATCCAGCGGACTTAATTCCACTGTTCCATATTTTCTTTCCAATGCCTTCTGAATCAGGTAATCACATATCTGCGGGTTTTTTGGAAGCAGAGGACCATGTAGGTATGTTCCGATTACATTCTTATACACAACCCCTTCATATCCGCTCTTCCCATCATTTCCTGCTCCATAAAGCACTTTACCAAATGGTTGATTATCATTAATATACGTTCTTCCTCCATGATTTTCAAACCCCACTACCGGCATCTTGACCAAATCACTTTGCAAAACAATATTATCGATCAGACGTCCTTCTTCCTGTTCTGTATAGATATCGACAAGATTCAGACCTTCTATCATTCCAGCATCTGTTTTATAGTATTTGCCCAGGAGCTGATAACCTCCACAGACAGCTATCACAACGCCATTATCTTCAACATATTCTTTGAATTGACTCTGAATCTCCAACAGATTGTGGCACACAATGGCCTGTTCTCGGTCAGAGCCACCTCCAAGAAGTACAATATCCAGCTTAGAAAAATCAATCAAATCCCCAGTATTGAATTCAATAGTCTCTGCTTCAATCCCTCGCCATATACATCGCTGCATCATACAGGCAATGTTTCCGCGATCTCCATACAGATTCAAAAGATCCGGATAGAGATGTCCTATGGTAATCTTCATGTCCTTCGTATCCATTATCTATCTCCTTCCAGTTTCTTTAACACATTTCTGGTGCTGAACAACGCTGTATAGTTCACCAACACATAGAGATTGCCGCAGCCATTCTCTACACGTTCGCAGATCGCCTTTCCAACATCAGGTTCCAACATAGAAGAAATATCCACATATTTCATCCGCAATCCCATGTCATGGCACCGAATCCCACTGACTGTAATAGAATTAATGTTCGCCTCTTTGAAACGATCAAAATCTACATCCCACAGCCAGGATACATCCGTCCCATCCTGTGCATTATCATTAATAACAATGATAATATCCTTCAAGGTCTCATCCTGCATAACGGCAGATATATTCTGGTTAAAACCTGCCGGATTTTTGGCAAGATTCAGTACAATCCGGGTATCTTTGATCATGAACTGTTCCATACGTCCGTTTTCCGGGTTAAATCTGGCCAGCATATCATTAAAATGCTCTACCTTAAGGCCAGCCGTTCTGGCTGCAGAATATGCAGCCAGTATATTATAAGCATTATAAAAGCCCTTATAATTCGCCTGAAGTCTTCTCCCTTCAACTGTAAATGCCAAATGATCCCCAACTTCAATCTCCGAACCATTGAACTGAATCTCCGGTCGCTTAAAATCACAGCCTGTACAAGCATAATCTCCCAACTGACTGTAATGATAGAAATTGTAATGGAGTTGCGCTCCGCATCGCTTACAGAAACGCCCCTCTCTGATTTCATGAGAATCCTTGTCATCCATGACCTTTTCACTGATTCCATAAGTAACGAATGGATTTCCACTGTCCATTGCAAGGTATGCGGATAACGCATCATCTCCATTTACGATAACTTTCATATCTGGAGCCTGCTGCATGACCTCTTTTAAAATATTCATGGTTATGTCAATCTCACCATATCGATCTAATTGATCTCGGAACAGATTGGTCAACACCATATAATCTGGTTTAAAATGCGGAAACACCCTTCTGGTAGAGGCTTCATCTACCTCTATACACGCATAATCTGCTTTTAGGCTGCCTCCAATCCCAGCTCCCAGAGCAAATGCTGCCACGACTCCATTCAGCATATTAGAACCGGTATGATTACAGATCACTTTATATCCTTCTGCCTCAATCGCCGCACAGAGCATATTATTTGTTGTCGTCTTACCATTCGTTCCGCATACGATAAAGATATCGTTTTTTACCTGTCCTGCCAATTCCTTTAATATAGTAGGATATATCTTTAATGCAATTTTTCCGGCCCATGTCACTCCCTGACGGTGAAACACATGAACACTTATCTTCTCCGTTATCTTCGCTGCCCATATAGCCAGCATTCTGCGTAATCTCATGGTCTGATTATTCCTCTAATAATTTTGAAATATTCTCTGGTTCTGGCATAGAACGAATAGCGCCTTTCTTCATTGTAATCAAAGCTGCACCCGCATTGGCATATGTCAGAATATCACCAAGTTTCTCTTCATCTAAATTCTCCAATCCATGTGTCAACACACCATGAATGGAACATCCACAGAAAGTATCTCCAGCACCTGTCGTTTCAATTGCCTTTACCTGGAAACCTTTGCGCTCGACTCTCATCTCCTTGTAATATGCACGGCTTCCTTCCTTGCCCATAGTCAGGAATATCAAAGGGATATTGTATTTTTCCTGCAAATAGCGAATACCGTCATCATAATCTTCCATGCCGGATATAAACTGAATCTCATTATCTGAAATCTTCAAAACATCACAATACTGGAATCCATATTCCATCTGCTTTTTTGCTTCCTCCAGAGACTCCCAAAGAGGTGGCCGTAAGTTTGGATCAAATGTAATCAGACATCCAGCTTCCTTTGCCACTTCTAACGCTTTCTTTGTTGCAGTTCTAACTGGTTCGCCCGTCATAGATAAGGTTCCAAAATGGAATACCTTTGACTGGCGAATCAGATCATAATCCACCTCATCTTCTGTCAACATCATATCTGCTCCCGGTTTACGATAAAAAGAGAATTCTCTGTCTCCATCCGGAAATGTATGTACAAACGCAAGTGTTGTGTGAATCTCCTGATCCAGAACCAGTCCTTTCGTCTCGATTCCCAGTTCATCAATCGTTCCCTTTAACAGACGTCCGAACTGATCTTCGCCTACTTTTCCGATAAATGCTGTCTTTCTTCCCAATTTATTTAACATTGCCAGTACATTACATGGAGCTCCTCCAGGACAAGCCTCAAAAAGATTATTCCCTTGATCGCTCTGTCCGTTCAATGTAAAATCTATTAACATCTCACCCAATGCTGTTACATCATATAATTTTTCCATAACCATAACTCCTTATTCTGATATTTCTTAATATTTTACCATACAATAATCAATTTTAAAAGAGGACAAGGCCGCTATAACAAGAACAATTTATCTTCATTTCCGGCAAACATGCATGATGAACAAATCTCAAGATGATTTTGTTATTTTTTTGTCACATTGCCCATTTACGAAGCACCGGTATACTGGTAAAATAATATTCAGGTAGATAATTATTTAACAAACTTTTTTAAGGAGGATTTTATCATGAGTAGTTCATTAATATTAACAGGCATATTATTTTTTGGATATCTTGCATATGTGATTGGTGCTCAGATTCATACTATTAAGGAGGCTGTAAAATCTGAGGAAACACTAGATGCATACAGAAAAGAAAATGAAGGTTTTGCAGTTGTCCGCACTACTGTTCTATGCGCAAGATAGAAAACTTGTTTTCAGTAATGTTCATACAAACCCCCCTTTGTTATGACTCAATCACAACAAAGGGGGGTTTTAACTTTACTCTCTTTCATACTACCCCAGCAGATGTACTCCACCTAACAGTACATAAGAAATAAACCACATAATAACCGTAGCCATACAGATTCCCAGGATAACTGCTGGAAATGCTTTTTTAAACTTTACACCAAGTAATGCAGCAATCAATGATCCAGTCCATGCACCTGTTCCCGGAAGCGGAATTCCCACAAAGAGTACCAGACCCCAGAATTCATATTTCTCAATCTTATCACTTTTGCTCATAGCCTTGGCTTCTAATCTGTCTACCATCGGTTTTAATTTTTTTGTTCCCTTCATCCAGTTAAAGATTGGCGTAATCAAAAGCAGGATAAATGGTACCGGAATAATATTCCCAATGATACATATTGGAATGGCTTTTGCCACCGGAACTCCCAGTAATGGTCCTGCGACCAGAAGTGCTCCACGAAGTTCCAGAATCGGTATCATTGATATGATAAATACAATGGCTTCTTTTCCTACACTTCCGCCAAGGGCATCAATAATTCCCTGTACTAAAGTTTCTGTCATAGAATTCTCCTTTTTACTTGTTCATGTATTTCTTTAAAAATGAAAATAGAATCTCCATCTCTTCTCTGGTTCCAATCGTAATCCGAAGATATTGTTCAATTCTTTCACTTCCCCAGAAACGAACATAGATTCCATTTGCCCTCAATGCTTCAAACAATTCTTTCGCATCATACTCTGGATGCGTAACAAATACGAAATTCGCCCTGGAATCTCCAAATTGGAATCCCATTTTTTTCAATTCTTCTTTGGCCCATTCTCTGGTCTCAATAATCTTATGGACTGTTGTTTCAAAATATTCCTTATCCTTCACTGCCTCTGCACCACAGATCAGCGAAGTCTGATTCATGGTATAAGAATTAAAAGAATATTTGGCATCGTTCAGATAACGTATCAATGTCGGATTACTGATTGCATATCCAATTCTCATTCCTGCCATAGAGCGAGACTTTGAGAATGTCTGAACTACGATCAGATTATCATACTTGTCAATTAATTCTACTGCTGAATGCCCTTCCGCGAAATCAATATATGCCTCATCAATAATTACAATTACATCCTGGTTCTTTGTAATGATATCCTCAATCATATCCAACTCTTCATAAATTGCCGTAGGAGCATTCGGATTTGGGAAGATTACACCGCCATTTTCTTTATAGTAATCTTCTTTTCTGATTCGGAAGTTCTCATCCAGTTTCTGGCATTCATAAGGAATCCTGTAGAGATCTGCCCATACCTTGTAAAAAGAATAGGTGATATCCGGAAACAATATTGGCTTTTCTGAATTAAAGAATGTCAGAAAGCACATAGATAACACATCATCTGATCCCACACCAACAAAAACCTGATCTGGATTCACATCATAGAATTTTGCCAGCTCTTTTACCAACGGTGCTGCTGTCGGGTCTGGATACAAACGAAGTCTGTCCATATCCATCATTCCCAGAGCTTTCTCAACTCCCGGTGCCGGTGGATATGGATTCTCATTCGTATTCAGCTTGACAACTTTATTCTGAGGCTGTTCTCCTGGTACATAAGGCTCTACCTTACGAATGTTTTTTTCAAATGCTTTCATATTCTTATCCTTTGCTATGTAGTTAAAAATATTCCTTTGACAGTTCTTTGAATTTTGGCAGTGAATTAATAATTGTCTCATAAGCTACACAATAAGCAAGTCTTACATAACCCGGGCATCCAAAGGAACTTCCAGGTACCAGAAGTAAATTATATTTTTTCGCTACCGCGCAGAATTCTTTTTCATCTGCAATTGGAGATTTTACAAAAAGATAAAAAGCACCTTCTGGTTTAATGCATTCAAATCCACAATCTCTCAGTCCATTGTATAAAGCTTCTCTATTTCTGTCATAGAAAGAGATGTCTGTCTTCTCATTGATACATTTTGCCACCAGTTTCTGCTGCAATGTAGGTGCATTGACAAATCCCAGAATACGCGTTGCTACATTTGCTGCAGAACACACATCTTCACTATCTGTCACTTCATCTGGAATGACCAGATACCCAATACGTTCTCCAGGAAGAGACAATGATTTACTATATGAATACCCTACGATCGTATTCGCATAATACTTCGTCAAATATGGAACCTCCACTCCATCATACACCAGTTCACGATACGGTTCATCTGAAATCAGATAAATATCTGTACCATATTCCTTTTGCTTTGCTTCCATGATTGCCGCCAATTTCTGGATTGTTGCTTCTGAATATACAACACCGGTCGGATTATTCGGAGTATTTACGATAACAGCCTTGGTCTTCGGTGTGATCTTCTGCTCAAATTCATCTAATTTCGGCTGAAAATCTACAGTATTCGGTGATATTTCCACTAAGACTCCATCGTAGTTATTGGTATAAGAACGATATTCACCAAAATATGGCGCAAATGTGATTACTTCATCCCCTGGATTAATCAAAGTTTTCAAAATTACATTTAATCCTCCGGCAGCACCAACCGTCATGATAATATTTTTTCCTTCAAAATTCGTTCCAAAACGCTCATTCAAAGAATTCGCAACAGTCTCTCTTACATCTGCATATCCTGAGTTACTGTTGGTATAACCATGAAGAACAACCGGATCATTCTCATCTAACAATTCAATAATCGCTTTTTTTACTGCCTCTGGTGCCGGCACATTTGGGTTTCCCAGACTAAAATCAAACACATTCTCTGCCCCGTAGATGCTTGCAAGACGGTTTCCTTCTTCAAACATTGCACGAATAGCAGAACTATTAGCTACCATATTTTTCATTTTCTCTGCAATCATTTTTCTCTCTCCTTTGTATTATTCTCTATTCTGGTTTTTTTCTGTTACATCGCCCTTTTCTACCATAAATACGGGACGATAGGATAATTTTGCCTTTCTCAGGCCTTCTGCTCCAGTATCCTCTTCTCGGTTGACATATAGATACTGTTGACACTCATGCTCTACAAACTGCTGATTAATCATTGGATATGCTCCCTGTACATCTGCATATGCCTTTTCAATATGAACAACAAAAGTATCTGAACATATCGGTTCTCCCAACGAAAAAGCAACAACTTCACCATCAATTCTTAAGATTCCACCTTTAAGTTCCAGTTCTTCAAACAGTCGAAGGGCATTCATAGTAACACAGACTTCTCCTCTTTTCTCGGGGTCATCTTCACATCCGTTCTGATTACGCCATTTCAAAGCCATCTGAAAACATTCCTCTATATTATCTTTCGTTACACTTTCATAAGACCATCTGTCTTCATACATTGCTTTAAATTTATTGATATGGTTCCGCTTCCCATGTAACTTCTTCCCCGACAAGGTCGCTAGTTTTTCAGATTCATACACATAATCTGCACTATCACGGTCATACTCAATCTGAAATCTTCCCGGATACCATTCTTCTAACTGTGCAAAATACTCCGGTGTCACATTATACATCGCAAACGGAACATTGCGTTCCTTACTGTACTGCATCAATACTTCTAATGCTTTTTTCACATTCGCGGGTTCACCCGCCGGATATGCGAATGCCAGATGTGTCTCATCTTCACTCTTGAACACCAGTGCATCTTCTACGATTGCCCACTTCACCGGATACTGCCTGGACCACAAAAAAACATTTGCAAATGTTCTTTCACAGCTTCTGCTGGTATGATGATTAAAATAATGTGATATAATTTCTTTATCTTCCAGTTCAGCTCTCTTAAATTGTATCTCTAACATACTTTACCTTCTTTTCTCTTTTCATTGAACGTTTTTTAGTATAGCATATTTTTTTTCTTTTTTCTTCTTTTTATTATAAATCTTATAACAAACACGATAATCAGCACAATAAAAAGAATCAAGGCATATAACATAAATGCAAATTTATTCGGTTGTTTTACCAATTCAATAATATTCTTACTGTCATCTTCCAGTTTTCTTCCTTCCTTTTCTCCGTAATAAAAAGGAATCTGTGATATACCCTTCTCATTTTGCTCAAATGATTCCAGATAAGATGCAAGTGCATACCATTCTTTCACTTCATTTCCACTCTGGTCGTGCACAATATAATCTTCAAAATCCTCAATCTTATTTCCATTCTCATCTTTCGGTGTAATTTTCAGAAGTCCCTTTGATGTATCTTCTACTGTTCCAAGCATCTGCGCAGAATACAAACCTGCTACTACACGATAGAGCTTGTCATCCTGAATCTCCTCCGTCTGTTTTTCTTCTGTATATGGAACATTCTGTGACAGTTCAACTTCTATGACACGATTCAGAATCATACGGCTCGGATTATAAGTCCAGCGCATTCCACTTGGATATAACTGGGCCGCCGTCATGATTGGCGACACAGATACATCAATCTCTGCGACCGTCTTCAATTCCTTTCCTGTCAGATATACACTCACCAACGGATAACCTGGAATACGATCCGCACCGATTCCTAATGAACTGATATTAAACACATCTGACACTGTTACTTTTCCTTTTTGCAAAGTGTCACGAATCACTCCTGAAGGAGCAATTGCAACATCCACCGGCTTATATTCCGCTCCTTCCGCCTTTTCTACCGCATAGATATACGAATCTGCAATAATGCTTCCCAGTGGATCTTCTTCTAATTCTTCCGCAAAATCATCTCTTTGTGTAAATTCTACATTATTTTCTGCCAACACCTGATCAAATGTATAGCCAAACTGCTTCAGATACTCTTCGTCTACCTTTTCTTTATATTTTTCAAGTTCCGTCGTTATCGCTTCATCTTCTTTCACCGAATCATCCAGATGATTCAATTGATATTCATCCAGTTCCCATCGTCCATCTTCCTTTTGGATCAGATCCAGTTCTCCCAGATTCTCCCCATAACAGCCGGCAGACACAATGTAAGTATCCCCCTTCTGAATCGGTTCCTCTAACTTCGTATGAGTATGACCGCTGATGATCACATCAATCTCCGGCACTTCTTTTGCCAGAAGTTCGTCTTCCGATTTGCCTTCATCTTCACTGGTCCCACTATGAGAAAGACATACGATCATATCTACATCTTCTTTTTCCAATTGATCGACCATTTCTTTTGAAGTATCCACTATACTTTCAAAAGTAAGCCCACTCTCCGGCGCACAGTCCTCTGCATCTTCTCCCAGGACACCATAGACACCGATTCTTACTCCTCCATGCTCGACAATCACGTACGGTGTACTTCCGTAATCCTCAAGCGCCTGGTGAATCCGTTCATTATCTTCAGATGTATTCTTCGCCCAGTCAATATTCGCACATACAAAAGCTGGCAGTTGAAGCGATGAATCTTCCTCTGCATTTTTCAAAGCTGCATGAAACATATTGCTGACACCTTCACTTCGATAATCAAACTCATGATTGCCAAAGGTAGTAACATCGTACCCCAGGCGTCCCAGCATCGTAAGCTCTGTTGCATCTGTCTCATAAATGGTCTGATAAAGCGTTCCCATGGAAAAATCTCCGCCATCCACCAGAAACGTCGCCGGATTTTCAGCTTTCTTTTCATCAATCAACGTCTTCATCTTAGCAAGCCCGCCAATCATGACGGATTCCTCTGATTTATATGCATCCAGATGGGAATGCATGTCGTGAGTAAATAATATTTTTACTTTCTGCTCTCCATCCGAATCAACAGATGTCGTCTCTTCAGCCACCACGGATGTCACACACATCAGACAAAGCATGATAACCAACAGCATAGATGCCATCATTCTTTTTCTAAAGTTCATATCTTATTCCCCTTTTTATCAACAATATTGTTAAAAATTATCTTTCCCCTTTTGAATACAATAAAACCTTCCTCTGCTGCATTTTTCGGAAGGTTTATCTTGTATTGCTATTTCATCCTATTCATTTTCATTCATATTTGCAAGTTTCGCTGCCTGATCAGCTGCGATACACGCATCAATGATCTCCTGGATATCTCCGTTCATAATCTTATCAAGCTTATACAGTGTCAATCCGATTCGGTGATCTGTCACACGTCCCTGTGGGAAGTTATAAGTACGGATCTTCTCGGAACGGTCTCCGGTACCGATCTGGCTCTTTCTTGCTTCTGCTTCCGCATCATGCTGCTTCTGACATTCGATATCATACAGCTTTGCACGTAATAACGCGAATGCCTTTTCCTTATTCTGAAGCTGAGACTTCTCCGTCTGACTGTAGATTACAATTCCTGTCGGGTAATGGGTCAGACGCACCGCGGAGTCAGTGGTATTGACGCATTGTCCACCATTACCGGATGCACGCATAACATCGATACGGATATCCTTTTCATCGATCTGAATGTCTACGTCTTCTGCCTCTGGCATCACAGCGACCGTAATCGTAGATGTATGAATTCGTCCGCCTGATTCTGTCTCTGGAACACGCTGTACACGATGAACACCAGACTCATACTTCATTACCGAATAGGCACCCTGCCCATTGATCATAAAGGTAACATTCTTCATACCACCAATACCGATTTCTTCACACTCTACCAATTCTACTTTCCAACGTTTGCTCTCTGCGTAATGAAGATACATACGATAAATCTCTGCTGCAAAAAGTGCAGCTTCATCTCCGCCGGCACCTGCACGAATCTCTACCACAACGTTTTTATCATCATTCGGGTCTTTTGGCAACAGAAGAATCTTAAGTTCTTTCTCCAGTTCTTCTACTCTTGCCTTCGCTTCATTTAATTCTTCTTTGGCAAGCTCACGCATCTCTTCATCAGATTCCTCTTCTAACATCTCAAGACTGTCTGCGATTGTCTGCTTGCATGCTTTATATTCCTTATATGCCTCAACAATGGGGGTCAGTTCATTCTGTTCTTTCATGAGCTTACGGAATCTGGCCTGGTCATTGGCCACATCCGGCTCCTGCAACTCACTCAATATCTCTTCCAGACGAATGAGCAAATCCTCTAATTTGTCAAACATAACTCTTCCTCCTCAATCTATCCTTACGCAAGACATTTCCCTTGCGCACGTTATCTTTTATTGTACATGCCTGTAACCACACGGTCAAGACCTGCCAAATCCTTTTTTACTTTTATATCCTTATATCCACTTTCTCCCATAAGATACGACACATCCGATCCCTGATCGTGACCGATTTCAAACATCAGGAATCCTCCATCTTCCAGATATCTTTTGCCTTCTTCTATTATCTTACGGTAAAAGTACAGACCGTCTTCTCTTCCATCTAACGCAATCCTTGGATCATGAAAACGGACTTCCTCTTGAAGTTCTTTGATAACAGCAGTACGAATATAGGGTGGATTTGATACAATCAGCTGATATTTTTCTTCTATATGTTCAAAAAGATTACTCTGTACAAATTCTGCCGCGACTTCCAACCTCTCGGAATTTCTTTTTGCCACCTTCAATGCATCTTCTGATATATCACATCCGGTTCCCACAGTTCCCGGACATAATTTCAAGAGACTCAACAAGATACATCCTGAGCCGGTACACATGTCCAGCACTTTCATTCCAGGTGTCCCTGCACGAACTACCTTTATCGCTTCTTCTACCAGTACCTCTGTGTCCTGCCTGGGTATCAACACATGTTCATTAACATAGAACGAATATCCCATAAATTCCTGCTCACCGGTGATATGCTGCAAGGGGATTCTGCTTTTACGCCTTGCAATGCAATCCCGATATTGTCTTACCTGACCTTCTGTAAGCTCTCTTTCAGGATCTCCATAATAAGACACTCTGCTGATATTTGTCACATATTCAAGCAGATACCACGCATCTAATGCAGCCTCTGCGATCCCAGCCTCTGTCAGTGCAGCAACGCCTTCTTTATATATCTTCTGCAGTGTGAAAATTTTCTGCTTCATATGCTCTCCAATCGAAAACTGCTTCCACAGCCTGTATCGCAACTTCTATCATACTGTCATCCGGTTCTTTTGTTGTCAACTTCTGAATAGCGAGTCCCGGCTTACTGAACAGGTTGATCAGCGGGTTTTCACTGCATCCTGCCAGTTTCAATACTTCATAGGAGATTCCTGCAATTACCGGAAGCAAAGCAATTCGGATAATTATCCGCATAAATGGAGATTCTACTCTGATCAGCAATAACAGAATAATACTGATAGCCAACACAAAGAATAAGAAACTAGTTCCACATCTCTTATGCTGTCTGGAACTGATACGAACATTTTCCACTGTAAGCGGCAAGCCATGTTCAATACAATTGATACATTTATGCTCTGCCCCATGGTACATAAATGTTCTCTGGATATCTTCCATTCTGGATATCAGAAGCACATACACTACAAAAATCCCTATTCTTACGAATCCTTCTATGACAGTTCTGATAGTATAGGAAGCAATCAACGGCTTCAATAATAAAGACAGGAAATATGGTAATACCATAAAGATTGCAACTGCTGCGACTACGGAAAATACCACAGTAATTCCCATAATAATGCTCTCCTGCTTTTCCTTCTTCTGTGCTTCTTTTTCTGTCAGTTCCTGAACCTCTTCTTCCTCTTCATAAAAACTTGCAGAGAACGTCAATGTCTTTATCCCCAGTACCATAGAATCAATAAAATTAAAGATTCCTCTGACAAATGGTACTGTCGTCAGTTTCTTCCATCTGCCCGTAATACTCTGATAAGTCTCTTTCTGTACAAAAATCTCTCCATCCGGCTTGCGCACTGCCACAGCATAATCATCCTTATGCTTCATCATGATTCCCTCCAGCACTGCCTGTCCGCCAATATTTGATGACTTCATACACAACTCCTTTATTTCTATAAACATAAAAGGGTTGAGATTATATCAACCTCAACCCGATACTTGTAAATATTATTTGTCCATTCCGTATTTCTTATTGAACTTATCAACACGACCACGAGCCTGAGTTGCTTTCTGCTGTCCTGTATAGAATGGATGACATTTAGAACAAATTTCTACGTGAATATCTTCTTTTGTAGATCCTGTTACAAATGTATTGCCACAGTTACAAGTTACAGTTGCCTGATGATATGCTGGATGTATTCCTTCTTTCATGATTTTCACCTCTTCTTTATTTAGTCACATGCACGATGTGCAATTAAATTTCGTTTTCTAAACAGCTTTGTCATTGTATCATAAATATCGTATCTTGTCTAGATTAATTTTGTCTTTTTTACTAATTGAATCAATTCTGCATTATTTCTTGTTCGACTGAACATATTCAGAATATTGTCGACCGCTTCTTCTGCCCTCATTCCATTCAATGCTCTGCGCATAGAATCCACAGCCTCCTGCTCTTCCCTGGACAACAAAAGATCTTCTCTTCTTGTCCCAGATTTTGGAATGTCTATTGCAGGGAACACTCTTCTTTCTGATAACTTGCGGTCTAATACCAATTCCATATTGCCAGTACCTTTAAATTCTTCATAGACCACATCATCCATCTTACTTCCCGTATCTACCAATGCAGTTGCCAATATCGTAAGGCTTCCTCCCTCACGCATATTTCTTGCCGCACCAAAGAACCTCTTTGGCATATGAAGGGCAGCCGGATCAAGACCACCTGATAAAGTCCTTCCTGATGGCGGAACCGTAAGATTATATGCTCTTGCAAGCCTTGTAATACTATCCAATAGAATCATAACATCTTTTTTATGTTCTACCAGACGCTTTGCCCGCTCAATGACCATCTCCGACACACGTTTGTGATGTTCCGGGAGTTCATCAAACGTAGAGTATATCACTTCTACATTATCGCCTTCAATTGCTTCCTTTATATCAGTTACTTCCTCCGGCCGCTCATCGATCAGCAAAATTAACAGATGAATCTCCGGATTATTTTTACGTACAGACAACGCCACCTGCTTCAGCAAGGTCGTCTTACCAGCCTTCGGAGGTGACACGATCATTCCACGCTGTCCTTTTCCAATTGGAGACAGAAGATCCACAATACGCATGGCTGTGCTTGTCTTACCACATTCCAGACGCAACCTTTCGTTTGGAAAAATTGGAGTCATATCTTCAAAATTCGCTCTGCGCATCGCTTTCATCGGATCCATCTCATTAATCTTCGTCAAATATAACAACGCGCTGAACTTTTCCTGTTGTGTCTTAATTCGAGTATTCCCTTCCAGAATATCTCCAGTCTTCAGATTGAACTTACGAATCTGGGATGGTGATACATAGACATCATTCTCTCCTGGAAGATAATTCGCACTTCGGATAAATCCGTAACCATCCTGATGAACCTCCAGAATTCCCCGTGCCTTGACACCACTGTCCAACCTGTCTATGTCATGCATTTCTTTATCTCCTGTATTGGCAGACATTTCTTTCACCGCATCTCTGGAAACCTGCTTCTCTTTTTCATCCTCCTCGAGCATACGTTCAACCAATTCCGCCTTTTTCATGGTTGAAATACCTTTTAATCCCCTTGCTTTTGCAAGGTCTTTTAAAGTAGACAAAGGCAAAGATTCATACTTCTCTCTCATCATAAACGTTCCTCACATATTCTCCATATAACACAATGGGATTTTTCAGGCTCGATTGAGCTTCTCTTGAATATGGTATGATTATACTACAATTCTTCTATTTTTAAAAGCCTTTTTATTGATTTGCTTTTCCAGGAATGATATGATTATAACCAATGAAAATATAAATGAAAAGGTGGTATCCCCATGACAACAAATGAAAAAGCACTTATGATGCATGAAAAATGGCAGGGAAAGATTGAAACAACCGCAAAATCCCATGTAAATTCCCGTGAAGATCTTGCAATTGCCTATACACCAGGTGTCGCTGAACCTTGCAAAGTCATAGCAAAAGATAAAGAAGCTGCTTATACCTATACAATCAAATCCAACACCGTTGCTGTCGTTTCTGATGGAAGCGCAGTTCTTGGTCTCGGCAACATCGGTGCTCTTGCCGCTATGCCAGTTATGGAAGGCAAGGCAGTATTATTCAAAGAATTCGGCGGAGTAAATGCTGTACCTATCTGTCTCGACACACAAGACACAGAAGAGATTATCAAGACTGTCGTCAATATTGCTCCGGCATTCGGCGGTATCAATCTGGAAGATATCAGCGCTCCTCGTTGTTTTGAGATTGAAGAGCGACTGAAAGAATTATTGGACATCCCAGTATTCCACGATGACCAGCATGGAACAGCAATTGTAGTTCTTGCCGGAATCATCAATGCGATGAAAGTAACCGGCAAAAATAAAGAAGATTCCAAAGTCGTTGTTAACGGTGCAGGATCTGCAGGTGTCGCTATAACAAAATTACTTCTTACCTATGGTTTCAAACATATTACCATGTGTGATATTAATGGAATTATAGGTAAAGATTCCCCAAATCTGAACTGGATGCAGCAGAAGATGGTGGAAGTTACAAACCTGGAAGGGAAGGCCGGAACATTGGCAGATGCATTGAAGGGCGCAGATATCTTTGTAGGTGTCTCTGCACCTAATATCGTGACTCAGGAAATGGTTGCTTCTATGAATCAGGATGCTATTCTCTTTGCAATGGCTAATCCAGTACCGGAAATCATGCCTGATCTTGCCAAAGCTGCTGGTGCCAAAGTCGTAGGAACCGGACGATCCGACTTTCCGAATCAAGTCAATAATGTTGTTGCATTCCCTGGTATCTTCAAAGGTGCTTTAGAAGGACGCGCAACTCAGATTACCGAAGAAATGAAATTAGCAACCGCCAAAGCAATTGCAAGTCTGGTCTCTGATGATGAATTGAATGAAAACAACATTCTGCCAGAAGCTTTTGATCCGCGAGTTGCCGATGTTGTCAGCCGTGCAGTAAAGGAATTGATCTAACATGACTATCCGATGGGGAGAAAAAAGATATTATTCTCTTGATTATTATATAAAGCAGACTTATGGAGAAAAACTATATAAGATTTCTCTGGATGGAGGAATGACCTGTCCGAACCGAGATGGCACTTTGGGCCGCCGGGGCTGTATCTTTTGCAGTACCGGCGGTTCAGGTGATTTTGCCTCTAATCGAAGATTGTCAATTACAGAACAGATTGAACAGGGTAAATCTCAAGTAGCCAAAAAGCATTCCGGTGTATCTTACATCGCATATTTTCAGGCATACACCAACACCTATGCCCCTGTTTCTTATCTAAGAGAAGTCTTCACTGAAGCAATTCATCACCCTGACATAAAGATTCTGGATATTGCCACACGACCGGATTGTCTCGGGTCAGATATCATAGAATTATTAGATGAATTAAACCAGATAAAGCCTGTGTGGGTTGAGCTGGGCCTTCAGACCATTCACCCTAAGACTGCCCATTTTATCAGAAGAGGTTATGAACTTCCTGTATTTGAGCAGGCAGTCCAGAAGCTTCGCGCTATTCATATCCCAGTCATCGTTCATATGATTCTAGGGCTCCCCGGAGAAAGTACCAAAGATATTCTTGATACCGTCCATTATCTGAATGCGCAGGATATTCAAGGAGTGAAGTTGCAATTATTACACATACTAAAAGATACAGATCTGGCCGATTACTACAACGAACATCCATTCTCGCTTCCGGATATGGAAGAATATTTTTCGCTCATTGGCCAGTGCCTGTGTCATCTCCGCCCAGATATCGTCATACACAGACTTACTGGTGACGGACCGAAATCGCTTCTGATTGCCCCCTTATGGACGGGAAATAAACGTCAGGTATTAAACAATATGCAGGCATATTTGAAAACTCACGACATATGGCAAGGAAAGGAGTTATGACCATGGACACGTCTTTCAAATTATATAAATTAATTGTTCTCTATATGCTGAGTAAAGTAGATTTTCCTCTGACCAATGCTCAGATATCAGAATTCATTCTGGACGAAGGATATACCACTTATTTTAAACTGCAGCAGGCAATATCGGAACTCATCGAGTCTGGTTTCATCCGCGAAGAATCAACGCACAGCAGAACCTTCTACCATCTTACTGAAGAAGGTGCAGAGACGATTCATTTCTTTAAAAATGATATATCTCCTGCCATTCAGCAAGATATCAATACTTTTTTAAAAGAAAAGCAATACGAATTAAAAAATGAAGTTTCTGTCAAATCAGATTACTATCGCAATTCCAATCAGGAATATTCGGTACGATGTCAGGTAATCGAACATGGTGTTCCTCTCATTGACTTGACAGTCACTGCTCCGACAGAAGCCGAAGCCGAAACCATAGCAAATAACTGGACCAAAAAGAACCAGGAAGTCTATGCAATGATTATGTCAAATCTGCTGTGAACAAAAGGGGGATTTTATGAAATTAAAGAAATTAAGAGACTTATACATTAGTTTTTTTAAAATAGGAGGACTTACTTTCGGCGGTGGACTTGCAATGCTGCCAATGCTTCAGAGAGAAGTAGTGGAAGAACGCCATTGGTGTACCGAAGAAGAAATTCTCGATATGTATGCAATCGGCCAATGTACTCCGGGTATCATTGCCGTGAACACTGCAACTTACGTCGGATATAAACAAGCAGGTTTCACAGGAGGAGTTGCCGGAACACTTGGTGTTATCTCACCTTCCATCATTATTATCTGCTTGATTGCATCCATTTTACAGAACTTTATCCATCTTCCACTCGTTGTACATGCACTTGCAGGAATTCGCGTTATTGTCTGTGCATTAATGCTCAACACCGTTGTATCTATGGCGCGTAAGGGTATTATCGATAAGCTCGGAGCTATTCTGTTTCTTGTAGCTTTTCTTCTGGCATGCTTTACTCCGATTCCTACTGCTGTAATTATCATATTGGCAGGTCTCGTTGGAATCATTGCCAAAAAACTAGAAAGGAGATGTGCCAAATGATATATCTGACACTAGCTTTTGAATTTTTCAAAATCGGCTTATTTTCTGTGGGCGGTGGAATGGCTACACTTCCTTTCCTTATGGATCTGACAGAAAAATACGATTGGTTTACTGCCAGTGAGCTTGCGAATATGGTCGCAATCAGTGAAAGTACCCCTGGACCCGTCGGCATTAATATGGCAACTTACGCCGGATACCAGGCAGCTGGTATTCCTGGCGCTCTGATTGCAACTTTATCATTGACAGCTCCAGCATTAGTTATTATTGTCCTGATCGCCAGATTCTTAGAAAACTTTAGTGAAAATCCTACAGTCAAAGCTGTTTTTTATGGAATCCGTCCTACAGTAGCCGCCCTGATAGGTTATGCAGTATGGGAGCTCTTACAGATTACGATGGTCTGTGCCACCGATGGACAGACACGTCTCAATCTGATCAGCATTACTGTCTGCCTGATAGCATTTATTTTCATGCAGATCAAGCCATTAAAAAAACTGCACCCCCTTGTATGGATTATTATGGGTGCAATCATTGGAATTTTATTTCAAATGTAAATATAATATATCTCTATCTATAGAGAAGGCGCAGTAATCCCTGCGCCTTACATTTATTGGTTATATACTTAGTCTTCCAGAAGGAATTCACTCATCACATAATTACTGATATCAATCCCTCTCTCTGTCAGTCTCACATAATCTCCTGATTCTTCTAACAGTTTTTTATCATACATATCCTGCAAGACATTTCCATAAATATCTTCCATAATGCATCCAAAGTCTTTCTGGAACTTACTTTTTGACACGCCTTCTATCTTTCGAAGCCCCAGGAACATATACTCCTCCATCTGATTTGCCCTGCTTAGGACTTCTGGCTCTTCTCCCTGTGTCCAACGTCTGTTTTGCATCAGAGATGCAGCTCCGGTCCCAATACCCAGATATTCTGCCCGATTCCAATATCCAAGATTATGACGGCATTCATATCCTTCTCTGGCATAATTCGATATCTCATATCTGTGATATCCATATTCCTTAAGAATATCTGCAGTAAGCTGATACATCAGACGTTCTGTATCTTCATCGGGAAGCTCTCTTTTTCTTCTTGCTTTGGCCCGCTCTCCTTCGCCATACTTTTCATAAAATGGCGTGCCAGGCTCAATAATCAGACTATATGCTGATATATGTTCCAGTCCCAATTCTGCCACTGTACTCAGGGTCTTCATCCAATCTTTCAGCGTCTGAAATGGTATTCCCGACATCAGATCTACATTAATATTGTCAAATCCCTCTTCTCTTGCAAGTACGAAAGTTTCCAGAAAATCTTCATATGTATGAATCCTGCCAAGCATCTTTAATTCCTGATTATTCGTCGACTGAAGACCTATACTCAGACGATTAATACCAACTTTCCGATAGGACTTCATCTTCATCCGGTCTACAGTACCAGGATTCACTTCTATTGAGATCTCTGCATCTGAATCTACCGGAAAGGTTCCTCTGACAGCATCAAAAATCGCATGAATCTGCCCAGGTTCCAGAATAGACGGTGTCCCTCCGCCAATGAAAACACTGACAATATGATAATCCCCTGACAACACTCCATAAGCACGTATCTGCTCACAAAGTTCTTCTACATACCGCTGTCTTTCTTCAGCCGAAGCAGGTGCTGACAGGAAATCACAGTACCTGCATTTCTTCACACAGAACGGTATATGAACATATAATTCTAATGGTCTCATTACTTATCATCCAGCTTTAATACACTCATAAATGCTTTTTGTGGAATCTCAACATTTCCCACCTGTCGCATACGCTTCTTACCTTCTTTTTGCTTTTCCAGAAGCTTCCTCTTACGGCTGATATCACCACCGTAGCATTTCGCCAACACATCTTTGCGCATCGCTTTTACCGTCTCTCTGGCAATAATCTTACTTCCGATTGCAGCCTGAATCGGAATCTCGAACAACTGTCTTGGAATCTCTTCCTTTAACTTCTCACACATCTTACGTCCGCGTTCATATGCTGTATCTGCATGAATAATAAAGGAAAGCGCATCTACCTCTTCTTTGTTAATCAAAATATCCAGTTTCACAAGATTAGACTGTACATAACCATCCATCTCATAATCGAAGGATGCATAACCTCGGGATCGAGATTTTAATGCATCAAAGAAATCATAGATAATCTCATTCAATGGCAAATGATATCTCAGCACTGCACGAGTCTCTTCAATATATTCCATCCCATCATAGATTCCCCTGCGTTCCTGACACAGATCCATAATGGCACCGATAAACTCGGAAGTTACCATGATTTCAGCCTTAACCATAGGTTCTTCCATATACTCTATTTCTGATGGATCTGGAAGATTAGACGGGTTGGTCAATTCAATAACATCTCCATTGGTTTTATGAACCTTGTAGATAACACCTGGTGCGGTCGTTACCAGATCCAGATTATATTCTCTCTCCAGACGTTCCTGAATAATTTCCAGATGTAATAATCCCAAAAAGCCACATCGGAAACCAAATCCTAATGCAATAGATGTCTCTGGTTCAAACTGCAAAGACGCATCATTTAACTGCAATTTTTCCAGCGCATCTCTAAGATCCGGGTATTTCGCGCCATCTGCCGGATACATGCCACAATAAACCATTGGGTTTACTTTCTTATATCCGGGAAGTGGTTCAGCACATGGTTCCACCGCATTGGTAATCGTATCTCCCACACGAGTATCCTTCACATTCTTCAGACTGGCCGTAATATATCCTACCATTCCTGCGCTTAGCTCCTCACAAGGAATGAACTGTCCTGCGCCAAAGTAGCCCACTTCCACGACCTCAGCCTTTGCTCCGGTCGCCATCATCAGAATCGGAGTTCCCTTTCGAACGGATCCTTCCTTGATTCGACAGAATACTATAACACCTTTATAAGAATCATATAAAGAGTCAAAAATCAAAGCCTGCAAAGGTGCCTCTGGATTTCCCACAGGAGCCGGAATCTTCTCAACAATCTGCTCCAGAACCTGATCCACATTCAATCCGGTTTTTGCAGAGATCAATGGTGCATCCGTTGCCTCGATGCCAATGACATCTTCAATCTCCTCAATCACACGCTCCGGCTCAGCACTTGGAAGATCAATCTTATTAATCACCGGCATAACATCCAGATCATGATCCAATGCCAGATAGACGTTCGCCAGTGTCTGAGCCTCCACACCCTGTGCGGCATCAACTACCAGAATTGCTCCATCACAGGCAGCCAGACTTCTGGAAACTTCATAATTAAAATCCACATGCCCTGGGGTATCAATCAGATTGAAAATATACTCTTCCCCGTTCTTCGCCTTATAAACAATACGCACCGCCTGCGCTTTGATGGTAATTCCTCGCTCTCTCTCCAATTCCATATTGTCAAGAACCTGAGACTGCATCTCCCGGCTGGTAAGCAGACCTGTCATCTCAATAATACGGTCTGCCAGCGTAGATTTTCCGTGATCAATATGCGCTATAATACAAAAATTACGAATTTTACTCTGATCTATTGCCACTGATATCTTTCCCCTTAATCATAAATTTACAATTATTATTTTCAGCAATCGCTGCGCTCAGTATATCACGCAGCACTGTATTTTACAATGAAAAGTTCCACACTCATCACATCATTCAGACGTCCTGTTTTTACCATTTCTTCCGTATTGACTGCTTCTTCCATGATACTTCTAAGCTCTTCCCTGGAAAAAGTTCTGCACTGCTGTATATACTTGCCAGCCACAAAAGGATGGAGTCCTACAGTCTTTGCAATCTGTGATTTTTCATATCCTTTTCCACAGAGATCCTTCACTTCAAGAAGTAGTTTGAACTGGCGGGCCAGAAGATACAAGATTCGCATCGGCGGTTCTTTCAATGCAAGCAGGTCATAATAATAATTCAAGGCTTTTTTCTGCTGTTTTACAGCTACCGCTTCCACCATTTCAAAAATCTTGTTGGTAATCTGGGTCGTACAGATATCGTCAATATCCTGTACCGTAATCTCGTTTCTGCCCAATGTATAGGAGAATAACTTTTCCATCTCTTTTTCCAGATTCTCCATGTCTGTGCCTGTTTTTGACACCAGATAACGAGCTGTAGATTCCTTGATCTGTCTGCCTTCTCTTTTCACATTACCGGCAATCCAATACAAAAGTGTCTTCTCATCCTGGCGTCCCATTTCAACGATCCGCCCCTTATCTTTTGCCGCCTTATACATCTTACCGCGCTTGTCCACTTCATTTTCTACAAATAAGAAGCAGACAGTGTCAGGCATATTTTTCATATAATCTGCTAATTCTGGTGTTGCACTTTTAAAAAAGCCAGAATTTTCTATCACGATCAATCTGCGCTCAGCAAAAAACGGCATCGTTTCCGCCAGATCGATCAATTCTGCCGGATTGATTCCTTTCCCCTCATAATAAGCATAATTCACGGTATCCCCATCTGGGAGTATCGCTTTGGTAAGCTTATCTTTATACTGTTTTTTCAAATAAGCCTCCTCCCCATACAGGAGATATATTTGCTTAAATTGACCTAATTTAATATCCTCATTCAAACTTTTCATGAATTATCTTACCATGTCTCTTGAAATATCTTCCAGGGAATGTGCCCCACACATTGCCATAGTATCCTTTAATTCTGAAGCCAGTTTTTCCGTATAGGCTGCGACACCTTCTCCGGCTCCACCATATACAGCCGTCACGTATGGACGTCCAATCAAAACCGCATCTGCACCAAGTGCTAACGCTTTAAAGATATCGACACCTGAACGAATTCCTCCATCGACAAATATCTTCATATCTTTTCCGACTGCATCCACAATGTCTGCTAATACTTCTGCTGTTGCCGGACACTGATCCAGCACACGTCCTCCATGATTCGATACAACAATTGCTGCCGCCCCGGCTTCTTTCGCCTTCAACGCACCTTTTACAGTCATGATACCTTTCAGAATAAAAGGAACTTTTGCTTCTCGCACAATCTCCTGAAGTTCTTCCACTGATTTACTTCCAGCCGGAGGAGTAAGATTCTTCAAAAACGGAAGACCTGCCGCATCGATATCCATTGCCACCGCAAAAGAACCAGAATCCTGAATCATAGACAACTTTTCTCTTAAAGTATTCATGTCCCACGGTTTTACTGTCGGGATTCCTTTTCCTCCCTTTCCCTTGATTGCTTTGGTTGCTGCCACCATAACTGCCGGATTAGTACCATCTCCGGTAAATGCTGCAATTCCTGCATCTGCACAGGCAGATACCAGGATATCATTGTACTCCAGATCATCATATTTATCTCCATAATGCAACTTCATCGCTCCGATTGGAGCGGCAAAAATCGGATATTTAAAAGACTCTCCAAAAATATTCAATGTAGTGTCTACTGGTTTATTTTCACAGATCGTATCCATGTTCACACATAATTCCTGCCATTTATCATAATTACGAATTGCCACCGTTCCACTTCCCTTTGCTCCAGGTCCCGGCATCTTATTGCCACAAGCCTTTCCATTACATACCGGACAGGCTTTGCAATGTTCTCCCATGCAAGTTTTTGCATGATTCAATACTTCTTCATATGTCATCTTCTATTACCTCTTTTCGTATCATTTAAATCAACTTCCTTTTAGAATTATACTGAATCTTTTTCTTGAATTCAACTGTTTCCCCAATGTAATCACGAATTGTCTGCGTAACAATTCCACTTTATGTACATCTCATTTTTATGGATAATTATCATTACCGCACCTGTTTCTTGTGTTGACTTAATTTTACATTCTGCTTCTTCCAGCCTGGCAATCGTCTCTTGATGCGGATGTCCGTATCGGTTCTTTTGTCCCGCTGATATAATAGCATATCGTGGTTTCACCACATCTAAGAATTCTTTGCTTGAAGAGTTCTTAGAGCCATGGTGGGCTACTTTCAGTACTTCCCAAGAACAATTTTTATACTTATGCTTCAAAAGATCCGTCAATTCTTCTTCTCCTTTGCCTTCTACATCTCCAGTAAGGAGCATATCATATTCCCCATAGGACACTGCCATTACCATGGATGTCTCATTTCCCGTCTCTAATCCTTCTTCGGCTTCACTTGGTTGCAGACAAGTCAGAGTCAGCTCCTCTTCCATGATCTCCTGACCTGGAGCGATCACAACTACACGAATCCCTTCTTTTTTTGCTCTCTCTGCCAATGCCACCAATTCTTCTCCCCACACTTCCTGCACCGGAAGAACCAGAGTATCTATGGTCACTCCTATTTTCTTCCGATCTATCAATTCTTCAATCCCATTCATATGATCACTGTCTCCATGCGTCACGATTACATAGTCAAGTCTAGATACTCCCTGTGACTTTAAAAAAGGCTCAATTCTATATTGTCCTATCTTTTTCACATCACTGCTTCCTCCATCAATCAGATATGTTCCTCCATCCGGTCCTTTGATAAAAATCCCATCCCCTTGCCCGACATCTAAGATTGTCGTCATCAGTTTTCCATCTTCACCCCAGCGAAATCCCAGCACAAATACTGCCATTCCCAAAAGTGCTGCTGCCAGTACTTTGCACCGGTTTGATTTCTTCCATAGCAAAAGTAAGACCATACACAACACAACATAATATACTGCAATCTGCCACAACTGTGGTCTGCCAGTCACGATTCTAGATGCCGGAAGCCTAATGGCGATGTTACAACCCTTTTTATAAATCCAGAGAATTACTCCACATATCTTCATAAGGATTTTAGCTATTGGCATACACACCACATAGATTCCGCTTCCTGCCATTCCCAGGAATAACAAGACTGACATAAGTGGAATTACAAAAAGATTCAACAGAAATGAATAAAGTGGAAACTCAAAAAAATAGTATAACAAAATGGGAAGTAATACGAGATTGATACTGACGCTGGCCCAAATTCCCTGAAACGCGAAGTCTTGAAACGCTGGAAGTACCAGTAGAATTGCCAACACTGCTCCGAAAGATAACCAAAATCCGCCATCGAACAGATAAAGCGGTCTCCACAACAATACTACCACTGCGGCAAAAGCAAATGCTGTCGGCGCATCATAATGCCGACCGGTCATATCTGCCCCGACTCTGAACAGGAACATTACAAGTGCACGCATAGCTGATACTGTACATCCGATCATCAAGATATACATGCACAGAAAAAATATTCCAGCCACCCCTCCAACAGAATATGAACCTGTCAGCCGACGTAACATCCGATACATTCCCAGTCCTACAAAGGAAAGATGCAGCCCTGAAATTGCAAGTATATGCGCAATCCCATTTGCCTGATAAAGCGTTCTTAAATCCTGATCCATAGAGGACTTTTCCCCCAACATCATGGCACTTAATACAGTCCCATCTTCGTCTCCCATCATTCTGATCAATTGCTCTTTCCACTGAAGCCGGAACTTCATAAGCCCAGACTGTAATTTCCATTCTTGTCTATCAATTACAGTCACTTTTTCTGCCCACATCAACCCATGAATATTCTGACACTGATAGTACTGTTTCTGATCAAAATTTCCTGGATTTCTGGCATGTTGAAAAAATGAGACTTCTCCTTCTGCCTGTATGACATTTCCTATATTCACTTGTAAATCGGGATCTATGTATACGATAATCTTAGATTCTTGAAACGATTGTTTCTCATATTGAATAGAATTGTTCTTTAGATATACTGCCTGATATTTATCCTTCTGCTCAAAATAATAGATTTGTCCCTGTAAAGATATTGTATCGCCTTGGGACACAATACATTCAAGCGGTGAAGGACGAAGTTCTTTTACAAACCTCTCTCCTCCAACCGCTATACTCACAGCAACCATCATCAATATTATCAGGCACACACTTAACAATGGCCTGTTTTTCATGACTATTCTTTCTCCTCCACAAGGTTCTGATCTCGTGATAATGGCTTACTAAGATCTACTGTTCCCATGTATGTGATATCGGATTCCCCATTCACCAGAATCTGCACCTGACTGGATGCACCTCCATCAACAATAGAATTAACAATTGCATATATTGTAATTTTAGGATCTATCGTGTAAGTATTATTCAGAAATCCTTCATCAAGATTCACATAACACACATTATCCTTGACCGACACGCCAAGCACCTTAGTTTCCGGCGGAATCACCGGATACAGTCCTTCCTTAGACGGACCCTTCAATAATTGTTCTACTATCAGCTTTTCTATCGATGTATTACTATTATAACGGACGCTGATATTTTCTGTTATCATAGCATTTCCTTGCTCATTGGCAAAATATAGTTTCAATTCTCCAACCTGGTAAGAATACAACAATGAACCTGTATTCTGCACAAAATCTTCTGCACGCATATACCCCACTTCTTTACCCAGATTATCAGTTAATGGACTGTTCTCAATAAAAAAGCAGACATACTCTACCTCTGAAAGCTGCGACAAAGTCTGTACCACAGCTGCTTTCAGCAGCACCTCTTTGGCAGCACTCAGTTTCTCATAAGTACTGTTAAAATGAATCTCTAATTTTTTATCGGATAACGTCCAGTCTTGTATCTTTAATTTTTCCGGGAACACGCTTTTATATTCTATAGAATCTGGTTCCTTTTGCATCGCATTCAATAAGTTCTGAACCTTTTCCTCCGCATTCTCTCCTTTCATCTCATACTTTTCTTTTACCAAAGCGGTATCTTCTGTATTCACGTAACAGATAAAAGACTCTCCTTCTTCTGGTTCCTTTCCTTTTCTGCATCCTGCCAGAAGTGAAAGACACAGCAGTATGCAAACAATCGTATAGCATCTTTTTCGACTCATATTGCTCTTTCCTCCTGTCCTAAGATACATAAGTCAGCGGAATTCGTATTGTAAATGTCGTTCCCTCTCCCACCTGACTATAAGCCTTAATTGCGCCTCGATGCATCACCACCGCACTTCTTGCAATGGCAAGACCCAACCCAGTTCCACCGATTTCTCTGGAATGGGATTTATCGACACGATAAAACCTTTCAAATATATGTTCCAGCGCCTCTTCAGGGATTCCAATTCCAGAATCGGCAACTTCAATATAACAATTTTTGTGATCCGCGTTCAAAGATACATGAATCCATCCATTCTCTTTATTATACTTAATAGCATTTTCTACAAGATTTGTAATCGCAAGTGACAGTTTCATCTCATCTACTTCAGCGGTTACCGGACGGAAGCTTTCAAATACCACTTCGATATTGCGTGTCGCTGCTATTGGCCGAAGCTGCTTCAGTATTCTTTCTACCAGGGCATTGATATTTTCAGACTTGATATTCAAAGTATTTGCCGTCTTGTCCATCTTCACCAGAGACAGGAGATCATTGATAATCTTATTCTCTCTTTCAATCTCTTCTGACAAATCTCCCATAAATTCCTGATATAGTTCTGCCGGAACATCTTCCTGTGCCAACAACGAATCTGCCAATACCTTCATTGATGTCAGCGGTGTCTTTAATTCATGTGACACATTTGCCACGAATTCATTGCGAGAATCATCCAACACTTTCATTCGTTCTACCATTCTGTTAAATGATTCTGAGATCAATATAGTCTCTGTATAGGTGTTCTCATGCAGATAATTGTCCTCATATCCATCCGTTACCGCCGCCAAAGAACAACTGATTCTTTGGAATGGCCTCACCATAATGATACCTGCCGCAAAAGCCAACGCCAACAGTACTACAGCAATCGTAAGTTCCACAATCAAGATTCTTTCATCTAATATCTGCATACTGTCAACAATCGAATCCGTCGATACACTTACAAGCATGACTCCTAATACTTTATCCGATCCCATCTCATAGATTGGAGAAGTCACCTCTATATGCCTGTTTTTTGCATCATAATTACTGGTGCCCTTTCCCTGAAAGCACCGGATTACTTCTTCGGATACGATGGTTTTTCCCATATCCATATCATATGTATCTTCTTCAATATGGAACTCTTGATCTATGATCAGAACACGTCCACTATAGATATTGGATAGCTGCACCAGCTCCGTTCTGATCACTTCAGACGCTTCACCAGCCAAGTAATTGGAATTACTCAGTTGATTGCCAAGAATAGTACATTGATTCTGTATCTCTGCAGTTCGTACTTCTACTGTTCTTTTCTCATAACTGCTCAGAATCACCCCTCTCATAATAAGGCCCGGCACAATCCCAGCCAAAAATATCAACAGGGTGATTCGAAAACGCAAGCTCTTAAATACATTCTGTTTAAAATACTTTTTAACCCCTAAAATAATAACCCACTCCCCATTTTGTATATACGTACTTTGGATCACTTGGATTCGTCTCAATCTTCTCCCTAAGCCTACGTATATGTACATCTACTGTTCTTGCATCTCCAGGATATTCATATCCCCATACAATGTTCAACAGATTTTCACGGCTATAGACTTTATTCGGATTCATTGCCAACAATTCCAGAAGATCGAATTCTTTTGCCGTCAGATTAACCTCTTTTTTTCCGATAACCACGCGCCGGCTCTCACAATCAATCGTCATATCACCTTTCACAATAATCTTATCGTTCACCTTGCTTTGATTACTTTTGCTGACACGACGCATGATTGCTTTGATACGTGCCTTTACTTCCAGAATATTAAATGGCTTCGTTATGTAATCATCTGCGCCATATTCCAATCCCAGTATCTTATCCATATCATCACTTCTGGCCGTCAGCATAACAATAGGAACATCTGAAAATTCACGAATCTGCTGGCATACTTCAAATCCATCATGCTTTGGCAGCATAACATCTAATAAAATCATGTCATAGGCATTCTCTCTGGCAAGTTTCAATGCTTCCTCCCCATCATAAGCACAGTCTACTTCCATTCCATCTTGTTCTAAGCTAAAACGAATTCCTTTTACAATTAATTTTTCATCGTCTACTACCAATACTCTTCTACCCATTCACGCTCTCCCTCGCTAAATCTTTATCTGATCCATAATCTTTTGAAACGTACCTTCTTTAATGCCTTCCACTTCCATTAATTCTTCAATCTTCTGAAAACCGCCATGCTCTTCTCGGTACTGGATAATGGCTGTTGCCTTTGCCTCACCAATTCCATTTAAAGTCTTAAGCTGCTCTTTCGATGCTGTATTCAAATTCACTTTGCCATCTTCTTCTGGATCTGCGCTTTGATTTTCTAAGATTTGCTGTTCTTTTTCTTCTCTGGAAGGAACATATATCTGCTGTCCATCCTCTATCTGCTCCGCCTGATTCAACGCTTCTGCTGATGCTTCATCACTAAGTCCCCCAGCCGCTTCCAATGCCTCATAGATACGGCTGCCTGTATGAAGTCTGTATACTCCTGGATTCACAACCTCGCCACATACATGGACATAGATTGCCTCCTGTTTCTCTTCCGTATCTTCTGTCTCTGCATCTTGCGATGTATCTTCTTTTACTTCTGCCAATTGCACCTGCTCTTTTTCCGCTTCTTTTGAACATCCTGCAAGCAGAAGCAAAACTGCCGCCATAATGATAACTTTTCTTTTTTTCCAGATCTTTCTACGCATAAATTCTCCTTTACAGTCTGTCGTAACTGCAAATACCCCGCATATGCCTAGATAAAGTTATTGTACTATTTCCACTGAAAAATTGCAACTCCAATCAAAGCAATCCCCATGCCGATTACCTTTCTCCACTCAAGTGGTTCTTTCTCTACCCCGAACAATCCCAACAATTCAATAATATACGCAACGATTAACTGAGAGATTACGATCAACAACGTTGCTTTTGCCGGGCCCAGCTGTTCCATGCTCTTGATTACTGTCCATGTAATTCCGGCCCCGATCACACCGCCTAAAAGTACATATTTGGGTTCTACCTTTGCGAGCGTCATTACATTATCCCTGCCCGAGATCAACCATGCCACAAAGCATAATGCAAAAGCACTCAATTGTACCCATCCGTTACTGACCCACATTCCTGTCGTCTTCGTCACCTGTGTATTAAACACGCCTTGTACACTCATTAAAGCCCCTGACAAAAGAGCAATTAAAAAACCAATCATCCGATCTACCTCCTACATTCCTGTAAATAGTATATCCAACGATTGATTTTTTATGTCTACAGCACTTTCTTCAATTTCTCTATCATTTCATCCACATGTTCTTTTTCAATAATCAGTGGCGGAACAAAACGAATTACATCCGCTCCTGCACCGATTACAAGAAGACCTTCCTGCAAAGCAGCATTCGCAATCTCTCCGGTCGGTTTTGTAACCTGAATTCCCTGCATCAGACCTTTGCCCTTTCTTGCTGTCACGCAGTCAGATTCCTGTACCAGAATATCCAACTGTTCTGACAGATATGCTCCAATCTCCTGCACATGGGATACAAGATTCTCCCGTTCAAAGATCTCTACCGTCTTACTGACAGCTGTACATGCCAGTGGATTACCTCCGTATGTTGTGCCATGATCCCCCGGTTCAAGAGAATATTGTGCTACTTCCTCTGTCATAGCAAATGCACCGACAGGAATTCCGCTTCCGATTGCTTTTGCCATGGACATAATATCTGGCTTAATGCCATAAGACTGCCATGCGAACATCGAACCAGTCCGTCCCATGCCACACTGTACTTCATCGCAGATCATCAAAATTCCTTCTTCATCACAGAGCTTACGGATCCCTTTCATGAACTCTTCCGAAGCCACATTGATACCGCCTTCACCTTGTAACGGCTCAAGAATAATTGCACAGGTCTTATCTGTCACAAGCGCTTTCACACTTTCAAGATTATTGTATTCTGCAAATGATACACCAGGAACCAATGGTTCAAACGGCTCTCTGTAAGCATCATGTCCAGTAACAGATACTGCGCCAAAGCTTCTTCCATGAAAAGACTCTTTCATCGCAATGAATTCATAACGCCCTGTTTTTCTCTTATAGGCATATTTTCTTGCAGCTTTTAATGTTCCTTCGACAGCCTCTCCTCCACTATTGGTGAAAAAAATACGATCCATACCTGTTACTCGTTTTAGATCTTCTGCTGCCTTCCCACATGTCGTATGATAATAAAGATTCGATGTATGAAACAATTGATCTATCTGTGCTTTCAGTGCATCATTCAATTCCTGATTGCCATATCCAAGGGAAGATACTGCATATCCTGCAGCAAAATCCAAATATTTTTTCCCCTCGGTATCATACAGATAGACGCCTTCTCCTTTTTCTAACACAATTGGAAACTGATTATAAGTATGGACCAGTCCATTTTGTGTTGCTTCAATATATTTATTCATATGCTTATTCTCCATAGTAAAATCTTCGATCGCTGTCATTAATAATTGCTGTACCAATACCTTTATTCGTGAATATTTCCAGAAGCAGACAGTGTGGAATCCGTCCATCCAATATATGTACTCTGGACACTCCATGTTCAATTGCATCAATACAATTGTGAAGTTTCGGAAGCATACCGCCTCCCACATATCCGTCATTCATAAGCTTATGTGCTTCGGATACCGTCAATTCTGAGATTAAAGTTGACGGATCTTTTGGATCTTTGTATACACCCTCAATATCCGTCAGAAATGCAAGCTTTTCCGCCCGCATTGCTCTGGCTATCGCACATGCCGCATCATCTGCATTAATATTATAAGTATTGTAATCATCATCCAGGCCGACTGGACATACGATTGGCAGGAAATCCTTCTCCAGCAGATCATACAGAATCGGCGCATTGACTTCTTTTACTTCACCCACAAATCCGATATCTTCTCCTTCTGAATACTTTTTATTCACCGATAAGAGCTTTCCATCTTTTCCACTGATTCCGATTGCTCTGACTCCCAGACTCTCTACCAACTGCACCAGGCTTTTATTTACCTTACCTAATACCATCTCTGCAAGTTCCATAGTTGCCTCATCCGTCACACGAAGTCCATTGACAAATTCTGGCTTCATACCGACCTTGCTGACCCATCTGCTGATCTCTTTTCCTCCTCCATGCACGATAATCGGCTTAAATCCTACCAGTTTCAGAAGAGTCACATCCTGAATCACCTGTGCCTTTAATGCTTCATCTACCATGGCGCTTCCGCCATACTTTACTACGATAATCCTTCGGTTGAACCGTTGAATATACGGAAGTGCTTCTATGAGTACTTCTGCCTTTTCCAGATACTTCTGCATATCTTTGTTCATCTCATCTACTTCCTTTCTATATTGCTGTATCGCCATGATTGCAGCATTATGTTCTTCTGTCATTATATAGCATCACAATTAGCTTCTGTAATCTGCGTTAATCTCAATATATCCATGGGTCAGATCACATCCCCATGCCGTTGCAGAGGCATCACCCATCTTGACATCTGCAATTGCAGTTACTTCAGCTTCTGACAGTATCTTCGTTGCTTCCTCCTCACTGTAATCTACCGCCGTTCCATTTTCAATAATCTGGATCTTGCCGGCCTTGCTCTCAAAGAACAGATCCACTTTTTCCGGATCAAACTGTGCTCCAGAATACCCCATTGCACAAAGGATTCTTCCCCAGTTCGCATCATGTCCTGCAATTGCTGTCTTTGTAAGGTTTGAACAAACGATTGATTTTGCCAGCGTCTTTGCCTGCTCCACACTCTCACAGCCAACGGTTTTTACCTCAAATAAAGCAGTAGCTCCCTCTCCGTCTCCAGCAATCTTTTTGGCCAGATATTCATTGATGGTATGCAGTGCCTCTGCAAAGTTCTTGTAGTCATCACTTCCATATATAATCTCCGGATTCTCAGCCAGTCCATTTGCCAGCAAGATAACGGTATCGTTTGTAGAAGTATCTCCATCTACAGAAATCATATTATAGGTATCGTCCACATCTTCACTCAATGCTTTCTGAAGAGTCTCTTTGGAAATCACTGCATCTGTTGTGATAAATGCAAGCATCGTGCACATATTCGGATGAATCATACCAGATCCTTTTGCCATCCCTCCGATAGTCACCGTCTTTCCTCCGACTTCAATCGTTACTGCCAGCTCTTTTTCACAGGTATCTGTGGTCATAATTGCTTTTGCTGCTTCGGTTCCATTTTCCAAAGTGTCATTCTTCTTTCCTGCCAGAGCATCGATACCAGCCACCAGACGATTGATCGGCATCTGCTTTCCAATGACTCCGGTAGAACCGATCAGGACACCATCTTCCGAGATATTCAGTGCTTTTGCTGCTGCCACTGCCGTATCCTTACAGTATCCAAAGCCTTCCGCACCCGTACAGGCATTGGCAATTCCTGAATTCACGATAACAGCCTGTACTTTTGCGCCACTTTTTACTACCTGCTGGTCCCATTTGACCGGTGCTGCTTTTACAACATTTGTCGTAAATGTTCCTGCAGCCACACATGGTACCTGACTATAGATCATTGCCATATCCGTTCTGTCCTTATACTTGATTCCTGCTGCTGTACTTGCTGCTTCATATCCTTTTGCTGCGGTTACTCCGCCTTTGATCTGTTTCATATTCATCTCTTCCTCTCTTGCTATATTTTTCTTACTGAATAAATGCTGTAATGTTCTCTTCGTTCAAAGTAAAATCATAATAATTCAAGTCCAATCTCTTTGTCCAGCCGATTTCGTTCCAAAATGCATTTCCAATATCATTTTTTGTAAATGCAATCAGAGAAACTTTGTTAATCTTTTCTTTTTTTAATGCCTCCATTGCAAATACGACCATGGACTTCCCGATTCCCCGCATACGATATTCTTCATCCACACACACGTGATACAGACAGCCTCGTCGTCCGTCATGCCCACAAAGGATCGCCCCAACGATTTTACCCTCTTCTTCTGCCACCACACTGGTCGTCGGATTGCGTTGTAAGAAACGTTCGATTCCTTCTCGTGAATCATCGACACTTCGAAGACCAAAGCCATGAATCTTCGTCCAAAGTGCATATACCTGATTGTAATCATCGATTGACATAACTCTTACCATATGTATCTCCCATCTGATTTCATTTTGATATGATTGTTCCATGCCAGAAATGTCTATGGGAACATTGGAACTAGTTCCAGACCTTCACTTTCCGGCAATCCGAACATGAGATTCATATTTTGTACTGCCTGGCCGGCTGCTCCTTTTACCAGGTTATCGATTGCTCCCATCATAATGATACGGTTCGTTCTCGGGTCTATCTTAAAATTAATATCTACATAATTGCTTCCCTCCACCCATTTGGTCTCAGGACAGACATCCTTTTCCAGAACACGGATGAACTTCTCATCTTTATAATATTTATCATAAATTGCTTTTACTTCTTCATAAGAAACTTCTTTTTTCAAAGTTGCATATTCTGTAGCAAGAATTCCTCGGTTCATCGGAACCAGATGCGGAGTAAAGTTGATAACGACTTCTTCTCCTGATGCGTATCCCAACTGTTCCTCGATCTCTGGTGTATGTCTGTGAGAGGCAACTCCGTAAGCCTTCATATTCTCATTGACTTCACAGAACAGATTCGGCACCTTAGCCCCTCTTCCTGCTCCCGATGTGCCCGACTTTGCATCCACGATCAATGTATTCATATCAATGATACCTTCTTTTGCCAGCGGATAAGCCGTCAGAATCGAACAGGTTGTGTAACATCCAGGATTTGCAACCAGCCTTGCCTTCTTCACAGCCTCGCGGTTAATCTCACACAGCCCATACACCGCCTCTTCAATAAACTGAGGACTCTTATGTTCAATACCATACCACTTCTCATAAGTTGCCACATCCTTAATACGGAAATCTGCACTCAAGTCTACAATCTTCGTCTTGGAAAGAATCTCCTCATTAATTACAGAAGCACAGAATCCCTGCGGCGTCGCAGTAAAAATCACATCCGCCTGCTCGGCCAACTCTTCCATATTATCATCCAGACACTTCGCATCCACAATCTGAAACATATTCTGGTACACATCCGCATACTTCTTATCTATGTAACTTCTGGAACCATACCACACAATCTTCGCATCCTTATGCCCCATGAGCAATCGAACCAGTTCACCGCCAGCATATCCAGTTGCTCCAATAATTCCAACTTTAATCATATATATTACATCCTTCCCGATTGAATTTTTATAAATTGCACACTTGACAATATTAAACCAATTTACGCAGGTTGTCTAGGTCGGGGACGGGGGTTTTTTCAATTTCCTCCGTCCCAAATTAAATTTGCCGTGTCCCAAATTGTAAGTGCTTGCATAAGTATACATCTAAAATGTATATTATGCAAGCACTTTTCGGGGGTTTTCTTTATAACAATCTTTAGGAACGTATCTGACCATTTCCAAATATGATGTATTTTGTCGTTGTTAATGCCTCCAGTCCCATTGGTCCTCTTGCATGTAATTTCTGTGTGCTGATGCCTATTTCTGCTCCGAATCCGAACTCATAACCATCGGTAAATCTGGTCGACGCGTTGACATATACTGCCGCTGCATCTATTTCATTCTGAAACTTTAAAGCATGATCATAATCTTTGGTTATAATTGATTCGGAATGTCCGGTATTGTAACGATTGATATGCGTGATTGCTTCTTCTATAGAAGAAACTGTTTTTATCGATATCATAGCATCCAGGTATTCGCTTCCCCAGTCTTCTTCAACAGCAGGGACTATTCCGCTTTGAATTTTGCATGCTTTTTCATCGCCTCTTACTTCAACCTGCTTTTGTTTTAGCCTGCTAAAAATTGCAGGAATTGCTTCCTCTGCTATATCCTCATGTATCACCAATGATTCACATGCATTGCAGACTCCCATCCGCTGAGTCTTTGCATTATCGATAACCTCAACCGCCATATCGATATCTGCATATTCATCTACATATATATGACAATTTCCAGTTCCGGTTTCTATTACAGGCACCGTGCTGTTCTGCACAACATTTGAGATTAATCCCTTCCCACCTCTTGGAATCAATACATCGATAAACTCCTTCAGTTTCATCATCTCCTGTACAATTGACCGATCTGTTTTTTCTATCATGAGAACTGCATCTTCGGGAAGATGCTCTTTCCTGAGTCCATCTTTTATTACTTTTACGATTGCTTGATTCGAGTAAAATGCATCCGAGCCACCTCTTAATATCGCTACATTTCCAGTCTTAAAACACAGGCCAAATGCATCTGCCGTTACATTTGGTCTGGATTCATAGATAATTCCAATCACTCCCAGAGGGACTCTTCTTTTTCCAATCTGCAGGCCATTTGGTCTTACTTTCATGGAGATAATCTCGCCAATCGGATCATCTAATTCTGCAACCTGTTCCAGTCCTTCTGCCATTCCATTAATCCGCTGTGAAGTAAGGAGTAATCTATCAATTAACGATGGTTTCATACCTTCGTCTCTTGCCTTAGCCACGTCTATTGCATTTGCCTGTAAAATATAGGGTGTCTGAAGCCGAAGTTCTCTGGCCACAGACCGCAATCCTTCATTTTTTTCTATCTGCCCCAAAAACTGTACTGTTTTGGATACTTCTTTTGCTCTTTTACCAATTACCTGCATATAACTCATTTGTAACTCCTCCCTTGCATGTCTGACTATGTTTCTGAATATCCTTTTTGCAAATATGCTCTTTTTTTCTCCGCTTTGCCTTCCTGCGAAATTCCTCTCTGGCCGGTGCGTACTCATTTTCCCCGATATATTCTTTATCCTCAGATAAGAACAATGTTCCTATCTTTTTTCCAGCCATAATATCGTTAATTGTATAAATATTATGTCCATCCGCAATCACCATGTCAGCACCTGCACAGGTTGCAATCTTCGCTGCCTCTATCTTTGTCGCCATACCTCCCGTCCCCAGCTCTGTTCCTGCGCCTTTCCCCATTGCTTCAAGCTCTTCATCAATATGACCTACTGTATGGACAAAACGCGCTTTCGGATTTTTCTTAGGATCGTCCGTATATAGCCCCTCTATATCCGACATCAGTATCAGAAGATCTGCCTTCACCAATGCCGCAACATAAGCCGCCATCGTATCATTATCCCCGAAATTACCATGGTTTTCCTCCGCAACTGAGATCGCATCATTCTCATTAACAATCGGCACCACTTTCATTGCCGCCAACCGGTCAAATGTATTCCTGGCATTTCGGGCACATTCCTGATCTGTAATCGATTCTTTTGTCAAAAGAATCTGAGCAGTAATCTGACTGTATTCCGCAAATAATTTCTCATACATCATCATCAACCTCCCCTGCCCAACTGCCGCACAGGCCTGCCTGACAGGTTTTTCTTTCGGGCGTTTTGAAAAACCCAAAACATTTCTTCCGATTCCAACTGCCCCTGATGATACGACAATTACTTCTTTCCCTTTATTTCTAAGATTGATTAGTATTCTCACAAACTTCTTTAGTTTTTCCAGATTAATATTTCCCGTCTCCGGATACGTAATCGTCGAAGTCCCAAACCTTTATTACAATTTTTTTCTTACTTTTCAATTCCTGTCTATAGTCCATGTCTTCTCCTCCACCATCAGTTACTGGTCTCTTTTCGAATCTTTTGCCGGCAGTTCCATCTGGATTCACAGCAACAAAAAAACAGAAGCATATGTTACACTTCTGTTTCTTAATTATAAATTACAAAAATCTATAAAGACCCTTCCAAGTACAACCTATCCTATCTCATGTCACTATTGAATTTTATGCCAAATATACCCCAAAGGGATTGGGGTTACACGGCACAAAAACAACACTGTCATAAGATGGCAGAGTAGAGTTCACGTTATAAATGATGTTATCTAAGTTTTTAATGTATAAGCTTTTCATTATAACCGCTCCTTGTTGTGTCATAACTATTAATCATTTCTCATTTTTTCTAATTATTTTACACTCTCAAATCAATTTGTCAAATTTTATTTATACTTTACCATATTTATTTTAACCAATATTTATAAATATTATCTGCGCCCTTGCATAATTGCATATATTATACATTATTTTTGCATAATATTACACTCTTCAATCTTTTTATAAATTATTCTTGCATATTTATGTAAAATGGTGTATAGTAATCCTTGCGATTAAGAATGCAGAATTTACTTGCGTGTAAAAATATATGTTATTTTAGGAGGATATCTATCATGAAAGAGAAAGTTGTATTAGCCTATTCTGGTGGACTTGACACCACAGCGGTTATTCCATGGTTAAAGGAAACTTTTGGTTACGAGGTTATCTGCTGCTGTATCAACTGCGGACAGGGAGAAGAATTAGAGGGGCTGGATGAGAGAGCAAAATTATCCGGTGCTTCCAAATTATATATTGAAGATATTGTAGACGATTTCTGCGACAACTATATTGTCCCATGTGTACAGGCACATGCAGTATATGAAAACAAATATCTGTTAGGAACTGCCATGGCACGTCCGGCAATTACAAAACGCCTGGTTGAGATTGCAAGAAAAGAAGGTGCTGTCGCTATCTGTCACGGTGCAACCGGAAAAGGAAATGATCAGATTCGTTTTGAACTTGGTATCCGTGCACTCGCTCCGGACATCAAGATCATTGCTCCATGGAGAATGACAGATCTCTGGACTATGCAGTCTCGTGAAGATGAAATTGCATATTGTAAAGCGCACGGTATCGATCTTCCATTTGATGCAAGTCACAGTTACAGCCGCGATCGTAACTTATGGCATATCAGTCATGAAGGTCTGGAACTGGAAGATCCTTCAAAGGAACCAAATTATGAGCATTTACTGGTTCTCAGCGTAACACCAGAAAAAGCACCAGATGAAGGTGAATATGTAACGATGACATTTGAAAAAGGTGTGCCAAAGAGCATTAATGGCGTAGAGATGAAAGTCTCCGACATCATCCGCAAGTTAAATGAACTTGGCGGCAAGCACGGAATTGGCATCTGCGATATCGTAGAGAACCGTGTTGTCGGAATGAAATCTCGTGGCGTATATGAAACTCCTGGTGGAACCATCCTGTATGAAGCTCATCAGCAATTGGAAGAACTGGTATTAGACCGTGCTACATATGAAGTAAAAGAAGAGATGGGTAACAAATTGTCTCAGGTTATCTACGAAGGAAAATGGTTCACACCACTGCGTGAAGCAATTCAGGCATTCATTGAAAGCACACAGGAATATGTAACTGGTGAAGTGAAATTCAAACTCTACAAAGGAAATATCATTAAAGCCGGAACAACTTCTCCATACTCACTGTACAACGAATCTCTGGCAAGCTTTACAACCGGTGATTTATACGATCATCACGATGCCAGCGGATTCATCAACCTGTTCGGACTTCCATTAAAAGTTCGCGCAATGAAAATGCAAGAATTAGATAAAAATAATCAAAAATAGTAATTTGGGACGGGGGTTTTTTCATTTTCCTCCGTCCCAAATTAAATTTACCCTGTCCCTAATTATATTCTTCGAAGTACTCTTTCGACATTTTCTCCCCAGATCTTATCTAACTGTCGTTCTGTTAATCCGGCTTTTTTTAACGCATCCCACAATCGTTCCATTTGAGAAGCATCTGCAATCTCCTGGACTTCCATACCGTCGAATCCGTCAAAATCCGTACCTATTGCTGGAAATGAGCTTCCTCCTACTCGAATCATATGTAAGATATGTGCGGTCATTTCATTAATTCTGGACTCTTTGGGATTGCCCAGAAATGGTCCGTAAAAATTCAATCCGGCTACGCCACCGCAATTAGCCAGTTCCCGAATCATTTCATCCGTCAGATTTCTTGGATGATTACAGAGTTCTCGACAATTGGAATGGGAAGCCACGACCGGTCCTTTTGCATGCTCCATAACATCCCGAAATGTTCCGTCTGATGCATGGGATACATCTATAATCATTCCCAGTTCTCCCATTCGTTCTACAACTTCTCTTCCAAAATACGTCAGCCCCTGCCACATGCAAGTTACGTCCTTACTATTGGGATGTCCAATACAATTATTATAATTCCATAAAATCGTTATCAGGCGGATCCCTTCCTTGTAAAGTTTTTCCAGACGTTCCATCTTCCCTTCTAGAATTCCTCCTTCTTCCACAGTAAGGACAGCGGATATTTTATTTTTTTCCACATTCTGTCTAAGTTCCGCATAAGATCTGGCAAATGCAATCTCATCCGAATACTCCTCCAACTGCCTCTTCAGATAAGAGATCATTTCCAGTACATGTTCATACGCTTTTTCATAGCCTCCTATATTTTTATAGTCATCAAAATGTGTAAAGCAGGCAAAAAATTGTGCTTTTGTTCCGGCCTGTTTCATAAAAGGAATGTTAACACTGCAATGATTATCCATCAAATCACCGGTCTGATCGAGATCTATGAGTTTCCATAAAGTATCACAATGCATATCAATAAGTTTCATATCTACTGTCTCCTTCTCATACCTTCATATTACAAGTATACTCTTATTTGCCCCGAAATGAATCCCATTCTGAAAGGAAATTATCTTATGAAACCAATTATTGGAGTCGTTTCTTGTGGATACACGAATAACCGCCAGTTTGTCACCCAGACCTATCTTCAAGCCATCCAGGATGCAGGCGGTATTCCTGTCATCCTCCCTTGCACACAGGCAGAAGAATCTTATTCTTATTACGTGAGAATGTGTGATGGTTTCTTATTCTGCGGAGGTGACGATGTCACGCCCCTTCTTTTTGGAGAGGAATTATTGACAACGCAAGGCAGAACAGACACACAGACAGATCTTTTCCATCTGTCTTTGATGAAATATGTATTATCGTCCCACCTTCCCATCCTTGCTATCTGTCGTGGAATGCAGATTCTGAATATTGCACTTGGCGGAACCATTTTTCAGGATCTGTCTCTGCGCCCGATTTCTTCTCTGAATCACATGCAGCTATCGGAGAACCGAGAAGATACCAGCCATAAGATTACCATTTCATCAAATAGCATACTATATAATATTCTTGGTACTTCTGCTTCTGTTAATAGTTTTCATCATCAGAGCATCCATGTTCTTGGCACAAATCTTAAAATTACAGCCATCGCTTCCGATGGTGTTATAGAAGCTATTGAATCTGTTACTTCTTCTTTCATTATTGGTGTTCAATGGCATCCAGAATGTATGTATCATTCTTTCCAGCCCATGCAGAAATTATTTCTTACATTTGTGGAAAAAGCAAAAAATGCAAAAGATATTCCGTATATTTCCGCTCATCACAGGACACAATAATCAGGAAACCATAGGGAAAAAGGAGGAAACAGATATGGCTGAAATATCAGTACTCGATTTACAGAACCTGCGCCACCTGATCGGCGGATACGACACAAGTCACTGCAAAATGCAGGATTATGCTTCTCAGGCAAAAGACCCTGAAGTAAAAAAACTTTTTCAGGATGCTGCCGATTCTGCCATGAAAAATAAGCAGGACTTGATGAAATTCTTATAGGAGGTAATAAGAGATGTTAGATGAAAAGACAATGGTGAGTGACGCTTTGGCTGGCGTCAACGGCGAGCTTGTCCGCTATGGAGAAATGATTTCCCAGACAGAAAACCAAGAATTAAAGCAATGCCTGAAACAGATCCGCAATCAGTGTGAAATGTCACAGGAAAAGCTCTATCAGGTAGCAAGAGAAAAAAGTTATTATGTCCCTGCTCAAAAAGCTTCACAGCAGGAAATCAATCATGTCAAATCAGTATTGACCGGACTTTCCATGAAATAGCAAAAATAAAAAGTCTTACCCTAAACAAGGCGCTGTCAGAAAACAGAGAGGATATCCCTGACTGACAGCGCCTTGTTTATGAAATAATCCCAGGATGTTTATGAGCCTGTGAAAAAAACTCTGTAAATTAAACACTATAAAGGTCTTCTATGATAAAATATATTAAATCATAGGAGGCCTTTTATTATGGCAAACAGAAAAAAAGAAGTTTACAAACCAAAACCGATGA
>NZ_JAFBIX010000020.1 GCF_021531895.1 Faecalicatena contorta | reverse complement strand
GTTGCGATTGAGAGTATAACATAGTGTGAGTGGAAATGCAAGTCCGTTTGATGAATCAGTAAATAGATTCTCTATCATGTCTGAAATTGTCTTCTGCCTTTTAAAACATCCATTATTATGTTATAATCCCATCTTTGACACTTAAAAGAAGAATAAACAGCCATAATACCTGTAATTACGGGCACTGTGGCTGTTTGTTCGTTTGCATCGATATGTACTATATTTTTGATTTTGTGCTATTTATCTTTTTTGTCTTTGAAATAATCCCTCGCATGGAGGCTTTTGATATAAATTCGAGGTCTGTTCTTAATCCAAATGAACTGTGAAGTTCATCTGTTAGTTTTGTTCGTTTGTAAGATGGAATGTAACCACTGTCTTTGCTTAATAGCGTCATATTCATACCACGCAGTGTTTCCAAAATCTGAGAACATGTAAACTCTTCTCCTAGTTTCTTTTCTAATAGTCTATATACTAAGAGACTGATATAACACGTAAGAAAATGTGCTTTGATACGATCGTCTCTCTGCACATAAACCGGTCTGGCTTCGAAATCGGATTTCATGATTCGGAAGTTCTCCTCGATTTCCCAGCGTCGCTTGTTAATCTTTATGATTTCAGCCGGGTTATCTTCAAGGTTTGTTACAACAGCATAAAAACCATCATACATGGATTCTTCATTTATGCGTTCTTCATCCAATTCATAAACATACTTATCTGCGATTTCGCCATCTGATGTAATGGAGGTTTTTTGAATAAAACGTGCAGGGTCGTTTTGATTCTTTCCTCGTCTGCATTTTCCGGGAGACTGTATCATTTTCAGCGCACGGTCAATCTGACGACTACGAATTTTTTGTTGATAAGCTTTATATTTAGGTGAGTACGTAACAATAATTGTTTCATCCATATCTCCGGTCACAAGAGGTACTTCTTTGTAATAAACCGTATGAAATACATCAGGATCCGTTTCATCAAGGGTTCTTAGATCAATCATTTTATTCGAGCCAGGAACTTTAAACTGAGTTGGATTCAAGGCTATTTCACGATCTTCCTGTTTCATTTTTTTCAATGAGTAAGTAATTACATAAGAACGATTCCCAAAGCTATTTAAAAATCTGTTTTTTACGCTTCCTAATCCAGCGTCCGAACAAAAGATAAATTCGCTGCAATCAAAATCTTTAATTACTTTTGTCTCTAATGGTTTTAGTGTAAGCTGTTCGTTTTGATTTCCGGGGAAAATATCGAAAGCAAGAGGGATGCCATCAGCATCCATAAAAAGTCCCATAGTAACGATTGGATTCGGCCTATGTTCTTTATTTTTGCCGTATTTCTTGTCGCCACTTTCTTCTTCGATTTCGAAATAGTAATTCGTGCAATCGTAATACAAGATTTTTGAATTGCGATGATGCACAAAGTTTGAATTTCGATAAAGTTCTTCTTGGATGTAATCCGATTCCTCTGTCATAACAGAGAGAGCACGATAAACATTCTGCAAAGAATATTTAGGAGGTTCCAAAAGAGAATGACAGAAAGAATAGCTGCTCATCTTACTGGAAGGTGAAAGGATTCTTGCATAAATCAAATCTGTGAGAATGGCATGAAAATCGTAAGTAAATTTATGACGGTTACGAATGTTCCTGCAAATGTTATCCAGTCTTAATTCAGAACATAATTGCTGCAAAAAAAGATAACCTACATTGAAAAAACGTTCCTCTTCCAATGGAATGCGAGCTGTTTGAGAGAAAGTGACAGAAACCTGTTTTTTTTGCTGATTATAAAGAGCGGTTTCTTTAGCAGCTTCTGCTTTGGCCCAAGCCATCATTTTTCCTTCGTCGCCTGAAAACTGTTCTAATAAATCATTTAGTTTGCCGAGTTTTCGATAAATCCGTGAAGATGTTTTACCATCTGATTTTCTATAAGATTGTGTTATATATACATCTTTATTGTTTTTGCTACCCGTGATATTAACATACATGATAAATGCTTCCTTTCTACAGAACAAAATGATTTGAAAACAAAACTAACCATTAATCCTATTATAACATAAATGGCACAAAATAGCACTAATATAAACATATAAATTGACAAAAAAATAAGCCGAAAACGGCTTAAATAAAAGATTCTTTATAATATTTTTAAAAATAAGGTGTCAAAGACCCGGAGAGCATGTGATTGTGCAGTTTGCATAATTGAGAGAACGATGTTTGTATGGAGAATAATTGGAATTTTGGGAAGCATATGCTAAGATAAAAGTGATAATGTGTGAGGAGAGTTAATATGAATATTATTAAAGAGCTTCCTGAGATTTTTGAAGAGTTTGCAGAGCAAAAAAAACAGTCTTTTTTAACTATAAAGGAATTTAAAGAAAAGGGAACTCCTATAATAGGAGCGTATTGCTCTTACTTTCCGCGTGAAATAGCAATTGCTATGGGAGCTGTGCCGGTAGGATTATGCTCGTCATCCGAAGAAACGGTTCAGATTGCAGAGAGTATATTGCCGAAAAATATTTGCCCCTTAATTAAATCTAGCTATGGATATGCAATTTCTGACAGATGTCCATATTTTCATTTTTCTGATCTTGTTGTTGGAGAGACGACATGCGACGGAAAGAAAAAGATGTATGAGATGATGGCAGAATTTAAGGATGTCTTTGTGATGGAACTTCCCAATATTCAGTCTGAAAAAGGACTTGAGTTGTGGAAGCAGGAGATTATCCGCCTGAGACATTATTTGGAAGAAAAATTTCAAGTTGTTATTACGGAAGATGATATAAAGCATGCAATTCAGATTGAAAATCGACGAAGGATAGCGTTGAAACGCTTGTATGAAGTCATGAAATTGGATCCAGTTCCAATTATGGGGATGGAATTGCTTGATGTATTATATGGAAGCAAGTATAAGTTGAATCTGGAGAAAGTTCCAAAAGAATTGGACGCTTTGACGAATCAGATCCTGGAAGAGTATGAAGAGAAACCAAAGAAGGAACATCGTCCAAGAATACTGATAACAGGATGTCCAATTGGTGGAGATTCGAAAAAAGTCGTGAAAGCAATTGAGAATAATGGCGGTGTAGTTGTTGCTTTTGAAAATTGTACAGGTGCAAAAGTAATTGATAAATTAGTAGATGAGAATAATCCGGATGTATATGATGCGATCGCAAAAAAGTATTTTTATATTGGGTGTGCGATTATGACGCCAAATGATAATCGTATTGAGTTGTTAGGCCGGATGATCGATGACTTTAAAGTCGATGGAGTTGTGGAGATGATTTTGTCGGGATGTCATTCTGTTCAGATGGAATCAATTAGTGTTCGTAACTTTGTCAATGAAGAAAAGCATATTCCATATCTTGATATTGTTACGGATTATTCGCAAGGGGATATTGGACAGTTGAACACAAGGATGGCGGCATTTATTGAAATGCTCCGTATGAAATAATAATATAATAGATTTGGATGCTCACCATTTCGGTGAGCATTTTTTTCTTTGGGAAATTGTAGCTTATATAGATGATAAAAATAAATAGAAGAATATATAGATTATATAAATAATATAACCAAATATTAATGCGTAAAATTGTGCGCAATGCACAATAGAATGACAAAATATTGGAATTGTAGATGATGAAACTAAAGGCTTATTTCAATAAAATAGTAAGAGTGTTGTACAAGGAGGAAGAAAATTGATTGAAATAAAGAATTTAAAAAAAGTATGGGAAGATGATGGTAGCAGCGTTCTAGAAGATATTAATCTGACAATTGAAGATGGTGATATCTATGCTTTGGTTGGTCGAAGTGGAGCGGGAAAGTCGACATTGTTGCGCTGTATTAATGGACTGACTTCCTATCAGGAAGGAAGCCTTGTAGTAAATGGATGTGAGATTAATCAATTAAAAGAGAAAGAATTGAGAGAATTCCGCAGACATGTAGGAATGATATTTCAGCATTTCTCCTTGTTGGAAAGAGAAACGGTATATCAGAATATAGCGCTTCCGATGCAATGTTGGAAATATTCAAAAGAGGAAATTGATAAAAAAGTAAAAGAATTATTAGAATTAGTTGGATTGACGGATAAGATGAATGCAAAGCCGAGAAACTTAAGCGGAGGTCAGAAGCAGAGGGTTGCTATCGCAAGAGCTTTGACTATGGATCCGCAGATTCTCCTTTGTGATGAAGCAACATCAGCATTAGATCCGAAGACAACCAATTCTATACTGGATCTTTTGATGGAAATTAATCAGAAGATTGGAATTACAATTGTTATTGTTACACATCAGATGGAAGTGGTTAGAAAGGCATGCAATAAAGCTTGTATTTTGGAACATGGTAAGATTGCAGATGAAGGAACAGTAAAAGATATATTTATTAAACAGCCAAAGTCACTTCGCAGACTGTTGGGTGAAGAAAAAGTAAATTTGCCAAAGACTGGGCATAACCTTCAGATTGCACATATGGTCAATGATCTTCATGACGGAGAATTGTTTGGAAAGATGTCTTCTGATTTAGGATATGTATTTCCAATCTTGAATGGGAAAATCCAGGAATATCAAAATGAAAGTATGGGAATCTTCGTTATCAATGTGGATAATGAGCACTTTGAGAAAATCACAGAGTATTTAGATAAGAAACAGATTAACTGGCGTGAATTAGAAGTCGTTGATGAGGAAGAGGAGGAAGAGGAATAATGTCATTAAAAAATTTTACATTTGCACAAATCTGTCAGATGATTATTGTCCCGGCATTTTTTGATACTTTGAAAATGCTTTTGATTTCAGGCTTTATATCAACAATTTTAGGGTTCGTATTTGGAGTTATCTTAATTGTGACTGAAAAAGGTGGATTATATGAAAATGTTGTAATCAACAGGATCCTGGATTTTATCGTGAATACAATACGCTCTTTCCCATTTATTATCTTGATGGTTTCTATCATTCCATTTACAAGACTGATTGTGGGAAGTTCTATAGGAGATACAGCAGCTCTGGTTCCACTTACCGTTGCATGTACACCATTTATGGCAAGAATTTTTCAAAATAGCTTTAAAGAAGTGGATCCTGCTTTAATTGAAGCAGCGCAGTCATTTGGAGCTTCAAAATGGCAGATTGTTATAAAAGTAATGTTAAAAGAATCTGTACCATCTATTATTTCTGGATTGTGCCTTGCGATTATTAATCTGCTTGGAGCAACAGCCATGGCAGGAGCCGTTGGAGCGGGCGGATTAGGAGCAGTGGCGCTTACTTATGGCTATCAGAATTTTAATCAGCAGATTATGTATTCGATTTGTGCAATATTAATTGTTCTGGTTGCAATTATACAATATTTTGGTGACTGGATTTATAAAAAGTTAAAATAAAGATAATGGAATAAAAACAGAATAATAACAGAATAATTCTGTTTTTAGATATATTAATATTTTAGGAGGTAATTATGAAAAAAAGATTATTAAGTGCCATTCTTGTTATAGCTATGGCAGGAGTAATGCTTGCAGGATGCGGAAGCAAAGAGTCTTCAAGTGAAGACACAGCTGCTGAATCTACAGAAAAGAAAGAAGTTGTGAAAATTGGAATTCGTGCTGATATGGTAAATCAGCTGGAAGCTGTAAGAGATGAGATTGAAGCTCTTGGATATACAGTGGAAGAAAGTGTGTTTGATGACAGCATTCAGCCAGATGTAGCACTTGCAGAAGGAAGCCTTGATATGAACTGGTATCAGCATGGCCCTTATCTGGAAAGTTACAATGCAGAAAATGGAACAGATCTTGTTATGATTGAACCAAAAACTTTCTATCCTTTATTTGCAATGTATTCTAATAAATGGGATTCTGTGGAAGAGCTTCCAGATGGAGCAACTATTGGTCTTTGTAATGACGCAACAAATCAGGCACGTGGTCTGAATATGCTTCAAGCGCAAGGATTAATTACATTGGATGATTCTGTTGAAGTTCCTACAATGTACGATGTGAAAGAAAATCCTCATAACTTTAAGTTTATTGAAGCTGAGATGTCTGTGCTTCCACAGTCATTGGGAGATGCTGATGCAATCTGCCTTGCAGCTGGTCATATGGTAAATGCAGGACTTTCTGCAGAAGGATATCTTTGCCAGTCCGATGATAATGATACTTATGCTGTTGGATTTGCTGTAAGAAAAGAAGATAAAGATGCTGAATGGGCAAAAGAGATTGCAGAAGTTGTTCAGTGTGATGACCTGGCTGAGTATTTTAAAACAGAAAAACAGGGAACACAGATTCCATGCTGGGAATAATGAATTTAAATGATGGTAGGAGGAAAGGGGCAGACAGTTATTGGCTGTCCTTTTCGTCTTCCCAGTTAAATACAGGTGTGTTTGCCTGGGAAGGTGAAAAGGAGGAAGGTTGTGGGATTAGCATCGATTACATTATATAAGACATTGGTTATGGTTTTTCTCGCATTAGTGGGGGTATTCAGCTATAAAACAGGAATTGTTGACGAAGAGATTAATAAAAAATTATCGGATCTGGTGCTTACACTTTTTACACCGATTCTGCTATTTACATCATTTCAAAAAGATTTTACAAGGGAATTATCATCAGGATTATGTATTTCTGTTTTGCTGTCGGTGATTGCATTTGGAATTATATGGTGTATATGTAAGGCAGTTGTATGCAAACAAGAGAAAGATTATGCAGCAGTGGAACACATTGCGCTTATGTATTCTAACTGCGGGTTTATTGGAATTCCGATGGCGCAGGGCATTTTTGGCGCAGATGGAGTCTTTTATATGACAGCATATGTGGCATTGGCAAATTTCCTTTTGTGGTCGCATGGAATTATTGTGATGTCTGGGAAAATGAATCTCAGATCAGTGAAAAAGGTATTCACATCACCCACGATTATTGCGATTGTATTGGGCGTAATTTGTTTTGTTATACAGATCAGGATGCCGAAGATTATTGAGGAACCGTTAGAAATGATTGCAAATATGAATACGCCGATGGCTATGATGGTAGCGGGAATTAATATTGCACAGGCAGACTTAAAGCATACATTTCAAAAAAAAAGGTTGTATTGGCTGAGTTTTGTAAAATTAATCATTATGCCGATGTTATTAATTGGACTATTGAAAATGTTTTCGGTGGAAGATACGGTTAAGACGGTTATTGTATTGGCGACTGCCTGCCCAGTGGGAGTGACAGGAAGCCTGTTCGCACTTCGTTACGGAAAAGATGCCATATATGCATCAGAATTATTTGCAATGTCGACGATTATATCAATTGTAACAGTGCCGCTTATGATGCTGTTTTGTGGTGCGTAGGGAGGAATAAAAATGGAATTGATCAAATTAGAAATGACCCCAAAGGAACGTACAATTGCTTATGCACAAGGAGAGGAAGTAGATAGAATCCCGACCTCTCTTAGCGCAAGTGAGACTGTGTCGCCCTTATATGGAATTCCTATTAGTAAATATTATTTTTCGGCAGATTTGATGGTAGAGGTAGAGAGCCGTCTGGCGGAAGATTTCCATGCAGATAATATGGGAATTGGATTAGGACTAAGAACACTGGTAGAGGCATTAGGGACGAAACTAGAGTATCCAAAGCAAAATGTGTCTTATATTTTAGAACCGGCATTAAAAAGCTTTTCAGATGTGGAGAACATGGAGTTGGTGAATGTGGAAAAAGACGGAAGATTCCCCATTATTATTGAAGCGTTTGAACGGCTACAGGAAAGATTCGGATCAGAACGGGTTCTTGGCAGCGGTCTTGCAGGTCCACTTACAACAGCTGCCAGTCTGATTGGAACAGAAACGTTCTTAAAAGCAACAGTGAAAAATAAAGAAGGTGCACATCGACTTCTTCAATATAGCACAGATTGTATTGTGAAGTGCTGCAGAGATATGAATCAGAAACTGGGAATTAAGTTTATGTTATCAGAGCCAATGGCTTCTCGGGATCTTTTAAGTAAAAGACAGTTTAATGAATTCTTTGTGCCTTATCTGAAACAGGCTGTTAAAAGATTGAACGAATTTCAGGGAGCAACGTCTATTCATATTTGTGGACATACAAAAGACCGGTGGCAGGAAGTGGTTGATGCCGGTGTTTCAGGATTCTGGGTAGATAATTGTGAGAGCTTGAAAGAATTGAAAGAGGGTTATGGCAACAGAATTGCTATCAGCGGTAATCTAATGCCGGTAGATGTACTGAGAAATGGGACGGTTAAAGATATTGAAGAACATGTAAAAAAATGTATTGCAGATGCAGGCGATAATCCTTGTGGATATAATCTGTGCCCTGGATGTACAACCCCGGTAGGAACGCCGAAAGAGAATATGATTGCATTCATGAATGCGGCAGCAATCTACGGAAGAGGGGCGAAAAAAGGCTGTATGCCAAAAGGAATGATAGAAATATAATTCATAGGAATTGTCTATAAAACTATTGGAATTATCAATTGGGATGAAAAGATATTTTATGCTACCATATGAGTAGTAACATATATAGTGATGCATAGGCATTGAAAAGGAAATCTGGTGAGAGTCCAGAACAGCCCGCTCTACTGTATGACAGACGATAACCTGAATACCACTCTGGGATAGAGGAAGGCAGGATTAGAGGGAGAAGTTAAGTCAGGAGACCTGCTATATATGAACGAGCTTATCGGTGGGGAGAAAGCGGTGTGTTTACGCTGCTTTTTCTGCACCGTTTTTTTCTGCTATAAAGCATGTCTTAGGGGTGAGTGAATGGAAGTACAGATTGTATCAGGTTTTTTGGGAGCTGGAAAGACAACTTTTTTAAATAAATATCTACCACTTCTGAAGGGAAAAACGGTAGTCATAGAGAATGAGTTTGGGGATGTGGGACTTGATGGAGAATTGATTCAGGAGGATCTTCCGGTTAAAGAATTGTATGCAGGATGTATCTGCTGCAGTCTGGCGCTGGATTTCCAAAAAGGGATTAAAGAACTTGCAGAGCAGTTCCATCCAGACCGGATTGTTATTGAACCCTCTGGTGTGGGAAGGCTTACAGATGTTGTAAAGGCCTGTGATCGGGCAAGAGAAAAGGAAGGGATAGATCTTAGAATTACCAAATTGATTGTAATATCAGATATTACGGAGTTTGAAGATTATATAGATGGATTTGGTGCGTTTTACCTGGATCAGATTCAAAATGCAGGACTTATATTATTGAGTAATCTGGAACAGGTGTCAAAAGAGGAAAAGAATCGATTGATTTCGGAGATTAGAGAGGTAAATCCCGATGCTGTTATATATGAAGATGACTGGCGTAAGATGGAAGGCGCAGCATTGTTAGAGCTTTTGGATATGACAGAAGATTATGAAAATAATCCGGAAGATGATATGGAAGAGATCATGATGTCGCCGGCTTTCGCAGATAAGATATTTTCCAGTATGTCAATAGAAAATGCCAGAGAAATGACTGCTCATGAATTAGAGAAGGCGTTGTATGGATTAAAGGATAAAAAATATGGAAAAGTCCTGCGTGCCAAAGGAATTGTAAAAGCAGGGGATGGAAGAGTGTTGCATTTTGATTTTACACCATCCATTGTGGAAGTGGCAGATATCTCGGATAACGGCAAAGGAACGAAAGTGGATAAGATTATTATTATAGGATGTAATCTGGATGAAACAGCGATTAGGGAGCTGTTTTCTATATAATGCAAGGAGGAAGCAAGATGCAGGCAAAGGAAGAGTTGTTGCAGAAGTTATCGGACTGTGTGTTTGATATGGAGGATGAGGAAGTTGTAGACGTGGTCAAAGAGTATATTGAATGCGGTTATGATCCACAGGAAGGTATGTTGGAAGGACTGGTTGATGGAATGAAGAGAGCCAGTGCCATGTATGAAGAAGGAGAATACTTTGTGCCGGAGCTGATTGTATGTTCTGATGCAATGTATGCCGGAATCGAAGAGTTCCAGAAATATCTGCCAGACACAGAAGACACAAGTATTGGTAAAGTGTTAATCGGTGTTGTAGAAGGAGATACTCATGACATTGGGAAGAATCTTGTGAGAATCATGATGGAGACCGGAGGATTCGATGTACATGATCTGGGACGAGATGTGCCTTTGGATGCATTCGTGGACTATATCAGAGATAATGATGTAGATATCTTATGTATGTCTTCGTTAATGACTACAACAATGCCGGGCATGGCTACAGTTATTGAGAAATTAAAAGAGGCAGGACTTCGTGATAAGGTCAAGATTATGGTCGGCGGAGCACCGGTATCTCCGGCGTTCGCAGAACGTATTGGTGCAGACGGATATACCAGAAGTGCGATTGAAGCAGTTGAGTTTGCAAAGAAGTTGGTCGGAGCAGCATAAGGAGGAAGAATACTATGATGGGAAAAAGAGAAGCGGTAAAGGCAATTTTGGAAGGAAAAGGCGCCGATAGGATTCCCGTAATTATGAATGCATTTTCACTTCCGGTTGCCCGCTATGGATATACAATGCCAGAGGCATTGATGGATCCAGAGAAGCTTACAAAATGTATGGTCGGTACCAGACGTGAACTTGGATATGATGGTTTGTGTGCTGGTGCATATAGTGGAATTGCCCGGATGATGGGTGGCCATCTTCCGAACAGTGAAGGTAAGATTGTCGGAGATGGGGATGATGTCGTACATTCATTAGAAGATATCAAAAAATTGCGTCCCTTTAAAGCTGAAGAGTGTATGGGATTAAAAGGGATATTAAAGACTATTGAGTTGATGCGAAAAGAAGAACCAGACGAGCCTATATTTGTAATCGTACATACACCGACGGCGGTAGCATTTACCTTAATGGGAGCAAAACCGGCATTTAAAGCGATGGTAAAGAATCCGGAATTGTTCCGTGCAATTTCTGATTATGTAGAAGATGCAGTCGTTGAGTCCTGTAAAGTACTTACGGATGCCGGGGTTGATTTCCTGTGGTTCCCGACACCGAATTTCGGCGGATATTGCATTTCAAGAAGATCCTATGAAAAATGTATTTCGGAAAGTAATATTCGTGCATTAAAGAGAATCAAAGACGATGGAGCACCAATCGTGCTGCATACTTGTGGATTATATGATGACAGATTTGATCTGGTGTTAAATGAGTCTGGAGATGCTTGGCATATTTCTGATACCAGTACTAAGAAAATCAAAGAAGAATATGGAGATAAGGTAGCATTAATGGGAAGCATCCCTTGTGTCTCTGTTCTTCTGGAAGGAACAGAAGAAGAAGTGTACCAGTTCTCTTATAAAGAATGTATGGATGCTGCAAAGGATGGGCGGTTTATTTTGAGCGGAGACTGCGACGTACCGCCGTCAACGCCGGATGAGAACATGAGGGCAGCAATCAGAGCTGCAAAGGATGCAGAAAAAGTATTGTTCGGATAGGAGAATTATTATGGGAGACATCAAAGATTTTCACTGTACCTATGATAATTCAGTAGGAATCAGTGGAGAAGTAACCGATGGACTTGACCTTACGTTCCCGGATGCATATATGCACTGGGATACAATGGCAAAACTGTCAAAAGCATTGAAGGAGCATGATAACGCTTCTTTCTGTGAACTGCCATTTTGCCACACCGTTGAGGCAGAAGCAATGGGCGGCATCATTAATTATGGAAATGAGACGACCGGACCACGGGCAAAAGAATATATCTGTACTGCAGTAGAAGAACTGCTGGAACTACCGGAAATTGATTTTTCTCAGGGAAGAATCCATGAGGTTCTGCTTGCTTGTAAAGCACTCCGCGACCAAGGGGAACATATAGTTCTCCAGATATCTGGACCATTTACGATTCTGAATGTTTTGATTGATGCAAAATATGTGTTCAAAGGATGGCGCAAAAAGCCGGAGATTATGAAAGAAGTGTTCTGGAAATTCGGTAATCAGATATTAAAATTCATGGAAGAGGCGAAAAAGTATGATGTAGACCTCATTAGTTATGCAGATTCTTCCGGTGGTGTAAATATTCTGGGGCCGAAGATGGCGGAACAGGTCGTAGAAGAATTTACTTATGAATTTCTGAAAAAAGCAGAAGCACTTGCGGATGATAAGACCTTAATCTTGTTGTGCCCGAAGACAACATTTGCGCTGCTCGGAATGGATAAGGCAGAGTTGGTTGACCGGAAGTTGACTGGGCCGATGTCATATGGAGCGGCCTGCATTGAGATGACCGGTCAGATAAAATTCGCGGGCCAGATGTGTATTAAAAATGTGGGATATCATATGGATAATGGTATCTTTAAAGAAGTGAAATTGAAGTAGAGTAGGTTTAAGGGTGTGAAAGGCTGTCTGGAATCAGGTAAAGAAATGAACGTTCCATTGACAGCCTTTTTGTTATTATCAAATATAGATGCTTTTATTCATGAGAGTTCGTATCGCCGTGACGTTCCCAGAACTGTGCCCATGAAGGAGTCATGACACCTTCGTTTATGCGAATCGGATCTGGATAAGTGATGCCTTTTAGATCTAATTCTACATGGTCGATGATCTCTGGTTCTACAGGAGTATTCACTATAAGACCAGGAATCGGAAAATCGTCAACCGGACGGATTGCGACGTGCTCCAGGCGGAGAATTTCTTCTATTCCAGATATCACTTTCCCGAAGACTGGATAGTGTCCTTTGTGTTCCGGACAAGGACGTAAGGGGAAGAAGAATTCACAGCCTGCCTGACCAAGATCATCATATCCGCCCATGCATACGCATCCGACCTCGGAGTCCAGAGGTGTGAGTTCTGGATGAAGTTCATATTCAAAAGGAATCAGATATTGCCCTTCTTTTTTTCGAAATCCGGTATAACTGATGTCGACCCAGTGTCCGGGAACGATCCGTTCGATTGGGTGGCCGTCAAAGACACCATGGCTGGCAGCATAGATAAAGCTGGATACTGTATTCGGTGCAGTCTCAGGTAAGAGTTCAATGACGATGCGAGATTGGTTTGCCATATATATCGTAGCAGTCGGATTCATGAGTTTATCTCCTTTTTCGTAAATTTTATGGGATTAAGGATTTTCGTCCCTGATATTAATATTATAAAATGTGAAGGTAAATAATGCAAATCAAGACTGTATATTTGCCAATTGCGAATATGTCTAAAATCATCTAGAATAAAGAAGAATGAAGATACAGATCAATATAAATGAAAAGGCGGAGATGAAATGAGAGCGGTAAAACATAGAGCGGATCAGATGACGCCATTGGAAAGAGCGGAAGCAATCGCAGCCGGAAGAGATTGTGACAGAGTTCCCTGTGTTCCTTTTATGGGTGAACTGAAGTGCAGTCTTGCAGGAATTACAGTCTGGGATTTCTGGCATGATCCACAGAAGATGGCAGATGCCGAGGTTATTGCGTTTAACAGATATGGGTATGACCGGATTACGATCGGACCAAATACCAGGGGAATCACGGAAGCGTTGGGAGGGAGATTTGTATATCCGGAAAAGGGACTTCCTTATGCAGATGAGCCTTTTTTGAAGTCATATGATCAATTGGATGATATAGATCCCATAGATGCAAAGAAGAATCCGAGAATCCAGACATTTGCGAAGGAAGCAGATATTCTGCAGAAAGAGGCAGCAGATATTGTGCCGATTGAAGCCAGTATAGGCGGACCATTTACGATTGCATCGAATCTGCGGGGAGTGGAATTGCTTCTTCGTGATTGCCGGAAATGTTCAGAACAGATTGAACGGTTAATGAGAATAATTACCGATAGTCAGAAAAGCTGTATAGACGTGGCTGCCGAATATGGGATGGGAATTGCAATGGCTGATCCAGTTGCCAATCCGGCATTGATCGGACCACGAATGTATGAGAAATTCATCTATCCGTATACGAAAGAATTAACGGATTATGCGTTGAAAAAGACTGGAAGAAAAGTGTCACTTCACATGTGCGGTTCGACATACAGTATCTGGAAATACCTGCGGCAATATGAGTTAAATGAATTGAGTCTGGATAATATTATTGATCTGGAGAGGGCTGTAGAAGAGTTGGGAGAATATATCCCAATTGCAGGAAATGTTGACCCGGTGGAGATTGTGATGAACGGAAACAAAAAAGAGATATTCCAGGCAGTAGAGCATTGTGTGAATATTGGAAAGCTTGCGAAGAAAGGATTTCATCTGGCAACAGGATGTGATATCCCGGAGACTACGGCGCCGGAACAGGTGGATTATTTTATGGAAGCGGCAAGAAATCATATATAGATTTTTTGAATAAATAAACCCATTCATTGAGATAATGAATTTGCGTATGTCTACCCAAAATGCTAGGATTATATTGTACTAACTATACAAGGGAGGATATGTAAATGAAGAAAAAACTAATAAGCGCATTGTTGGTTGTTTCCATGATTGCGACATTATGTGCAGGCTGTGGAAATAACGGCGGAGATTCAAGTGAGTCAGATTCTGCCGAAAAGACTTTGGAAGTATGGGTTCCGCCACTTGATGATGATACTGAGAATAATTGGGGCGGTCTGATGGGAGACTGGGAAGAAGAGAATGACTGCAAAGTCAACATCACAGTTGTTCCATGGGAAAAATATGAAGAGACTTATACAACTGCTCTGAATGCCGGAGAAGGACCGGATGTTGGTTATATGTATAACGAGATGTTCCCTACATATATTGATGCAGGTGCTGTAGAAGATATGTCTGATTATGTAACAGATGAAGATAAAGAAGAGTATAAGTATCTGAGTAATGGATATATGATGGACGGACAATATGGATGGCCATTAGTTACAGGTGTTCCGTTTGTGTTATACTATAATGAAGATATTCTTGCAGAATTGGGCGAAAGCGCTCCGGAGACATGGGAAGATTTTGCACGTATCTGTGAGAAGGCAACACAGGATACAGATGGAGATGGAGAGATTGATCAGTTTGGACTGGCTTGCGGTATGAATACCAGCGATGTCGGCGCAATGCAGATCCTAAATGCATATTATTACTGGGCATTGTGGCAGAATGGCGGACAGATTTACAATGATGATCTGAAATCTGTTTCATTTGCAGACGATGCAGGTGTAGAGGCTATGACTTGGCTGAAAGATATGACTCAGTATATGAATCCAGACTTCATGTCTTATTCTTGGGCAGATGCATTCAGCACAATCTTTGGAGAAGGAAAATCTGCTTTTGGTATCTATCGTTCTTCTCAGACAGATGGAACAACATTTGCAGAGACTTATCCGGAACTGAATTGGGATTTTGTAACCTCCCTTAAAAATGTCGATTTTGGTACCTTTGGTGCTACAGATTGTCTGACATTGATGTCTGCTGCTGATGACAAGGACCTTGCAATGGATTTCATCAAGTATGTAACTGGTTCTGATTTTATGGAACAGTATCATGCAAAATGCCCGGGTGCTGCACTTACAGAGAGTGAGCCATATGTTGGTGATGAAAAGATGGCTAAGATCTACAATGAAGATAAAGATAAGTGGCACGGACTTCAGGTTGGTCCATGTGGTGTTGATATCCTGACACAGTTATCTGCTGATTTCCAGGGAATTATGTCTGGTGAATTAACAGTAGAAGACGGACTAAGTGAAGCAGAAGAATATGCGAATGGTCTGCTGGATGAATATTGGGCAGATAAAGAATAATTGACAGAAATGCCCGCTTGAATGCGGGCATTTCTTTTGAAAGGGAACTATGGAGAAAAAGAAAAGAAGTATAAAAAAGATAGAACCATATTGTTATATCTTGCCGATTGCATTAATTTTGATCACATTCGTAATTGGTTCGGTAATAGTATCCATTGTACTTGGATTTACCAAATACAACATTATGAGTGAACCGGTATTTCGTGGATTCGAAAATTATGCGAAATTAATGTCGGACAGCAAATTCATAAAAGCATTGAAGAATACAATTAAGTTAATGGTTATGATTGTACCGTTACAGACGATATTGAGTATTGTGGTGGCAACATTTCTGGTGGCGAATCGAAAAAAGTTTCTTGGAAAGCTTGCTAATAGTATTATATTTATTCCGGTGCTTTGTTCTAACGCTGTTGTTGGTGTAGTATGGAGAGAATTGTTGAATGGAAAACTTCCAATCATAGAGAAGTTTTTTGGATTATTCGGAATAAAACCTTCGATGTTGCTGGGAGATGCCAAGACGGCATTGACAGTCGTTGCAATGGTGGCGGTGTGGAAGACGTTAGGATATTATGTTGTTATATATTCTTCCGGATTATTAGGAATATCCGACAGCTTTTATGAGGCAGCAAAAGTAGATGGTGCAAGCAAAACGAAGAGCTTTTTCATGATTACGCTCCCTATGCTGAAGCCGACCATCATCATGGGTGTATTTTTATCCATAACCAGTTCCCTGCAGTGCTTTGACTTGATCTTTACATTAACTGGAGGAGGACCAAACAATGCATCGACAACGCTGGTTGTATATGCGTACTCGAAATGCTTTAGTTCGGGTTCGGCAGGATATGCGATGGCGATATCGAATGTTTTGTTTATTGTAATTTTGATTGTGGCATTACTACAGCGTGGTATGATAAAGAGAGAAGCTTCAGAGATATAGCGAGGGAAATATGGAATTAGTAAAAAAAGGATTAAAAAATATAATATCAGACGCACTTTTGATCGTAATTATTATTGTAAGCATATTTCCGTTTGTATATATGTTCATGATGTCTTTTAAATCTACGATCAATGCCTATGATTTTGATTTTTCGCTGGATAAGTTATCATTAATACAGTACCAGAAGATATTCGCAATGAATAACTTTGAAAGGTATATTTTTAACAGTGTGTTTGTAGCGGTTGCCGGAGTGATTCTGACCGTTACAGTATGCTCATTGGCAGGATATGCATTTGCAAAAATGAATTTTAAGGGGAATGATAAGATATTCCTGTTTTTGGTTTTGACATTAGTTGTTCCGTCAGAAGTTATCATTGTCCCCTTGTTTTTGATTACAAAGGGCCTGGGATGGTTGAATACATATAGGGCATTAATCTTGCCGCTTCCTACGGCATTTGGTGTATTTATCATGCGTCAGGCAATTCTGGATGTCCCGGCTGATTTGATTGATGCTGCAAAGATTGACGGGTGTGGCAATCTGAAAATATTCTTTAAAGTGGTCCTGCCGTTAGTAAAGTCTTCAGTTCTTGCGCTGGCGATTTTTACGTTTGTGGGAGCATGGAACAATTTCCTGTGGCCATTGGTTGCATCTACAAAGCAGGAGATGAAGACTTTGCCGTTGGCATTAAGTATGATGAAGACTCAGTTTAATACAGACGTAGGTCTTACGATGGCATGTGCAGTTGTGAACTTTCTGCCGCCATTTATATTCTATCTGTTTATGCAGAGTAAGTTCAAAGAAGGTATCACTTTAAGTGGTATGAAAGGATAGTAAATGAAACGAGGGGAAAAGAGATGCACAGACAAACAGAAATCAAATATGAAATGAAATTACTTAGTTCTTTAGTGAAGGTCTTTCAGGACGAGACTCCGGTATATCGTCCAGAATGCCAGGTGTTAAGTGCACTCTGGGGTGAGACGGTGTCTTTCCAGGTGGCTTACACAGGAGACTTCTTTATGAGAGAGCGCTTGGCAGTTCAAGTTGTGTCACCAATTGCAGAGCATGTGCGTGTGAGAACCGTAGAACAGGTTCCGGTCGGACGTGCGACCAATGGAATTGTAGATGATAATTATCTGAAGACAACCTCTGGCTTGTATCCGGATCTTCTAAGAGACCTGAAAGATGGTAAAGCAATCGTATGTTCCAATCAATGGAGAAGCCTCTGGGTAGATGTCGAGGTGACAGAAGAGATAGAAGCCGGAGAATATGAGATAGAAGTTCAGCTTGTAAAAGAAGGAAAAGTAGTATGCTCCGTTGTGCAAAAACTGACGGTATATGCTGTCACTCTGCCAAAGCAGACCATTATGCATACAGAATGGATGCATGCCGACTGCCTGGCGGATTATTATCAAGTAGAAGTGTTCTCGGAAGAGCATTGGCAGATTTTGGAGAATTATTTTCATGAGTATGTAAAACGTGGCTGTAACATGTTGCTGACGCCCCTTTTTACCTCTCCTCTGGATACTGCGATCGGACTTGAGCGTACAACGACTCAGTTGATCGAGGTAGAAGTAAAAGATGGAGAATATTATTTCGGCTTTGATAAGATGAAGCGTTGGATTGATCTGTGCAAGAAGTGTGGAATCGAGTATTTTGAGATGTCACATTTATTCTCCCAGTGGGGAGCAAAGTATGCACCGAAAGTTGTTGCTATGGTAGATGGCAGGGAAGAGAAGATCTTCGGCTGGCATACACCGGCAGTGGGGGAATATACCCGATTCCTGGAGAGTTTTCTGCCACAACTGATCGCAAAGCTTCGGGAATGGGAGATTGCAGATGTGACGTATTTCCATATCTCAGATGAACCTCGAGAAGAAGATCTGGAAAGCTATAAGGCAGCAAAGGAATCTCTTGGAAATATGCTGGATGGATTCCATACATTTGATGCACTGTCCAGTTATGAATTCTACCGACATGGATTGATTGATAAGCCAATTCCCGGAAATAACGAGATTGAAGAATTCCTGGAGCATGGACTTACAGATATGTGGATCTATTATTGCACCGGACAGTTCTATGAAGTCAGCAACCGGTTTATGTCCATGCCGTCTGCAAGGAACCGGATCTATGGCCTGCAGCTTTATAAGTATGATATTATCGGAATCCTGCACTGGGGTTATAACTTCTACAATAGTCAGTTCTCGATTGAACATATCAATCCATATGAAGTGACAGATGCAGATAATGCATTTCCGGCAGGAGATCCATTTCTGGTATATCCTGGCGCAGATGGTTTCCCAGAAGAATCCATCCGTATGATGGTTCATTATGAGGCTCTTACAGACTTAAGGGCGTTAGAATTGCTGGAATCTCTGACCAGTAAGGAACACGTCATGGAAGTGATAGAAGGGGAATTGGCAGAGCCGTTGACTTTTAAGAAATATCCGAAATCAGATATGTATCTGATTACCTTGCGTAACCGGATAAACCGTGAGATTGCAAAATATACGAGTAAAAAGTAGGAAAGCAGGCGAGATATGTCCGAGATGAAAGTTGTAAAAACAAGTTGTTCTACCTGCGGTAGCTGTTGTGAAGTGGATACCTATGTTGAAGATGGAAAATTGGTATCCGTAGAAGGTGCACGTAATACTCCCATGCAGTCTGGCGGCATGTGCGCCAAAGGGGCTGCAGCTAAGCAATATGTATATAACAAAGACCGCATCTTATACCCGATGAAGCGTGTAGGGAAAAAAGGAGAGGGAAAGTTCGAACGTATATCCTGGGAGGAAGCGTATGAAATGATTGCCGAGAATCTCCTGCGGATCCGTAAGGAATCCGGACCAGAATCGGTTGTATTCTATGCAGGATATCCGAAATGGTACCGGCCAGCGCTATTGCGTCTGGCAAATGCATTCGGCTCTCCTAATTATTGCACGGAATCCAGTACCTGCTTCCAGGCAGCAGCCCTCGCATGGCGTTCACTGTACGGGAACGGAATCTGTGGACCGGATATGAAGAATGCGAAGACACTTTTGGTCTGGAGTTCGAATCTATACCATTCTAATACGCCTATGAGTGGGACTTATCAAGGGCTGAAAAAAAGAGGGGCTAAAATTATTGTAGTGGATCCCAGACATTCTGTGACGGCTCATGATGCAGATATTCACCTGCAGCTTATTCCGGGAACGGATGGCGCGTTGGCCCTTTCCATGGCACAAGTCATCATAGAAGAGGGATTGTATGATAAGGAATTCGTAGAGAATTATGTCTATGGATTTGAAGAATATAGGGAGTATGTACAGAACTTTGTCCCGGAAGAGGCTGAGAAGATTACCGGAGTTCCGGCAGCTCAGGTTCGTCTGGCAGCAAGAACTTATGCCGGAAATGGTCCGGCAAGTGTGATGTTTTCTGCCTCGCCCATCGTGCATCATATAAACGGAGTGCAGAACTACCGTGCGGTATTTTCGCTGATTGCGATTACCGGTAATTATGACGTGGAAGGCGGAAACCGGACACAGCCGGGCCCCTCTTCTTTGGCAAATGAATTTGGCAGGGTCAGACGCTTCGATGGAATCGAAGCAATCGGGCAGAAGGATTTCCCTGTGTGGTTCGACCTGTCCTGTGATGAAGCACAGTGTACAAAGCTCGCGGATTACATATTAGAAGAGAAACCGTATCCAATCAAAGCAGTATTTGCGATGGGGCTGAACCATCGTATGTGGCCGCAGCCGGAACATCTTCAGCGGGCGCTCGAGAAGCTGGATTTCTATGTGAATGTGGAATTATTTATGTCAGAGTCTTCGAATGCCGCGGATCTGGTACTTCCGGCATGTACTTCTTACGAGAGAGAAGAAGTGCACGTTGGAAAAGGAGGAAGATTCTATCTTTCGAATCGGGCCATTGAACCAGTCGGCGAAGCGAAAAATGACATTGAGATCATTATAGATCTGTTGAAGAAAATGGGATTAAAGGATGAAGCCCTGGAGAATGGATATGAGGCATATATGCAGCATATTCTCGAGCCATCCGGCCTTACGCTGGAAGAATTGAAGAATCATCCGCAGGGAATGCAGGGAAAGAATCTGTTCCCGCCAGTGGTGAAGACCTATGAATCAGCACCTCTTCATACCCCGTCCGGAAAAGTGGAGCTGAAGTCGCTGGTATTGGAGAGATACCGGGAAAGTCATGGCTATGAAGGGCTTCCGGTATACCATGATTATCGGGCGGAAACGAAGATAGACAGGAATCAATATCCATTGATTTTAAGCACGGGCAACCGCAAACCACAATTTTTCCATGCAAGAGTCTATCGAATGGCATGGCTTTCGAATATAGAGAAAGCAACACTGGTAGAGATCCATCCTGAGGATGGGGAAAAATATCATATTAAGGACGGAGCAACTGTAAAAGTAGTATCGCCATCTGGAGAGATGGTTGGAATTGCTGCCTATACGATTGCAGGAAAGCCGGGAGTGGTCAATATCTATCATGGCAATCCAAAGGGAGATGCCAATGAATTGATTGGGAAAGATTATCTCGATCCAATATCAGGCTTCCCGGGATACAGAAGTTATTTTTGCAGGATTGAGAGAGTGGAAGAAGAGTCATGAAGATGAGATTGAATCAGGAAAAATGTATTGGCTGCTATGCTTGTTATGTGGCATGTATTGCAGAACATAATCCGCCGGAGGCAGAGGACGCTTATAGTTATAGAACAATTAAGACGAGTGTAAAAGATGGATTGCAGAAGAAAGTCTGCGTGGGATGTATTCAGTGTGGAGCGTGTATGATAGCCTGTCCTTCTGGTGCAATTTATCGAGAGGAAGAATATGATATTGTACTTGTCGATCAGGAGAAATGTATTGGCTGCAGGACTTGTGAATCTGTCTGCCCGAATCAGGCGATACGATACAATGCACATGGCAAGATGGAGAAATGCGACGGCTGTATCGAGCGGCTTCGGCAGGGAAGAGAGCCGGCTTGCGTCAGGGTATGCTGTGCAAAAGCTCTGACAATAGAATAAAGGCCCCAGGAGTTCCGTAAGCGGAACTCCTTATTATTTACAGAGATGGAGGTGATAAAGATGCAGGCTGATGGGTTGATTCTTGCAGGCGGAAAGAGCAGCAGAATGAATGGAATTCATAAAGGAAATCTCATGTATCGGCAAGAGTCCTTTGTAGATCGTCTGGTTAATGAATTTAAGAAAGAGGCCCGGAATATCTGGATTTCTTATGGGAATCAAGTCCATAAAGAATATAAAGGCTGTAAGATTGTGCTAGACAAGTATATGGGGTGTGGTTCGATAGGGGGTCTTCATGCAGGACTTCAAAACAGCAGAAATAAGATTATAATGACGGCGCCTTGTGATATGCCATTGATTGAGATGAAACTATATTATTTTCTGGAACAGTTTCTGAAGCCTCAAAGCTTTGGCGTTGTTCCGTTAACAGAAGGAAAGATGCATCCATTAGCAGCTCTTTATCGGAAAGAGGCGGCAAAGATACTGGAACAACAGATTCAGATTGGGAATTATCGTGTAAAAGATGCGGTAAAACGTATGCCCGTCTATTTTGTAGAAGTATCACAATACCCGGATATAAGAAAGATGCTTCTGAATATTAATACACTTGCGGAATATCGAATGTTGACAAGAGGAGAAGAGTATGAATAGATTAAGTTTGCAGCAGGCACAGGAACTTCTGCTTGAGAGAGTGGAGCAGATTAAGGAGACTGAAAAGATCGTCTTGTGGGATGTCACTGGAAGAGTTCTGGCGGAAGATATCACAGCGACGAGGAATCAGCCGCCGTTTCCACGTTCTCCTTTGGATGGCTATGCAGTCCGAAGTGAAGATCTAAAGGAAGCGACCAGAGAGCATCCGGTATATCTTAAAGTGTTGGAAGAAGTGACTGCAGGGCATGTGGCAAGAGAGTATGTGTCAGAGAACACGGCTGTTCGGATTATGACAGGGGCTTTGATTCCAGAGGGAGCAGATTGTATTGTAGGACAGGAAGATACCGATTATGGTGAAGATGTGGTCGCAGTTTATCAGGAAATCCGTCCTTATGAAAATTATTGCATGGAAGGAGAAGACTATAAAGCAGGGCAGAAACTTTTGTCAGAAGGGACAATGCTTGGCGCGGTAGAAGCAGGAGTTCTGGCAAGCCTTGGCATGGAGCAGATACCCGTTTACAGAAAAGTAAAAGTTGCATTGCTTACGACTGGGGATGAGATCCTGCTCCCGGGTGAAGAATTATCTCCTGGGAAAATCTATGATTCCAATCTCTATACTTTGGGAACCCGATTGTTGTCCTGGGGAATGGATGTCACCTACAGGGAGCGTGTAGGAGATGCCCCCAGACTTGCGGCAAAGAAGATAGAACAGGCAGCAGAGAGAGCGGATATTATCATCACAACAGGTGGAGTATCTGTCGGGAAAAAGGATATTATGCATGAAGTATTGGAAATACTGTCTTGTGAGAAGCTATTCTGGAGAATTGCCATGAAGCCTGGAATGCCGACATTATGTGCGCAGTATCATGGTAAATTATTGATATGCCTGTCTGGAAATCCGTATGGTGCAGCAGCGAATCTCGAACTTCTGGTCCGTCCGGTACTGGCAAAGATGTCTGGAAGGACTGATCTGCAGCTGAAACGAGTACATGCAGTTGCTGAAAATGAATTTCCAAAGAAAAGTAGCGTGACAAGATATGTACGTGCGCATTATAATAATGGATATGTAAGGATTGCGGACGGATCGAATGCCTCTGGAATCTTAAGTTCCATGTGTGGATGTAATTGTATGATTGAGATTCCGGCAGGAACCGAGCGATTGAATAAAGGAGATCGAGTATGGGTCGTGATGTTATAGAAAAGGGACCGATGATTGTTGCAGTGTGCGGAGTGAAGAATTCTGGAAAGACTACACTAATTGTGAAGTTGGTGGAAGAGCTGACAAGACGGAAGATCAAGACCGCCGTTATAAAGCATGACGGGCATGATTTCATAAGTGATGTTCCGGGAACAGACAGCTACCGTTTTCATCAGGCCGGTGCCTATGGAACTGCTGTGTTTTCTGATTATCGGATATCCGTACATAAGGAAGGCTGTGGGGAACAGGAACAAGAATTGATCCGTCAATTCCCAGAAGCCGAAGTAATCTTGATGGAAGGTTTAAAAAACAGCAGCTATCCTAAGATTGAAGTTATTCGAAAAGAGATATCCCATGATCCGGTATCGAATCCAGCAGGGCGCTTTCTGATCGTAACAGATTGGGGGCCGGAGGAATATGCAGAACCAACGGCAGGATTCGAAGAGATTGATCTGATCTTAGAAAAGATGATAGATATGGGGGAAAAAGATGGAACTGACACATTTTGATAAAAAAGGAAATGCCATTATGGTAGATGTAACGGAGAAGAATGTGACGGATCGAGAGGCGGTCGCAAGTGGAAGAATCAAGGTAAGTCCGGAAGCATATGCAGAGATTGTCAATGGAACTGCCAAAAAAGGAGATGTATTAGGAGTTGCCAGAGTTGCAGGAATCATGGCAACAAAGCAGACATCGAATCTGATTCCGTTATGCCATGTGCTCCCGATTACAAAGTCCGAGATTGACTTTCATATGCTCAGAGACAGCTATGAGGTGGAGGCTGTCTGTACGGTAAGAGTATCAGGAAAGACAGGGGTTGAGATGGAGGCATTGACAGGAGTCAGTGTGGCGCTTCTGACAATCTATGATATGTGCAAAGCGATTGATAAACGTATGGAAATCGGGGACATTCATCTGTGTAAGAAGACAGGAGGCAAGAGTGGTGACATCCATATCTTATAATAAAGCAGAGGAATGTCTGAGATTAGGAGGAGAGGCATGGGAATCGTAAGAGCGGTCTGCATCAGCGACCGAAGAGGAATTCAAAAAGTAAATGTGGAAACTGCACAGTTTGAAGAGGGATTTGGAATCTGTGGGGATGCCCATGGGGGCAATTGGCATAGACAGGTAAGTCTGCTTTCCGCAGAGAAGATAGATGAATTTAATCAAAGAGGGGCGGATGTAGAATCTGGTGCGTTTGGAGAGAATCTGGTGGTCGAAGGATTTGATTTTAGAGAATTACCGGTAGGAACTACCTTCCAGTGTAATGATGTGATACTGGAGATGACCCAGATTGGAAAGGAATGCCATACGCATTGTCAGATCTATCAGAAGATGGGAGAGTGTATCATGCCGACGCAGGGAGTGTTCGCCCAAGTAATTCGTGGCGGTACCATCTCTGTCGGAGACGAGATGAAGATCATAGAAAGGGCGGACACACGTTACACAGTGGCAGTTGTTACGTTGAGTGACAAGGGTGCGCAGGGAGAGCGTGAGGATACGAGCGGGCCTCTGATCTGTGAGATGGTAGAAGATGCCGGATACCGCGTGGTGGAACGACTGCTTCTTCCAGATGAGCAGAAACAGATTGAGCAGGAATTAATTCGGCTGGCAGATGGAAGACAGGTGAACCTGATATTGACCACCGGAGGGACAGGTTTCTCCGAGAGGGACAGGACACCAGAGGCTACTATGGCAGTGGCGACTAGAAATGCACCTGGAATCGCAGATGCAATCCGTATGTATTCTTTGTCGATTACTGGAAGAGCAATGCTGGGAAGAGGAGCATCCGTCATTCGGAATAAGACGGTGATTGTGAATCTCCCGGGAAGTAAAAAGGCAGTCAGAGAGAGCCTGGAATATATCTTGCCACATCTGAAGCATGGGATACAGATTCTATTGGGCGATACTTCAGATTGTGGAGGGAAGTAAGGAGTAGAGTACAGATGATATATGATCGTATGGTACCAGGGACGTTCTTAGAACGTCCCAATCGTTTTATTGCATATGTAGAGATAGAAGGAAGGAAAGAGACGGTCCATGTGAAGAATACCGGACGCTGTGCGGAGTTACTTCAGACAGGGGTAAGAGTATATTTACAGGAATCAGAGAATCCTGGCCGGAAGACGAAATGGGATCTGATCGCGGTAGAGAAAGGCAGCCGGATGGTCAATATGGATTCCCAGATTCCGAATAAGGTAGTAAAAGAATGGCTGGAAGCAGGTCATTTGTTTGAAAATATTACCAGAATACAGCCGGAGTTTACGTATGGCAATTCTCGGTTCGATTTGTATGTCGAGGCAGATGGAAAACGGATTTTTATAGAAGTAAAGGGCGTGACGCTGGAGCAAGATGGTGTTGTACGTTTTCCGGATGCGCCGAGTGACCGGGCGGTGAAACATGTGGAAGAGTTGAAGGCGGCAGTCAAAGAAGGATACGAAGCTTACGTGTTCTTCGTGATTCAGATGAAGGATGTCCGGTATTTTACGCCGAATATGGACACACATCCGGCGTTTGGAGAGGCGCTTCGAGATGCCGCCAGGGCAGGAGTACATGTGTTGGCATATGACTGTGAGGTCTCCAGTGACCGAATTGCTATTGCGGATAAAGTTCCGGTAGTATTAGAAAATCCTGCGTTATATGAGATGGTATCTCCAATTGTCACATGGTTTCAGAAGAATAAGCGTGATCTTCCCTGGAGAAATCATCCGGATGCTTACCGCGTGTGGGTATCAGAGATTATGCTTCAGCAGACGCGGGTTGAGGCAGTAAAGCCTTATTATGAACGCTTTTTAAGAGAACTGCCAACGGTGAAGGATCTGGCTGAAGCAAAAGAAGATCAGTTATTAAAACTCTGGGAAGGACTGGGCTACTATAATCGTGTGAGAAATATGCAGAAGGCTGCACAGCAGATTATGATAGACTATCAGGGACAGTTCCCAGACACCTTTGAAGAGATTCGTTCTCTGAAAGGTATTGGAAATTATACGGCAGGTGCTATCAGTGCATTTGCCTTTGGACTTCCAAAACCCGCAGTAGATGGCAATGTATTGAGAGTCATTTCCCGACTGATGGGCAGCAGAGAAGATATTATGAAGCAAAGCGTACGAAGTAAGATAGAAGAGAAACTGGAACATGTGATTCCAGAGGGGGCAGCCAGCGATTTTGATCAGGGATTGATTGAACTGGGTGCACTTGTCTGTGTGCCTAATGGGGAACCAAAATGTACCGAATGCCCAGTCGCACATCTATGTGAGGCAAGAAAACAGGGGATGATAGCGGAGATTCCGGTAAAAAGCAAAGGAAAGGCACGTAAGATGGAAGACAAGACAGTACTTATATTCAAGGACGGAGAAAAGCTTGCCATTCAAAAAAGACCTTCCAAAGGTCTCCTCGCCGGACTCTATGAATTCCCGAACCAAGAAGGCCACCTGACGATGGAGGAAGTGACGGCCTACAGTAAAAAGATTGGTCTCATGCCAGTTCGGATAAAGAAGCTGGAAGATGCAAAGCATATTTTCAGTCATATAGAATGGCATATGTCAGGATATGAGATTGTTGTAGATGAGTTAGAGAAAACCAATGAGAAAGCATTTTTATTTATTCATCCAGAAGAGATAGAGAAGAAATATTCCATTCCATCTGCATTTGAAGCATATACCCGTTATGCGGGCATAAAAAAAGATATATAGAAAACAACTATATATAAATGCTGTTATCAATATTTTCGATTTTAGCTTGTTTTGTGGAAGTGGTATGATAATAGTAGTTTTGAGTGATGATTAAGGAGGAAATGTAATGGAAGTTATCAAAGATTTACCAGAGGTATTCGAAGAATTTGCAGAACAGAGAAAGAATTCTTTTCTGGCAGTAAAGAAGTTAAAAGATCAGGGAGTTCCGGTAGTAGGAGCTTATTGCACGTATTTTCCACAAGAGATTGCAATGGCTATGGGGGCTGCTACTGTAGGCTTATGCTCCACTTCAGATGAGACAATTCCTGATGCAGAGAAGGATCTGCCGAAGAATCTATGTCCATTGATCAAGTCTAGCTATGGATTTGCCAAGACGGATAAATGTCCTTTCTTCCATTTTTCAGATGTTGTAGTCGGAGAGACAACCTGTGACGGTAAGAAGAAGATGTATGAGTATATGTCTGAGTTCAAGGATATATTTATTATGGAGTTGCCGAATACTCAAAGTGAAGAATCATTAAAATTATGGAAGAGTGAGATTATTCGTTTCAAAGAATACTTGGAGAAAAAATTCGATGTTACAATTACGGAGGATGATGTAAGAGAGGCCATTAAAGTCAATAACGAAGTCCGCAGATCTCTGAAGCGACTGTATGAAGTGATGAGACATGATCCGGCTCCAATCACGGGACATGACCTGTTTAAAGTATTGTACGGAAGTGGATTCAAGTTTGACAGAAAAGCAATTCCGGCAGAGACAGATGCTTTGGTTGAAAAGATTGAAAAAGAGTATGCAGAAGGAAAGATGCTGGAGAAAAAACCACGTATCGTCATTACAGGATGCCCAATCGGTGGAGCTACAGAAAAGGTTATCCGTGCAGTGGAAGATAATGGCGGTGTCGTTGTTGCTTTTGAGAACTGCAGCGGTGCAAAATCTATTGATAAACTGGTAGACGAAGAGAACCCAGATGTATATGATGCATTGGCAAGACGTTATCTGAATATTGGATGTTCTGTTATGACTCCAAATCCGAACCGTCTGGATCTTCTCGGAAGACTGATTGACGAGTACAAAGCTGACGGCGTTGTGGAGATGACACTTCAGGCTTGTCATACATACAATGTGGAGACCCTGGCAATCCGCAGATTTGTCAATGAAAAGAAGGGAATTCCTTATATCAATGTAGAGACAGACTATTCCCAGGCAGACATTGGTCAGTTGAATACAAGAATTGCAGCATTTATCGAGATGCTCTAAGATATGAAAAATGCCAGCTGCTGCATGATGCAGGGCTGGCATTTTATTATACATATATTTAGATCGGCTGATGAGAAAGCTTTGGTACTTTCCTTTCCTGTGTCGCATATACAAATGGATATATAATGCATGCCATCGCGATGGCAGCGATTACATCCGTTACAGAATGCTGCTTCAAGAATACTGTTGACAGAATGATCAGAACAGCAAGGATATAAGCAGCCCATTGAATCGGACGATGCTTCTTCAAACGTTCATCATAAGCAATTGCAATACATGCGCCAATGGAGTTGAATACATGGATGCTTGGCAGTACATTCGTTGAAGTATCTTTTGAGTAGACATATTTTACAAGATCAACAAAGATGCTATCTCTTGCAAATGTAGTCGGACGCAAGTGCTGACCATTTGGAAATACTGTGCAGATAATCAGGAAAAGCGTCATACCGGTAATTAAAAATGCGGCAAAGCGATAGAATCCTTTTTTATCTGTAAAAAACAGGTATGTGGCAGTTGCAATAATAAACATGAACCATAACAGGTATGGAACGACAAAATATTCTACAAAAGGAATATAGTCATCCAGTGGTGAATGAATCCAAAAGTAATCGACTCCGGTTCTATTTTCCAAATACAAAAACCAAGGCATATAGATGAATGCATATAAAAGTACCCATGCATGACTATATTTCTTGGCTGTTTTTTTTATCCTCTCTATGGCTTTCATAAACACGACCCCTTTGTAAGCCTCTTAACATATCATATTCCTGGTTCAACAGGGATTATAACATGAAAAAATTGAATCAACAACCTTGTTCACGGTTTGTTAATAATTTTCACATGGTTTTTCGAAAATCTGAATGTCAAAATGCTGTTTTCCGCGGCTTAACATCTTTGGTGTTCGAAGTGTCCATACGGCAATCGGAATATGAAAGAGATTCTTTAGTATCCATACATTGGCGACCGGAAGATCACTGAGCTTATAAGAGATGAAGTCCGGGCGGCCGAGAAAGTTAGCGAGCAGATGCTTTACCACAAAACGGAAGAACCAGAATTCTTCCTGGTTGTCAGCGGTCAGATTAGAAGAAAGCTGGCCTCTTAAAACCTGTGGTGCGTGAAGTCGGAACCATCGAATTCCCATAGTGTTAAAAGATTGAATGAGATATCTTCCGTGATACCCTTGTAATTGACGGAGCGTTTCTTCGCAGATCTGCATGGAAGAGGTAGGAATCTTCAATTCAATCAGCAAAGGGACTTTTCCATCTACAAGAGATAGTACATCTCTGAAGAGAGGGATTGTCTCTGAAGTTCCCAGAAGGTGACAGGATTTTAGCTCATGTGAAGTTAGATTTTCAATGGTATCCGGACGGCTGCACATCCTTTTTAGTGTATCGTCATGGAATACAACAAGTTCTCCGTCTTTGGTCAGATGAAGGTCAAGCTCGATTCCGTATCCATTTGCCAGTGCAGCTCGAAATGCCATCATGGAATTCTCCGGAATCCCCTTTTCCTTGCAATGATATCCGCGGTGAGCGAACATCGTATGTCGATAGTGAGTCATATCTTTCTTTCGTGAAAGGCGGGGACATATTGCATAGATATAAAGAAGTATGAATACAACAAATAATAAAACAATAAGCCCAATCATCATAAAGTCCTCCGTAACTTAAGGTGCACTGATCAGCCGTATTTTTTCGGGTTCCAGATAAGCCTGAATATGTTTCCGCTGAAAGACAGGTTCTCCGTCCGTGTGGATAGGAAGTGAGACTTCACTTACGATGTCAATCTTTCGGCAGGAATCAATATGTATACCTTTGAAATGTGTATGCCAACCCTTAAAAGCCGTAGGAAGTAAAGCGAGTATCTTTAACTTTGGCATGTCTGATACAACGATAATATCCAGCAGATCATCATTTGGACGGGCTTTTGGACAGAATTTAAAACCGCCGCCCTCGTAAGCCAGATTCATGGCTGTGGCAAAATATACCTTCTCAAATTCAATTTTCCGTTCGTCATCCAGTGTGATCGTCATTTTTTTTGGTGATATTGTAAGGATTCTGTGAAGTGCAACTCCGGCATAGGTTAGTTTGCCAAGTTTGAGTTTGTTCAATAGTATTTTTAATTTGGACACCATGACTTCATGGCAGACTCCGGCGTCAAATCCAATCCCGGTGCTTACTGCAAAGCGTCGTTTCTTGTCTTCGTATTCGAGAACTCCGATGTTGAGTGGTGTATAGTGTGAGGGGGCAAGAATATTTTCTAAAGCCCTGGCAGGATCGGTTGGAAGATTCAGACCGCGGGCAAAGTCGTTACTAGAGCCGATTGGTATGTAGCCAAGAGTAACCTTTGCCAGATCGACGATTCCAGAGATTACTTCGTTAATCGTTCCATCGCCTCCAAGTACAATAATCGTATGCGGTTCGTGATCAGCGGTAATCTGGCGGACAATCTTGGTAGCATGGTGCTGATATTTGGTGAAAAAAACTTCGTATAATATGTTCTTTTCTTTTAAGACGAGTTCAATGCTTTTCCACATCTGAATTCCCAAGCCAGAACGGGCATTGGGATTGGTTATGAACGTATACATAATGGTTCTCCTATAGATATTATCAATAAGTAAAAAGCTCATATTAAAATAAGCAATTGGCATTATTTGAAGGGTAGCGTTATAATACAGTTACAAGATATTATTGTTAAATGGTTTCACTACCATATTCCCTTCTAGAAAATCCTTTAAGTCCGCTTGCTTGAAGGATTTTTTTTGCATAGAATGAAAGATATTAAAATAATCCATTCAGATAAGTTTCAAGAGAACGTTTCATATTTCCCTCAAAATCTGTATCCCCACTTTTCAGACACCACTCAAATACATTGCCGATTACGATCATACGGATATCGGTGGTGATATCTTCCAGCGCCAGAGAAGGATGGATGATATTCGCATCTATTACTTTTTGCAGATAGTTTGATACCGTAATGATTGGATAGGGCCGCTCTGTTCGAATCAAAGGATTGAGTGACTGGTTCTTGGGGGTATAGTAATTGGACATAAATTCTACACCAAGTTCTTGACAATAATGAACGTAGTTTAAATATACATAGATAATGGTCTGTTTTGCTTCTTCGGCATTTTCCGGAAGATCCAGAAGATCTGGATTAATGCTTGGTTGTTCTTCGATATAATAAGATAACAGGTCATCCTTAGTCTTGAAATGGTGATAAAAGCTTCCGTTTGATACGCCAGCCTCTTCGCAGATGTTTTTGATAGATAACTGATCGTATCCTTTTTTCTGCAGGATATGCTTGGCGGCACGAAAGATCTTGTCCTTGGTTTCTTTGGATTTTAACTGTTGTTTGGATAGTTCTTGTGTTACTTGCTGCATGTTTATACTCCCTCTGGAAATAATTATTTTGCTTTTGTCATTATAGCATGGGAGATATGAATTTTCAAGAAAACAGAGTGAACTCGGTATTGCGTATGCCATTGCGGTTTCCAGGGAATTCCGCTATAATAATTACTAATGCGCATATGAGATTTAAATGCAGCGGAAAGGGTTACAGTATGGATATTAATCAGAAGATTACAGAAGAATTAAATGTAAAGAGATGGCAGGTAGATGCTGCAGTCAAATTGATTGATGAAGGCAATACCATTCCATTTATTGCCAGATATAGAAAAGAGGCTACGGGAACACTGGATGATGAGCAGCTTCGTAAATTATACGAAAGATTGAATTATCTGCGTAATCTGGAAGAGAAAAAAGAACAGGTATTATCCAGTATTGAAGAACAAGGAAAATTAACAGAAGAGCTGAAGAAGCAGATTCTGGCAGCTGAGACATTGGTCGTAGTAGAAGACTTGTATCGCCCGTATCGTCCGAAGAGAAGAACGAGGGCGACGATTGCTAAGGAAAAAGGATTGGAACATCTGGCGGCGGTGATCACTCTTCAGAAGATGAGCCGACCGGTGGAAGAAGAGGCAAAAGCATATGTGAATCCTGAAAAAGAGGTCAATACTGTTGCAGAAGCGATTGCGGGAGCAAGAGATATCATTGCAGAGAGTATCTCTGATGAAGCGGATTACCGAAGCTGGATTCGTAAGATTACGATGCAGAAAGGCCGCCTCATCTCAACAGCGAAGGATGAGAAGGCTGAATCTGTCTATGAGATGTATTATGACTTTGAAGAGCCGGTGAATCGATTGGCAGGTCATCGTGTGCTGGCATTGAATCGTGGAGAGAAGGAGAAGTTCCTGACGGTGAAGATTGAAGCTCCCGAGGAAGATATTATTCGATATCTCGAGAAGAAGACGATTCATGGAGACAATGCTTATACAACTTTGGTCTTAAAAGAAGCAATAGAAGACAGTTACAAACGTCTGATTGCACCTGCAATTGAACGGGAGATCCGCAATGATCTTACGGAAAAGGCAGAAGATGGAGCAATCGAAGTGTTCAAGAAGAACCTGGAACAGCTTCTGATGCAGCCACCGATCGTAGGGCAGACTGTTCTTGGATGGGACCCGGCTTTTCGTACCGGCTGTAAGCTCGCGGTGGTAGATCCGACCGGTAAGGTCATTGGGACAACGGTCATCTATCCAACGGCGCCAACGACACCACAGAAGATACAGGCATCCAAGGATCTGTTAAAGAAGATTATCAAGAAATATAACATTACGCTTATCTCAGTGGGAAATGGTACGGCTTCCCGGGAATCAGAGATGTTCATCGTAGAATTATTAAAAGAGATTCCAGAGAAGGTTCAATATGTAATTGTTAACGAAGCTGGAGCATCCGTATACTCTGCCAGCAAGCTGGCGTCGGAGGAATTCCCGAAGTTCGATGTGGGACAGAGAAGTGCGACATCCATCGCCAGACGACTTCAGGATCCTCTGGCAGAACTGGTGAAGATTGATCCAAAATCCATCGGTGTAGGACAGTATCAGCATGACATGAATCAGAAAAAACTTAGTGAAGCGTTGTCCGGTGTAGTAGAAGATTGTGTTAACAGAGTCGGCGTGGATTTGAATACAGCGTCGGCACCACTTTTGGCATATATTTCCGGTATCTCAGGAACCATAGCTAAGAATATCGTAACCTACCGCGAGGAAAATGGACGTTTCACTGACCGGAAGCAGCTTTTGAAGGTTGCTAAGCTTGGACCAAAAGCTTTTGAGCAATGTGCCGGTTTCATGCGGATCCAGGGAGGGGACAACCCGTTAGATGGCACCAGTGTACATCCAGAATCTTATGAGGCGGCAGAAAAGCTGTTGAAAAAGCAGGGATTTGCAGTAGAAGACATCAGCGGTGGAAAGCTTGTGGGCTTGTCACTGACAATCAAAGACTACAAGAAACTTGCAAAGGAATTGGGAGTTGGCGAGATTACTCTGCGGGATATTGTAAAGGAACTGGAAAAACCAGCGCGAGATCCGCGTGATGAGATGCCAAAACCGATTCTTCGGACAGATGTCCTGGAGATGAAAGATCTGACGGAAGGTATGGTGTTAAAAGGAACTGTCAGAAATGTAATTGACTTTGGTGTGTTTGTGGATATCGGAGTCCATCAGGATGGACTGGTGCATATTTCCGAGATCACGGATAAAAAATATATCAAGCATCCACTGGAAGTAGTGAGTGTGGGAGATATTGTAGATGTTAAGGTGCTGAGTGTAGATCTGAAGAAGAAGAGGATTCAGCTGACAATGAAAGGTATTTCATAGATTTTCGAAAGAGAGGTTGATGAAATCATGAAAAATTGGAAGAAAAGCTTGTTCACTCTGGCAGGAGTACTGATAGGAAATGTAATTCTTGCGTTGGCAGTTGGGGCGTTTATTGTGCCGCACGGAATTATCATGGGCGGTGCGACCGGTATCGGTCTTACCATTACTCATTATATACCTGTCAATTTGTCAGTAATCGTATTTATTATTAATGCAGTTCTGTTTATATTGGGTACTTTTGTGTTGGGAAAAAAGTTCGCGCTTACGACCATCATCAGTACCATTGTGTATCCGGTATTCTTGTCGATTGTGCAGGCAATCCCGGGAATTGACACTTTGACTGACAATATTATGCTGGCAACGATCTATGCAGGTGCGTTGCTGGGAATAGGAATCGGACTTGTAGTACGTGTGGGAGCATCTACTGGAGGAACAGATATCCTTGCGTTGGTATTGAATAAATGGTTCCACGTATCGATTGCAGTTATGATGTATGTGGTGGATTTTATCGTCTTGGGATTCCAGGTGCTCTTTTCAAATTCTGAGCAGATTTTGTATGGTATTCTTGCACTTGTTCTCACGACGTTGGTTATGAACCGTGTCATACTGATGGGACAGTCTCAGATTCAACTCTTTGTTATCACTGAGAAATACGAAGAGGTTAAGGAAAGAATGTTGAAAGAGATTGATGCCGGAGTAACCATGGTTCATATAGAGACTGGTTATGGGGAAAAACAACAGAAAGGTGTGCTGTGTGTTATCCCGAACCGAAAATTATATTCTGTAAATCAGATGGTCCAGGCTGTTGATCCAAAGGCGTTTATTACGATTACCCAGATTAACGAGGTACGTGGACGGGGATTTACAATGGAAAAAGTACGTTACGGAGAGGAAGAAGAGACTCAATAAGCATATACTTGATGAACAGACAGAAGAAGCAGGCAGAAAGGAGGAGCCCGATGGTACGGACTTTATTAAAAGAAGTAAAAGAGTATAAATTTGTATCTATCATCACCCCGTTATTTATGATCTTGGAAGTTCTGATGGAGATGCTGATTCCATTTTTAATGGCTTCGATTATTGATGATGGTGTCAATGCGGGAAATATCCAGCATATTTATAAAGTCGGCGGAATTATGATCGTGGCAGCAGTGGTTGGCCTTTTTGCCGGAATGGCAGGCGGAAAATTCGGTGCAAAGGCTTCTGCCGGATTTGCGAAAAATCTAAGAGAAGCTATGTTTAACCATATTCAGACATTTTCATTTTCAAATATTGATAAATACAGTACTGCTGGTCTTGTTACACGTCTGACAACGGATGTGACGAATATCCAGAATGCTTACCAGATGGTACTTAGGATGTTTACCAGAGCTCCGGCCAGCCTGATCTGTGCGATGATTATGGCATTTCGCATCAATGCGCGACTTTCAAATATTTATCTGATTGCGGTACTTTTGTTGGGAACAATTCTTGTGCTGATCATGAGCCATGCTACACGTTATTTTCAACAGGCATTTCCAAAATATGATGAACTGAATGCATCTGTACAGGAAAATGTCTCTGCGGTCCGTGTTGTTAAGGCGTATGTCAGAGAAGAACAAGAGACGAATAAGTTCAAAAAAGCCAGTGAGAATATCTATCGGATCTTCGTAAAAGCAGAATGTAACCTGGTGTATAATGCACCATTAATGCAGTTGACAGTCTATTCCTGTATCCTTCTGATCAGCTGGATCGGTGCAAAGATGATTGTGGCGACTACTCTGACAACGGGAGAACTTATGAGTCTTCTCGCGTATTGCATGAACATATTGATGAGTCTGATGATGATGTCCATGGTATTTGTCATGGTATCCATGAGTACAGCCAGTATTCGTCGTATCTCAGAAATCCTGAATGAAACCAGTGATCTTAAGAACCCTGAGAATCCATTGTTGGAAGTGGAAGATGGAAGTATTGAGTTTTCACATGTGTATTTTTCTTATAAAAAGGACAGTGAGGAACCTGTCCTGAAGGATATTAATCTGAAGATTCGCTCTGGTGAGACAATAGGAATTATCGGAGGAACCGGAAGTGCCAAGACCAGCCTTGTGAATCTGGTAAGCCGTCTCTATGATGTGACGGAAGGAGAGATCCTGGTAGGAGGACACAATGTTAAAGATTACGATATGGAAGCATTGCGTAATCAGGTATCCGTAGTGCTGCAGAATAATGTGTTATTCTCTGGTTCGATTCTGGATAACCTGCGATGGGGTGATAAAGAAGCAACGGAAGAAGAGTGCCGGAATGCCTGCGTGCTTGCCTGTGCGGATGAATTTATTCAGAGATTCCCGGATGGATATCAGACGCATATTGAACAGGGAGGAAGTAATGTGTCTGGTGGGCAGAAGCAGCGTCTGTGTATCGCCAGAGCACTTCTTAAGAAACCGAAGATATTGATCTTGGATGACAGTACCAGCGCGGTGGATACAGCTACGGATGCCAAGATCCGCAGGGCGTTCCGGGAAGAGATTCCGGATACGACGAAGCTGATTATTGCGCAGAGGATCTCCAGTGTGCAGGATGCAGACCGCATTATTGTTATGGAGGAAGGAAAGATCAATGGATTTGGAACGCATGAAGAATTAGTTGCGAATAATGAGATCTACCGAGAGGTCTATGAATCACAGACCCAAGGCGGCGGAGACTTCGATGAAAAGGCAGGTGAGTAGCAGATGACAGGTCCAATGGGAAGAGCACCGCGAGGTGTCAAATCGAACGTAAAAAATCCGGGGAAATTATTCAAAAGGTTGATGAGCTATGTATTCCGCAATTATAAATACCATTGTGCTGCAGTTCTGATACTCATATTCCTTGGTGTCATTGCAAATGTGCAGGGAACTATGTTCATGAAGAATCTGATCGATGATTATATTACGCCATTTTTGCTGACAGATCAGCCAAATTTTGCGCCGCTTGCCAAAGCAATCGGAAGAGTTGCATGCTTTTATGCAGTCGGCATTATCTCAACCTATCTGTATAATCGGATCATGGTCAATGTAACTCAGGGTACATTGCGGGATATGAGGGATGACCTTTTTGAACATATGCAGAAGCTGCCGATCAAATACTTCGATACGCATTCACATGGTGATATCATGTCTGTATATACAAATGATATTGACACTTTGCGTCAGATGATCAGTCAGAGTATACCGCAGGTTATCAACAGTGGATTTACGATTATCAGTGTATTTGTCAGCATGCTGATCTTGAATATTCCGTTGACAATCGTAACACTGATTATGGTCGGAATTATGATTACCTGTTCCAAAGCCGCTGCCGGAAGGAGTGGAAAGTACTTCCTGGAGCAGCAGCGTAATCTTGGAGCAGTGAATGGACACATTGAAGAGATGATGAATGGGCAGAAAGTAGTCAAAGTGTTCTGTCATGAAGAAGAAAGCAAAGAAGAATTTAAAGAATTAAATGACAGACTCTTTCATAGCGCTGATAAGGCTAATACATTTGCCAATATTCTGGGTCCGATTAATGCACAGATTGGAAATGTCAGTTATGTAGTCTGTGCCATTGTGGGTGGTATACTTGCACTCAATAAAGTAGGCGGCTTTACGCTGGGGGGTCTGGCAAGTTTTCTGACCTTTAATAAGAGCTTTAGTATGCCGATCAACCAGGTAAGCCAGCAGTTAAATGCAATCGTAATGGCCATGGCGGGAGCAGAACGAATCTTCAAGCTGATGGATGAGGAACCGGAAGTGGATAATGGTTACGTAACACTGGTCAATGTAAAAGAGAAGAATGGGACATTGGTGGAGTGCCCGGAGCGAACCGGAAAATGGGCATGGAAACATATTCACCAGGCAGATGGAAGTATAGATTATGTCGAAGTCAAAGGCCATGTGGTCTTCAATGGAGTTGATTTTGGATACAATGATGATAAGATTGTACTTCATGATGTAAAATTGTATGCAGAACCGGGGCAGAAGATTGCATTCGTTGGATCTACCGGAGCTGGTAAGACAACGATTACCAATCTGATCAATCGTTTTTATGATATTCAGGATGGGAAGATCCGTTATGATGGAATTAATATAAATAAGATAAAAAAAGCGGATTTACGGCATTCTCTCGGTATTGTTCTGCAGGATACGCATTTATTTACCGGGACGGTAAAAGAAAATATCCGTTTTGGAAGACTGGATGCTACAGATGAAGAGGTTGTGGCAGCGGCCAGATTAGCCAATGCGGATGGATTTATCCGTAGGTTGCCGGAAGGATACGATACCGTGCTGACGGGGGATGGCGCGAATTTAAGTCAGGGACAGCGACAGCTTCTGGCAATTGCCCGTGCAGCAATTGCAGATCCACCGGTATTAATTCTGGATGAGGCGACCAGTTCCATTGATACCCGAACTGAGCGAATCGTACAAGATGGTATGGATAAACTGATGCATGGAAGAACAACCTTCGTCATTGCTCACAGATTATCTACTGTACGTAATTCCGACTGTATCATGGTACTGGAACAGGGAAGAATCATTGAGCGAGGGACGCATGATCAGCTGATTGAAGAAAAAGGAAGATATTATCAGTTGTATACTGGAAATTCCATCAGTGCATAATTGCACAACTATTGCAACGAAGTTGAAACTTTCTTATAATAAAAATAGAGTTAAAGTTCGTGATAACAAAAATATAAAGGAGTGACAATTGTGCAGAAAACAGATGAAAAATATCAGGCATATGTTCAGATATTGAAGGAAGAACTGGTTCCGGCAATGGGGTGCACGGAGCCAATTGCACTTGCCTATGCAGCGGCAAAAGCAAGAGAAGTATTGGGATGCATTCCTGATAAAGTAAAAATTGGTGCAAGTGGAAGTATCATTAAGAATGTGAAGAGTGTAATCGTTCCGAACACGAATCATCTGAAAGGAATTCCGGCAGCAGCAACCGCCGGAATCATCGCCGGAAGACCGGAGAAAGAGTTGGAAGTTATTGCAGAAGTATCGGAAGACCAGATTCAGCAGATGATCTCATTTCTGCAGGAAACATCGATTGAAGTAGAACATATTGACAATGGAATTACCTTTGATATTGTGGTTACAGTCTGCAAAGACGATAACTATGCAAAAGTCAGAATTGCCAACTATCATACGAATATCGTGCTTATTGAAAAGAATGGAGAAGAGATTTTGTCTGTCCCGGTAGAAGGCGAAAGTGAAGAGGGCCTGACAGACAGAAGCTGCCTGGATATGGAAAGTATCTGGGACTTCATTAACACCGTAGATATAGAAGACATCCGGGAAGTGATCGGACGGCAGATAGAGTACAATACGGCAATTGCAGAAGAAGGATTACGAGGTGATTATGGCGCCAATATCGGGACTGTACTGTTAAAGACTTACGGAGATGATGTGAGAACCCGTGCAAAAGCAATGGCAGCCGCTGGCTCCGATGCACGTATGAATGGATGTGAACTTCCAGTTATTATCAATGCCGGAAGCGGGAATCAGGGCATGACCTGTTCACTTCCTGTTCTGGAATATGCCAAAGACCGAGGGGCAGACGAAGATAAGACCTATCGTGCACTGGCATTATCCAATTTGGTGGCGATTCATCAGAAGACCGGAATTGGAAGATTGTCTGCGTATTGTGGAGCTGTCAGTGCGGGTGCGGCAGCAGGCGCAGGAATCGCATATCTCTGTGGCGGCGGTTATCAGGAGATCATCCACACCGTTGTTAATGCACTGGCAATCGTATCCGGTATGGTCTGCGATGGAGCAAAGGCTTCCTGTGCGGCCAAGATTGCAGCATCCGTTGATGCCGGAATCCTTGGATACAATATGTTCCTTAACGGTCAGCAATTCTACGCCGGAGATGGTATCGTGACCAAAGGTGTTGAGGCTACTATCAGTAATATCGGACGCCTCGGCAAAGAAGGAATGCGAGAGACGAACGAAGAGATCATCAAGATGATGATTGGAGAATAGAGATTAATCATAAAAGACGGAGGAATTATTGTTTCCTCCGTCTTTTATCTCTTCAATTCTTCTTGAATCTTTTTCCGTTGTCTGCGTTCGTGGGCAAGCTCTTCCTGAATCATTTTTTCAACTGTATCAGTTTATCAGATTTTTCTCATATAAGTCAAAGAGAAAATTTAAATTTTAACAATAAATATTTGATAGTTGGGGGATCGTATAAGTCCAGATTTCGACCCTTTTAATTTGCTAAACTAATGATAACGAAGAAAAGCAAACGAGTTTATCATATGAATGGAGGTCGGAAATCAATGAAGGGATATGCTACACAGGCTGGTTACATGGGATATGTAGAAGGAAGATATATGTTATTTGCAAGCGAAGAAGAGTACAGAGAATTCATGGAAGATTAGAGATTCTGAGAGGAAGATGAAGGTAAATCTGGTCAAAGAGTCTGATAACGAGGCAGATAAGGAAGCAATTAAAGTAGAACTTCCGGGGTTTGGTATAACTGCAATAAGTCCTGAAGATGGGACTTATTACACCCACATTCCTTTGTATTCGTGATACAATAGATTTATCAGAAATGAAGTTATCAGTTTGAATATAAAGGAGGATGCATTTTATGGCAGAAGGGAATAATCAGAAATTAAAGATTCTATATCTTTTGAAGATATTGATGGAGAAAACAGATGAGACCCATAGAATCACCATGCCGGAAATTATTGAATCATTAAAGGCATACAATGTGAGCGCAGAACGTAAAAGCCTATACAATGATCTTGAAAATCTGCGGATTTTTGGAGTGGATGTTATCGGGGAGAAGGAAAATAAGACCTATTATTACTATATCGGAAATCGACAGTTCGAGCTGGCAGAATTAAAGCTTCTGGTGGATTCTGTACAATCGGCAAAATTTATCACTGCGAAGAAGTCCAATGAACTGATCAAAAAAATTGAGGGACTTGCCAGTCAATATGAAGCCTCTCAGCTTCATCGCCAGGTCTATGTAACAGAACGGGTCAAGACGATTAATGAAGGAATCTATTATAACGTGGATCAGATTCATCAGGCAATTGCAGCCAATGTGCAGATTACATTTCAATACTTTAACTGGAACGTGGATAAGGAGCAGGTTCTTCGAAAAGATGGGGCTTTATATCAGGTTAGCCCTTGGGCACTGTCCTGGGATGATGATAATTATTATCTTGTGGCATTCGACAGTCAGGAAGATAAAATCAAGCATTTCCGAGTAGATAAGATGCTCCACATCGAATTAACCAAAGAGAAACGAGAAGGAAGCAAGCGGTTCGAACAATTTGACATCGGCGCTTATTCAAGAAAATTATTTGGAATGTTCGATGGTGAAGAAGAGACTGTCCAGATTGAATGCGAAAACTATCTGGCCGGCGTTATGATCGACCGATTCGGAAAAGAAGTCATGATGCGGAAAGAAGATGAAGATCACTTCGTTGTAAGCGTCCGAGTAGCCGTCAGCAGACAATTCCTCTCTTGGGTTATGTCCCTGGGTGAAGGAGCGAAGATCGTGGGGCCGGAGAAAGTGGTCGGGCAAGTGAAAGAAGAGATTCAGAGATTGATGCGGCAGTATGGGAGTGAAGAATGAAAGAGAACCAGTATTTATAACGGTTTCAGCCATCTGAGCAGATGAATTTCCCATTTACTGTGGTAGGTGGGAGTTTTTCTATTATTTTAGATATGGTTATTTTGGGCTACAATATAGTAAGAGAAATGATTTGGATTTTAGCCAAGTATAATTTACTAAAGTACAGTTGACTAAATTGCGAGTACAAAACTAATAATATATTTTAAATCGAATTAAATTATTCATTTTGCAATAGTTTCTGGTTATAACCGCAAAACTTATTGAAAATATGGGTTAATTGCGGTAATATAATGATATGGAGGTGGTAGATATGATTAACAGACCGCTTTATACAGAGAAAATCATGGTTTACACAGACACGCCATTTGTAAAAGTACTCACTGGTGTTCGCCGTTGTGGAAAATCCACAATATTGAAAATGATTATGGAAAAGCTGCAGAATGAAAGAGGAATCTCGGAAGACCAAATTGTATCCATGCGATTTGATTCCATGGAATATGAGGATATGACTGCAAAGCAGATGTTTGAAGCTGTGAAAGCAAAGTTTAGTGAAAACAAAAAGACCTACCTCTTTCTTGATGAAGTACAGGAAATTGAAGGGTGGGAAAAGGTTGTGGATTCGTTGGCCAGTGATTACGATGTGGATCTGTATGTAACTGGATCCAACTCTCGTATGATGTCTTCGGAAATTTCAACTTATCTTACGGGACGATATGTTTCTTTTCGTATTTTCCCTCTTTCCTTTGAAGAGTATCTGACTTTCCGGAAAGAGTATACAGAAGTAAAAGATGTTCATGCGGAACTTGCAGATTATATTCGTCTTGGAGGCTTCCCGGCAACACATCTGCGTGATTATTCACAGGATGAGGTTTATACTATCGTTCGCGATATTTACAATTCGACAATCTTTTCTGATATTGTAAGGAAAAACCAGATTCGTAAAGTTGATCAGTTGGAGCGAGTGGTTAAATACACATTTTCTAATGTGGGAAATACTTTTTCTGCAAAATCCATTTCAGACTATTTGAAATCAGAGCATAGAAAGATAGATAATGAGACTGTATACAGTTATTTGGAAAAACTGGAAAAGGCATATCTACTACATCGTTGCTCCAGATATGATCTGCAGGGGAAAGAGATTCTGAAGACACAGGAAAAATTTTATCTTGCAGATACTGCGCTTCGATATAGTGTTCTGGGGTATCATCCGGACAGCGTTGCTTCCAGTTTGGAAAATGTTGTCTATCTAGAACTTTGCAGGCGAGGATACGAGGTTAATATAGGTAAGACAGCAGATGGTGAGGTTGATTTTGTCGCGCAGCGTCAAGGTGAAAAACTGTATGTGCAGGTTACTCAGGAAATACGATCTGAGAAAACCGAGCGAAGAGAGTATGATCGTCTACTTGAAATAAAAGATAACTATCCGAAATACGTTCTTCGAACTGACGAATTTGCCGGAGGTAATTATGAAGGCATTAAGAGTATGCATGTTGCGGATTTCCTTTTGAGTAGGGAATACTAATGTGGATGATACCAGAAGTGACACCTCATGTATGCCACCATACTTACTGCAGCAACATGGCAAAGACAGGAATCAATCCAAAGTCATTACAGTATCTGATGTTCCGTAATTCCATAGACAAGGACGAGATAAATATCTTTCCTGGAAGCAGTGATCTGCACTTTTACATGGGAAAGATAAGCATCATGTATTTTGCCTTTGTAAAACAGAGGAAGTTTTACCTTGCCTTTCCTGCGGTTACGCAGCTCCGTAGCAAATACCCACTTATTGTGATATAGGAACTTACGCTTTGCAGTCAGACGAATGATATAATCCTGCCTCATGGAATCCAGCTTCAGGAACATCTTGTTATCATCATAACCTCGATCCATGACAAAGGTTGCTTTTTCGAATAAAGCAGCTGCACGTTCCATTGCAGAGAACGTGATATCGTTGATGGCTGGGACACCATTTTCTGACCAGCGTCAGATAAGTCTTAAGAGCAGCTTTCGGAGTCCCTTTTGGAAGGTTTCTGGAAATTTTATTGGAAAAAGATAAAATTTCCCGTTTCATTTGATACGTATTTGATGTAAAATTAACCACAGGGAATCCTCCTTCTTTTTGTTTAGTACGGTTATTTTGTGGTGATTTAATTTTACATCAAAAAGGAACAGGATTCCTTATATTTTGGGCATTTTTTTAAAGTTGTGGATAGACAATGCCGTAGAGCGGGCTTCAGGTAGATAAGACTGCGGAAACTCAAGAAAAAGGAATCTTGACAGTCACAATAAAAGTTGTATAATGATAGTAACAGAACCCACCACGCCTCTGATTTTCATGCGCAACCCGGTGGGACTTTTTCATTTATGGGGTGTTTTATGTATCAATATCCAAAACAAATATTAACAATAGCACATCAGGTACAATCATATATTGATGCAGGAATGGTAATTACTTCTCGTGCGGACGTAGAAAAGGCATTAAAGGCAGTTGGGTTTTATCGTTTGCGTGGATACTCTTTCCACTTATATGATAATGTTACAAAGAAGTATGTTCCAGGAACAAAGTTTGAAGATATTTTAAAGTTGTATCAGTTTGATCAGGAATTATCTGCTTTGATTTTTTCAATGATTTCTAAGATTGAGGTGGCTTTGAGAGTACAATTAGTGGAATCGTTACTTATACACGGAGAACCACTTATTTTGCAGGATTCATCGATTTTTAAAGAGAAAAAACTGTATTGGCAGAATATGTCTACAGTAGCGTCAGAAATTGCTCGTTCTAATGATGTGTTTATCAAATATAATTTTGATAATCATGATGGAGAGGTGCCTGTATGGGCAGCTGTTGAAGTTCTTTCATTTGGTACGTTATCGAAGATAATTAAAAATTTGAAAACAGGTACTGGAAGCTCATATTCTATATTGGCAGCTAATTATCAGTATAAATCGAAAAAAGGAAATTTGGTAAATCCATCACAGAAAATGTTTGCTTCATGGATACAGGGTGTTTCAGTATTGCGCAATATGTGTGCTCATAATTCCAGAATTTACAACCGCACAATACATACGACACCGGAAATTCTGGATGCAGATAAAGTTACACCACCACCGGCACATAACGGTTTGTATCAAATCTTACTGGCGATGAAGTATCTGCGTTCATCCGATGAGGAGTGGACAGTATTTGTGAATGCCTTTGATAAGCTGATTCAAAATAATATTGGTGTAATCAGTCTTACAGCGATGAATCTTCCGACAGATTGGAAAGCACATCTAAGTGTATAAACGCAGTAGAACTGCATAAAATAGTAAAGCAGACCTAACCAAGCATTTTATGCTCAAACCGGTTAGGCTTTCGGCGAAGTGTTACGATAAGCACTTCGCCATTTTTTATAGTATACTATTCTGGAAGAATTAAGTTGATTCAGGAGAAGCCTATGAAAATTTCACGATTAATCATAAAAAATTATAGAAATCTGAAAGATGTAGATATTTGTCTGGGAGAGACTGTTGTTTTTATAGGTGAAAACAATAGCGGAAAAAGTAATCTGTTACGAGCAGTGACTTTACCATTTCTAACAGATGAATCAAGTTTCTCAGGAAAGAGCCTATCTTGGATAGATATAAATGATGCTGCGAAGGAAAAATATTAGGGGCTATCAAAATCTCTACAGACCTATCTTCTATAGAACGGCGGGTGAGTGCTGCGTGTGCAGTCGCGAAATGAAAGATGGGGTAGCTCACTGAAAATCCATTGACAAAGCGTGAAATAATTACTATAATTTTAATTAAATTCGGCAAAGTAATAAAGTGCCGAAAATTATTTAAATAATTATCACGAATTTGGATATACTGGAATTGAGGTGAGAAAGATGACAAAGACGGCACAGATTTCCAATGACCAAATGATTTTTTCGGTTCAAGAGCTGAAAGATAAAGGTTTTTCATATTATAAAATCAATCAGATGGTTGACCAGGGGATCCTGATAAAACTGAATAAAAAGTATTATGAAAATGCAAATTTTGATGGTAAGGGATCAGATTTCTACTATGCCTATGCATTTGTACCAGACGGAGTAGTTTGTCTGCTGAGTGCAGCCGTGTATTATAAACTGTCTACTTATCGCCCGGATGCCATTGATGTAGCAATTCCGAGAAAAGCAAAGGTATCAACACTACCGGATTGGCCGGAACTGAATGTACGCTATTTTACAGATGACCGGTTTGGTATTGGCATCGAGACCGTAGAAGATGGAAATAACAGATTTCGCATTTACGATATCGAGAAAACTGTTGTTGATATTGTTTTCTACAGGGAAAAAATTGGAATTGAGGAAACAAAGGAAGTTCTTACAACTTATCTGCATCGGAGTGACCGTAATCTGAATAGGCTAATCAGATATGCAGAGATGCTCAAATGTGGAGAGGTAATGAAAATGTATCTGGAGGTGCTGGTATGAAAAATGCTGTATCCGTAAAGGACAGATTAAAGAAACTGGCGATAGAAGATGGAAAGACTATGCAGGATAAGTTGGTCACATATGGTTTGGAGAGAACAATATATAGATTATCTGTTTCAAATTATGTAGAGAGATTTACACTAAAGGGTGGTATTTTTTTGTATGCACTATTTGATGGAGAGTATGCCCGTGCAACAATGGATACCTGGACAGAACCAAGGTTCCGGTATCAATAGATATTGGTTTTGGTGATGTGGTGTATCCAGAAAGAATGAAAATGGAGTTCCCGGTTCTGCTGGATATGGAAGTTCCGGAGGTATATGCCTATTCGATTTATTCCGTCATAGCAGAAAAGTTTGAGGCTTTTGTTTCTTTGGGCCTTGCAAATGGTAGATATAAGGATTTCTATGATATCTATGTTTTGGCTGACAGATATGATCTTAATGGTGTAGAATTGAAGATTTATTAGAATAAGTGTGAATGAGATTATATGCGAGAATAGATTGTACCCACTTCCCTTTTCTATCGTTAAAAGGTTCAAAAATCGCGGTAGTCTGCCTCCCTTTACAGACTACTATACTTGGTCTAGAACTGCCGTATTTTGCCATTTTTGCCACAGTTTCCGGAAAACTGTAAGTCTTGAAGAAAACCAAAAAAGTGCGTAAAATAGGACAAAACGAGGCATCTCAGGAGGAAAAATATAATGATAAAAGTACTATTCATCTGCCACGGCAACATCTGCTGTTTACATTTTTGTTAAAACGGTCACACCTCTTGCCAACCCATCCCCATAGTGCTATTTTATTTCTATAGAAATCATAACAACAGGAGGGCTATCATTATGAACGAAAGCATCAAGAACATGATAGAGCGAAGAAGTATTCGTGCTTACAAACCTGACATGGTAAAAAAGGAAGATATAGAAGAGATTGTCAAAGCCGGCACATATGCTGCAACGGGAATGAATCGCCAGTCTCCGGTTATTATTGCTGTAACTGATCAGGAGACAAGGGATAAGCTGTCCGCTATGAATGCGGCAATTATGGGAACGGATACAGATCCATTTTATGGTGCGCCGGTAGTTTTGATTGTACTGGCTGATAAGAGCAGACCGACTTACCTCTATGATGGAAGCCTTGTAATGGGAAATATGATGAATGCGGCACATTCTCTGGGACTTGGAAGTTGTTGGATCCATCGTGCAAAAGAAGAATTTGAATCTGAAGATGGGAAAGAACTTCTGAAGAAATGGGGAGTAGAAGGAGATTACGAAGGAATTGGTCATTGTGTGATTGGATATGTAGAAGGGGATTACCCGGAGACGAAACCTCGCAAAGAGGATTATGTCTATTACGTGGAGTAATAATCGAACCGACAGTTCCTGGCATATGAAATGACAAGGAGGAAGATGAATGGATTACGAAGGTCAGATATGCCGTGCGCCCATGGAACGCTCCTCCTTTATGCTTCCGGTTATGGTGGGGTGTTCTTATAATAGATGTAAATTCTGTAATCTGTTCCGCCATCTAAAGTATCGGGAGCTTCCCATGGAGCAGATTGAGGATGAACTTAGACGAGTTAAGAATCTAGGTGGGATGCCTAAGAAGATATTTTTGGGAGACGGCAATGCATTTGGACTTAAGACGGAACAGTTATTGAAGATTCTTGAAAAAATACATAATTATTTCCCAGAATGTCAGTGCATCAATATGGATACAACGGTAACCAGCATCCGTGTGAAGACAGATGAGGAGCTTCGGATTTTGTATGAACAAGGTGTGCGACATCTGTATCTTGGAATTGAAAGCGGTTTGGATGATGTGCTGAATTTTATGGAGAAGGATCATGATCTTGACCAGGCTTATACGGAGATCAAGAGACTTCAAGACGCGGGGCTGATTTATGATGCGCATATTATGACGGGTGTAGCCGGGCACGGAAGAGGCCAGGAGAATGCAGAGGCAATGGCAGAATTCCTGGGTCGGACACATCCGAAGCATGTGGTGAATTTTTCTATGTTCCTACATAAAGAAGTACCTCTTTACAAAGAAGTGGAGGCAGGACGATTCGTTCCGGCAGACGAGTTGGAGAATCTAAGAGAAGAGAGGACATTGATTGAACGACTGAATGTCAGAGAAGAGCAGAGTATTTTGTATGATGGCTTTCATGATTTTATAGAATTTCGTGTTCGGGGAACCTTGCCACATGACAGAGAGAAGATGCTTGCGAAACTGGACAAGGCGATTCAGAGATACGAAGAAGAGTCGCCGATCTATTCGTTGGTCTATGGAGAGTGCCCGAATCTTGAGCGGTGTGAAGATCATATGCCGGTTTGGGAGATGAATAAATAGTAAAAATGTATTGCAACATCGTGTATGTAGCGCTATAATAATTTTGAACTGATAAGAAATTCTTCGGGGTCGGGTGCAAGTCCCAACCGGCGGTATAGTCCGCGACCTGATGTATTATGGCATCAGCTGATCTGGTGAGATTCCAGAACCGACAGTAAAGTCTGGATGAGAGAAGGATTGTGTAATATATGGATATATCAACAGACCCCGATACGAAAGTGTCGGGGATTTCTTAATTTATAGAATATTAATTCTGCTGTGGTTACATGATTCCAAGAAGATTTTCTTTCTTGACAGTTTCTAATATTTATTAAAAGGAGAGAAAGACAGATGAGTACAGATGCAGTAGTGAAAACAAAAGGAAATTCAGGAACAAAAGTAAGAATGATGGCGCAGATGGGAATGCTTTCCGCCATTGCGGTGGTTTTGATGCTATTTGAGATCCCTCTTCCTTTTGCACCATCGTTTTATGAGATTGATTTTAGTGAAGTGCCGGTATTGATTGGATGTTTTACTATGGGACCACTTGCCGGAGCGATTATTGAATTGCTTAAAATTCTTTTAAACTTTGCAATCAACGGGACAGCTACGGCTGGTGTCGGAGAAGTTGCTAATTTCCTGATTGGTTGTGCATTTGTTATACCGGCAGCAGTGATTTATAAGAAGAAACGTACCAGAACAGGTGCAATCATAGGAATGGTAACAGGTACTTTGTTTATGACATTTATTGGCTGTTTTCTGAATGCGTTCGTATTACTGCCGACTTATGCAAAAGCATTTGGCATGCCAATTGATGCACTGGTAGGAATGGGAACCGCAGTAAATAGCCATATTACCAGTCTTACAACATTTGTGATCTTCGCAGTGGCACCATTTAATCTGTTGAAAGGATTTCTGGTATCTTTGATTGTATTTTTGATTTATAAGAAAATCAGCCCGATTCTGAAGGCAAGAATCTAAAATGAAAAATGACTAGAATATATCAGCGCCAAAGAAATCTCTTTGGCGCTCTTTGATATTGGGAGTAATGTCATAATAGACTATTCGGCCGGACAGATCTCAATCCAATATCCATCGGGGTCATTGATAAAATATACACCCATCTTCAGATTTTCAAAACATACACAGTTCATGTCTTTGTGATGTGCCAGTGCAGCATCCATGTCATCTACCCGCATTGCCAGGTGAAATTCATTGTCTCCAAGATTGTAAGGTCTGTCCATATCACGAAGCCAGGTCAGTTCTAGAAGATGTGGAGTGGTGTTGTCTCCCATAAACACAAGTTTGAAACTGCCATCTTCCGCTTCTTTTTCACGAGTAATGGAAAGCCCCAGAGCCTCTTCATAGAATTTTACAGACTTTTCCAGATCCAATACATTGATGTTGTTATGATAAAATGTAAACTTCATAGATCATCCTCCTGTTACATATTTTCAAATACAAAATAAGTATAACATCAGTAGCCGAAGAAAAAAAGATGTGTTATACTTATCTCCACAGAGTATTAATAATGAAGGGGGGATGGGAATATGTCAGTGAAGGTAGAAGTGAAGATGGATGTTCAATCGATGGTAGATTTTATGACATATCACATTTATTCTGGGGCAGTTGGTATAGGTTCCTTTATTTTGGGAGGTATTAATATCGGCTTGACGATGGCATTCGCTATGAAGGGAAAGTACCTTTTTATGGGACTTTTCTTAATATTTGCATTGATAATATTCTTTATATTTCCTTATATTATCAAGAGAAAAGTGGAACGTCAGATGCAGAATTCGAGGAGGCTGGATATACCGGTCACTTATGAATTCGATGATTATGGAATAGAGACTACAACTCCGGATGACAGTGGGAAAGCTTCCTGGAGTAAGTTTAAACGTGCAGTATCCAAAAAAAGGATTATTATATTATATGATGCCCAGAAACGTGCAATTATTCTTCCGGTAGATCAGATGGCAGAAGAATATACAGCGGTTGTAGATATGATATATGCACATATGCCGGCACCGGCGGTGAGAATCCGCCGACTGGATAAGAAGAGATAGAAAGGATTTTTCTTATGATAATTGAGACGAATAGTGAGAAAGAGACTTATGAACTTGGATTTAAGATGGGTCAGTCTGTCAAAGCAGGGCAGGTCTATACGCTGGTTGGAGATCTGGGAGTCGGTAAGACTGTTTTTACAAAAGGGTTGGCAGCAGGACTTGGTATTGAAGAACCTGTCAGCAGTCCTACATTTACCATTGTACAGATATATGAAGAAGGGCGCCTGCCCTTCTATCATTTTGATGTGTATCGGATTGGTGATGTAGAAGAGATGGATGAGATTGGATATGAAGATTACATCTATGGAGAAGGAGTAAGTCTGATTGAGTGGGCAAATCTGATAGAAGAGATTCTTCCGGAACATTATACGGAGATTAAGATAGAGAAGGATTTGGAAAAGGGATTTGATTATCGGAGGGTTAGCGTATGCGAATATTAGCATTAGACAGTTCTGGCCTTGTGGCCAGTGTAGCAATTGTGGAAGCGGGACCGGTGGAACAGGAGACAATAGCAGAATATACGGTGAATTATAAGAAGACTCATTCTCAGACTCTGCTTCCAATGTTGGACGAAGTGGCAAAGATGATAGAATTGGATATGGAGAGTATCGATGCCATAGCAGTGGCAGCGGGACCGGGATCATTTACCGGATTGCGAATTGGATCGGCGACCGCGAAGGGACTTGGACTGGCACTGAAAAAACCATTGATTCATATACCGACATTGGAAGGATTAGCTTATAATCTGTGTGGTACGGATAAGATTGTGTGCCCGATTATGGATGCCAGAAGAGGCCAGGTCTATACAGGAATCTATGAATTTGACGGAGATGAATTGGTGATCCTGGAAGATCAGATGGCAATCAGTGTTGAGGAATTGGGTGAGAAGCTTCAGAATGTAGAAAAAGAGATTATATTTCTTGGAGATGGAGTTCCGGTATTTCGTGATGTTCTTGAGAATCGTATTATGTCTGGAAAGAAGGTCTCTTTTGCACCGGCGAATATGAATCGACAGAGAGCGGCATCTGTGGGAGCTCTTGCGGTTGCATATTATCGTGCGGGCAAGATAGAAACTGCCGCGGAACATCAGCCGGATTATCTGCGTGTATCGCAGGCAGAACGTGAGAGAAAGGAGAGACTTGGACATGATTAGATTTGAATGTGATTATCTGGAGGGAGCTCATCCTCGGATTTTAGAGAAATTAGAAGAAACGAATTTTGAACAGACGGCAGGTTATGGAGAGGATCCCCATTGCGAGAATGCAAGAAAGCTGATCTGCAGGGCCTGCGGGCGGGATGATGTGGATGTGCATTTTCTCGTGGGCGGGACACAGACGAACTTTACAGTGATCAGTTCCATCCTTCGTCCGCATCAAGGGGTCGTTGCGGCGGTGACCGGACATATTAATGTACATGAGACAGGTGCGATTGAAGCGACTGGACATAAAGTGCTGCCGCTTCCAAGTGAAGATGGTAAGATTACCGCTGCTCAGGTTCGCGAGATGTATGATGCTCATTGGAATGATGATACCCATGAGCATATGGTACAGCCGGGAATGGTATATATCTCCCAGCCAACGGAGAATGGAACATTGTATAGTAAAGAAGAATTGCGGGCACTGCACGAGACTTGTGAGGAGCTGGGACTTCCATTGTTTTTGGATGGAGCGAGAATGGGATATGGCCTGATGTCTGAGGAGAATGCGCTTGCATTAGAAGATATTGCTGCTTTGACAGATGTGTTTTATATTGGTGGAACGAAGGTAGGGGCATTGTTTGGCGAGGCGGTTGTTATTGTGAATCCAGCGCTTAAGAAGGATTTTCGATATCTTATCAAACAACATGGCGGTATGCTTGCAAAAGGAAGATTGCTCGGCATTCAGTTTGAGACGTTGTTCGAAGATGGACTGTATTTTGAAATTGCAGAATATGCAGATCAATTAGCCATGCGGTTGAAAGAAGCGTTTGTGAAGAAGGGATATCCACTAAGATATGATTCGTATACGAATCAACAGTTTCCGATTATGCCAAATGAGCATATAGATGCAATAAAAGATAAATATTCATTTTCCTTTTGGGAGGCTGTAGATGCTTCTCATAGCGCTGTGCGATTTTGTACAAGCTGGGCAACCAAGAAGGAAGCAGTAGATCAGTTGATTAAGGATATCGAGGCGTTATAATATGTTAGAAGTTCGTAAGATTGACGAAAATGACATTAATAAGATAGCTGCTTTGGAACGGGAAATATTTTCAGATTCATGGTCGGCGAATGCTATAGGTGAAACATTATCCCAGAAGAATACAGTGCTTCTGGGGGCGTGGCAGAATGAACATCTGGCAGGTTACCTGATTGTATATTATGTGTTGGATGAGGGAGAGATTGCCAGAATTGCTGTGGATGCATCTTGCAGGCGACAAGGGGTGGCTGGTCATATGATGTTGGCGCTAGAAAACTTCTGTGAAGAAAAAGGGATCGTGAATCTGATGCTGGATGTTAGAGAGAGCAATGAGGCGGCGATTGCCTTTTATAAGGGCTGTGGCTTTGTCGAAGATGGAATTCGCAAGGACTTTTATACAGACCCAAAAGAAGATGCAATATTAATGAGCAGACAACTTGGGAAATAGCTGGCAGTTATGACAGCAGTTCCCACTGGAAAGCAAGGCTGACAGTAGATATAATGTAGGCGTAACAAGAAAGAAGAAGTGACAGGATACTCACAGGAGGAATTGTATGCGCCAGTTTAGAACAGAATTAGAAGAAAAAAATAAAGTTGAAAAAATCATATGCAATAAATGTGGCAAAGAGATTTGGGTTCGTGGAGGGATTCCCCAGGAGGATGTGTTAGAAGTCGAAAAACGCTGGGGGTATCATTCAAGAAAAGATAATCAGGTGGATCGATTTGACCTTTGCGAGGACTGCTATGATGAATTGGTGGAAAGTTTTCAAATCAAAATAGAAAATTGAGGTAAAATATGTTAGATGTATGTTTGTTAGGAACCGGAGGGATGATGCCGTTGCCGTATCGTTGGCTGACAGCTCTTATGGTGCGGTATAATGGCAGCAGTATATTGATCGATTGTGGGGAAGGAACTCAGATTGCAATCAAGGAAAAGGGATGGAGCTTTAAACCCATTGATGTCATCTGTTTTACCCATTATCATGGAGATCATATCAGCGGACTCCCAGGAATGCTTCTTACGATGGGAAATGCGGACCGGACGGAACCGCTGACATTAATTGGACCTAAGGGGCTGGAACGTGTAGTGAATGCACTTCGTGTTATTGCACCAGAGCTTCCGTTTGCTATTAAATATATAGAAGTCAATGAGCCGGAGAAGACATTCGAGATGAATGGCTACCGGCTAAAAGCATTTCGTGTTAATCATAATGTGACATGCTATGGTTATACTATGGAGATCGACCGTGCCGGAAAGTTCGATGTGGAGCGTGCAAATGCTGCTCAGATTCCACAACGGTATTGGGGGACTCTGCAAAAAGGAGAGACGGTCAATACCGGTGAGCAGATCTATACACCGGATATGGTGCTTGGCCCTGCAAGAAAGGGAATTAAGCTGACCTATTGTACAGATACCCGACCAACAGAATCCATTAAGACAAATGCAGCTGGTTCGGACTTGTTTATCTGTGAAGGAATGTATGGAGAAAAGGATAAACTGAAAAAAGCAAAAGAATACAAGCATATGACGTTTTACGAAGCTGCACAGCTTGCCAAAGAAGCGGATGTAAAAGAGATGTGGCTGACGCATTATAGTCCATCATTGACAAGGCCAGAAGATTATATGGATGCAGTAAGGGAGATATTCCCAAGAGCAATCGCAGCAAAAGATAAGCGTTCTGTGGAACTTGTATTTTCTGATTAGTAGGGAAAGGTATAGTTATGAGCGAAAAGAAAGATGTATTAATTCTGGCAATTGAGAGCTCCTGCGATGAGACGGCAGCAGCAGTAGTGAAAAATGGACGGGAAGTCTTATCGAATATCATATCTTCACAGATTGCACTTCACACATTATATGGGGGTGTGGTTCCTGAGATTGCGTCCAGAAAGCATATTGAAAAAATAAATCAGGTCATAGAGACGGCATTGGAAGAGGCGCATGTGACGCTGGATGATATTGATGCGATTGGCGTTACTTATGGTCCGGGACTGGTGGGAGCGCTCCTGGTGGGGGTGGCAGAGGCAAAAGCTATTGCATATGCAACGAAGAAACCATTGGTAGGTGTGCATCATATTGAAGGCCATATTGCAGCTAATTTTATTGAACACAAAGATCTGGAACCGCCATTCTTTTCTCTGGTTGTTTCGGGTGGACATACCCATCTGGTTCGTGTCAAGGACTATGGAAAGTTTGATATTATCGGGCGAACCCGAGATGATGCGGCGGGAGAAGCTTTTGATAAAGTGGCAAGGGCAATTGGGCTAGGCTATCCCGGGGGTCCTAAGATTGATAAAGTATCGAAAGAAGGGAATCCAGAAGCAATTATATTTCCGCGGGCACATGTAGAAGATGCCCCATATGATTTTAGCTTCAGTGGCGTAAAATCTTCAGTGTTGAATTATATCAATGGCTGCCAGATGAAAGGGCAGGAGTATAACCAGGCAGATATTGCTGCTTCTTTTCAGAAAGCAGTTACTGATGTCCTTGTAGCAAATGCAATGCATGCGGTAGAAGAGTATCATGTAGATAAGTTTGCGATTGCTGGCGGTGTGGCATCAAACAGTGCGCTTAGGTCCGCTATGAAAACAGCGTGTGAGGAACGAGGTGTGAAATTCTATTATCCGTCACCGATTTATTGTACAGATAATGCGGCAATGATCGGGGTAGCGGCTTATTATGAGTATATGAATGGAACCAGACATGGATGGGATCTGAATGCGGTTCCGAATCTGAAGCTCGGGGAACGATAATAAGATTCAAAAAAACGGAGTAATGGATATGAAGATTCAAGGTAAAAAAAGATGTACAGCAATTGTACTGGCAGCAGGTCAGGGAAAGAGAATGGGGACGTCGGTCCAGAAGCAATATATTGAATTAGATGGAAAACCATTAATCTATTATACGCTGGAAAGCTTTGAAAAATCAGAAATCATAGATGATATTATTCTGGTGGTGGGCGAAGGTCAGGAGAAGTATGCCCAGAATCAGATTGTAGAAAAATATGGCTTCGCAAAGATTCGTGCCATTGTGGCGGGAGGAAAAGAACGATTCGATTCTGTCTGGCAGGGCCTTGGGATGATTGCAGGAGAAGAATGTTATGTTTATATCCACGATGGTGCGAGAATGTTTGTCGATGAAGAGATTTTGGAACGTGCATATTACACTGTAGAACAATACAAGGCTTGTGTTGCTGGTGTGCCGAGTAAAGATACTATAAAATTAGTAGATGACGATACATTTGCGGTGAATACACCGGAGAGAAAGTATGTATGGGCGGTTCAGACGCCGCAAGTATTTGAAAATTCGTTGATTCAAGAGGCATATTCTCAGCTGATGAAGAAAGAATGCATTAATGTAACGGATGATGCCATGGTTGTTGAACAGACAATGAATCGACCGGTCAAATTATTCGAAGGTTCATACAAAAATATTAAGATTACGACACCGGAAGATCTGGAAATTGCGAAAGTTTTCTTGGAAGAAAGAAAAGCTGAGAGAAAAAATAAAAAAATGGAAATTAGCTATTGACGAAGAATCCTTTGTGTGCTAGAATAATCACTGTCGCTGAGGTAAACGACGTCAATTAAATATGTGGAGAGGTATCGAAGTGGTCATAACGAGGCGGTCTTGAAAACCGTTTGTCCGAGAGGGCGCGTGGGTTCGAATCCCACCCTCTCCGCTTGAAAAACTACCAACCGGTTAGCTGGTAGTTTTTTATATGAAAAAATCGAGCAGATTTGGAGAAATACCCAAGCTGGCCGAAGGGGCTCCCCTGGAAAGGGAGTAGGTCGTTAATAGCGGCGCGAGGGTTCAAATCCCTCTTTCTCCGTTTGTCTGGCGGGCCTAAATCTTGTGGTTTGTAAGCAGGAAAACATGCATATGTTGAATGTGGAAAAAGATGTTGAAAAAAATCAAAAAAAGTTGAAAAAATATCTTGACAAACTAAAGAGACGCATGATATTATGTTTAGGCTGACTCGTGAGAGACAGACAAAGACAAAAAAGAACCTTGATAATTAAACAATAGACAACAACCCTGAAGATTTCTTAAAGAGAAAAATTCAGAACGAGACATTTAAATGTCGACCTTAAAACAGTAAAAGGGATAAGAAAGCTAGTAGTTTTCTTGACCCAGAACGAACTTGATTCTAAAGTCTGTGTAAAAACGGATTTCAGATTTTTTAACGAGAGTTTGATCCTGGCTCAGGATGAACGCTGGCGGCGTGCTTAACACATGCAAGTCGAGCGAAGCACTTAAGTTTGATTCTTCGGATGAAGACTTAATTGACTGAGCGGCGGACGGGTGAGTAACGCGTGGGTAACCTGCCTCATACAGGGGGATAACAGTTAGAAATGGCTGCTAATACCGCATAAGACCACGGTACCGCATGGTATAGTGGTAAAAACTCCGGTGGTATGAGATGGACCCGCGTCTGATTAGGTAGTTGGTGGGGTAACGGCCTACCAAGCCGACGATCAGTAGCCGACCTGAGAGGGTGACCGGCCACATTGGGACTGAGAC
>NZ_JAFBIX010000001.1 GCF_021531895.1 Faecalicatena contorta | reverse complement strand
CAGGGTGCATAGTTACATTTTAAGAATTTATGATAAAGGTTTCCACCAACGGAATGGTGGTTTCCTTAAAAACGGATTTGCGGTTTCCTAAGTCCGGACAGCAGGGACACGGCCCCCGGATTATTCAAATAGTTATGGGTATTCTGGATTATAAAAGATAAAAATAAAAAACAGCCACTGACGGTATGGCTGTTTTTTTATTGCATGCAATTTTTTCTATAATAATTAAGCAATTCCGTTTACAGCTTTTGTTAAACGGGAAATCTTTCTAGAGCATGTGTTCTTGTGATAAACACCCTTGCTTCCTGCTTTGTTGATTTCAACGATTGCAACTTTTAATGCTGCTGCAGCAGCTTCAGCATCTTTGTTAGCTACAGCTGTTTCAACTTTCTTTACGCAAGTTTTTACTTTAGATTTGATTGCTTTGTTTCTAGCAGCTTTTGTTTCGTTTACTAAGATTCTCTTCTTTGCAGATTTGATATTAGCCAATTTGTCCACCTCCAATATCTTATATTTCGATTCTGTATCGATTTTACATTCGTTAGAGCCGGACACGGACGTTCTAACGAAACATACGAACTTATTTTAGGGCAAGGAATGAGTTCTGTCAATACATATTTCTGAAAATATTGTAAAAACTAGGAAATAAATAGGACTAAAGTGAGGATATATGGGATGATTGAAAAATATAATATCAGAACAGATCTGGCTCTGGAGGAAAAAGAACGATTTGAATCGGATCACGTAGAAATTCAAGGAGTATCGTTAAAAGAAGATTATGATGAAGAACGTGAGATTAAAGTAACGACTGTTAAAATCGAGACGGAAAATGGAGCAAAAATCATGGGGAAACCGGTGGGTACCTATATTACAATGGAGGCACCGAATATGGCTGTTCCAGATGAAGATTATCATAAAGAGATAGCAGAAGAGTTAAAAAGATTTCTGGAATACTTTGTCAAAAAAGATAAAGAAGATTATTCTATTTTGGTAGTAGGGCTTGGAAATCGTAAGGTTACACCAGATGCGTTAGGCCCATATGTTGTAGATAATCTGAATATTTCCCGGCATATTGCAAAGGAATACGGAAAATATGCTATGGGAGAAGATGAAATCTGCCTTACCAGTGCGATTGTACCGGGAGTTATGGCACAGACTGGAATGGAAACTCTTGAGATTGTCAAAGGAATTACGCGGGAAACGAATCCGGATATGGTGATTGCTATTGATGCGTTGGCTGCCAGAAGCTCTCGAAGACTTAATCGCACGATTCAGATCTCAGATACAGGGATCAATCCAGGGTCAGGCGTGGGCAATCATAGAAACGCTATTACAAAAGAGACCGTTGGAATTCCAGTAGTTGCTATCGGGGTTCCAACTGTGGTGGATGCTGCGACTATTGTAAATGATACCATGGAGAACCTGATCTCTGCATTAGAAAGCTCTGAGACATTGCGGGGTGTCGGGGTGGTCATGCAAGGTTATAATGCAGCGGAAAAATATGAGTTAGTGAAGGAGTTGATATCTCCACATTTAAATGGTTTGTTTGTGACTCCTAAGGATATTGATGAGACTGTGAAGAGAATCAGTTATACGATATCGGAAGCGCTGAATCTGTTGTTTTCTAAAGGACATGCACATAAATAATCCAGGTGGGTCATATAGTGTTAAGACATAAAGTACGAAAAGTGCTGCCAAAATGACAGGCAGCCCTACTTTGACTGGAGTGAATATTGTGAAAACAAAATGGCAGATCAGTCGGATTGCAATACTTGTGATCACCGGAATTTTAATCATATATGTCTGTGTGCAGATGACGGAATTTGATAAAATAAATTGGAATGAACAGATACGGGTTGGGAGTATTTGTTTGGAACAGGCGGAAAAAATGTATCTTACGGGATTCACATATCTGGAAAATGAGCAGGGGAGTTCATTGATAGACTGGATGGCAGAGAGTGTGTTGAAAATGATTCCACTTGGGACATATGTGGAAGAAAAATCGATGTTGTTTACGGATGTGGAGGATCAGGAAACATATCAGATGATATTGGAAAAACAGGCAAATGATGAAAATATGGTAGATGAAAACGGAAATCTGATTCAGCAGACTTCACAAGAAGAATCTGTTCAGACTTCAGGAACACCAATTGATACATCTATGGAAAAATTGATGAATTTTGAGTATCTGATCAGCAATTTTTATACAGTAGATTCTAATACGATGATTGATCAGGATTTGTTAAATGTTGAAAAATTAATGGGAATGGACATGACAATTGATCAGTCTGCTGCCGGTCCAAAAGTTCTGATTTATCATACGCATTCCCAGGAAGCATTTGCAGATTCTGTAGAAGGGGATACCAGTACAACGATAATGGGAATGGGTGCTTATCTGGCAGAACTTTTAAATAACACCTATGGAATCGAGACGATTCATCATGAAGGAGTGTATGATCTGGTTAGTGGGAAGCTTGACAGAAGTATGGCGTATCAGCTGGCAGAACCAGAGATCCAGAAGATTCTGCAGGATAATCCAACGATAGAGGTTGTGATTGATCTTCATAGAGATGGTGTGGCGGAGGGAACACATCTTGTGACAGAGATTAATGGTAAGCAGACTGCACAAATTATGTTTTTTAATGGGCTGAGCCGAACAAGAGCCAATGGAAATATCAGTTATCTGCCCAATCCTTATATTGAAGATAATCTTGCATTTTCTCTTCAGATGCAGATTGCAGCTACGAAAAAATATCCTGGATTTACCAGACATATTTATCTGAGAGGATATCGATATAACATGCACTTTAAACCGAAAACGTTGTTGATTGAGGCCGGGGCTCAGACCAATACTGTGGAAGAAATGAGAAATGCTATGGAGATTCTGGCATCAACACTAGATAGTGTACTTGTGAAATAAAATATGTTTGAAACAGACTACATTTTGTGCTAAGATATTGGCAGTATGGAAAAGTATGTAAAATGATAGAAAGGATATATGGGAATGGCGAAAAAAAATACATATGATGCAGATAGTATTGCCATATTAGAGGGACTGGAAGCGGTACGGAAAAGACCGGGAATGTATATTGGTAGTGTATCTACGAAAGGGCTGAATCATCTGATCTATGAGATTGTTGACAATGCTGTAGATGAACATCTGGCGGGATATTGTTCAGAGATCCGTGTAACACTTGAAAAGGATGGTTCTGCAACTGTCTCAGACAATGGACGTGGAGTACCGGTGGATCTGCATTCGACTGGTGTATCAGCAGCCCGTGTTGTATATACAACGCTGCATGCCGGTGGAAAGTTTGATGATTCTGCTTACAAGACCAGTGGCGGACTTCATGGAGTCGGCTCTTCTGTTGTCAATGCATTATCTACTTATATGGATGTTGAAATCAGTCGGGATGGATATGTCCATCATGACCGGTATGAGAGAGGAAAGCCGGTAATTGAGCTGGAGGATGGACTTCTGCCGAAGATTGGAAAGACAAGAAAGACTGGAACAAAGGTTAATTTTCTGCCAGACGATACTATATTTGAAAAAACAAAATTCCGTGCAGAGGAAGTAAAAAGTCGTATGCACGAAACGGCATATTTGAATCCGACACTGACGATTGTATTTGAAGATAAAAGAGGCAGTGAGACGGAGCGTATTGTATATCATGAACCGGATGGGATTCTTGGCTTTATTCAGGATCTGAATTCCAAAAAAGAGGTTGTTCATGAACCTGTGTATTTTAAAGGAGAAGCAGAAGGCATTGAAGTTGAAGTGGCGTTTCAGTATGTGAATGAATTTCATGAAAATGTCCTTGGTTTCTGTAATAATATATATAATGCAGAGGGTGGCACACATCTGACTGGGTTTAAGACTACATTTACAACTGTTATGAATCAGTATTCCAGGGAACTTGGGATTCTAAAAGAAAAAGATGCGAATTTTACAGGGGCAGATGTAAGAAATGGAATGACCGCAATTGTTTCCATCAAGCATCCAGATCCCAGATTTGAAGGACAGACGAAGACAAAGCTGGACAACCCTGATGCCGCAAAGGCTTGCAGCAAGGTGACGAATGATGAGATTATTCGATTTTTCGACCGTAATCTTGAGACGTTGAAAAAAGTAATTGGCTGTGCAGAAAAGGCTGCGAAGATTCGTAAGACAGAAGAACGCGCAAAGACGAATCTTCTGACAAAGCAAAAATATTCTTTTGACAGTAATGGGAAACTTGCAAATTGCGAAAGCAGAGATGCGAGCCGATGTGAAATCTTTATCGTAGAGGGAGATTCTGCCGGTGGCTCTGCAAAGACGGCCAGAGATCGTATGTATCAGGCAATTCTTCCAATCCGAGGAAAGATTCTGAATGTGGAGAAAGCTAGTATAGATAAAGTGCTGGCCAATGCAGAGATTAAAACGATGATCAATGCATTTGGCTGTGGCTTCTCAGAAGGATATGGCAATGATTTTGATATCAGCAAGCTGCGTTATGACAAGATTATTATCATGGCTGATGCCGATGTGGATGGGGCACATATCTCTACCTTGTTGCTGACGCTATTCTATCGTTTTATGCCAGAATTAATCTATGAAGGACATGTCTATATTGCCATGCCGCCATTGTATAAAGCTATGCCGAAAAAAGGGGAAGAAGAATATCTATATGATGATAAGGCGTTAGAGAGATATCGTAAGACCCATGATGGCCCTTTTACGCTCCAGCGTTATAAAGGTCTGGGAGAGATGGATGCCCAGCAACTGTGGGAGACAACCCTGAATCCCGAGACAAGGATCCTGAAACTGGTAGAAATCGAAGATGCCCGTATGGCATCCAGTGTGACAGAGATGCTGATGGGAACCGAAGTACCACCAAGAAGGACATTTATCTATGAAAATGCGACAGAAGCAGAGCTGGATATTTAAATTGGGTACACCCCATTTTTAAATTAGGGACGTAGTGTTTTTTAAAAATACTACGTCCCCAAAGGAGGTAATTATGCAAGATTCACAGATCATCAGAACGGAATATTCTGATGTTATGAAGAAATCATATATTGACTATGCTATGAGTGTTATTGTTGCCAGAGCGCTTCCGGATGTAAGGGATGGATTGAAACCGGTACAGAGGCGTACGCTGTATGATATGCATGAATTGGGTATTCGATATGACAGGCCATATCGAAAGTGTGCACGTATTGTTGGAGATACGATGGGTAAGTATCATCCGCATGGGGACAGTTCTATCTATGAAGCGCTGGTGGTGATGGCGCAGGATTTTAAAAAGGGCATGATTCTGGTAGACGGACATGGTAATTTTGGATCTATTGAAGGTGACGGAGCTGCTGCCATGCGTTATACGGAGGCTCGTCTGGCAAAGATTACGCAGGAAGCTTATCTGGGAGATCTGGATAAGGATATTGTAGATTTTGTACCAAATTTTGATGAGACAGAAAAGGAACCTGAGGTGCTTCCTGTGCGTATTCCGAATCTTCTGGTCAACGGAGCAGAGGGAATTGCTGTAGGTATGGCAACCAGTATACCGACCCATAATCTTGGGGAGGTCATTGATGCAGTCAAAGCCTACATGAAAAATGATGAGATCAGCACGAAGCAGTTGATGAAGTATGTAAAAGGGCCTGATTTCCCAACAGGGGGGATCGTGGTAAATAAAGATGATCTTCTGGATATCTATGAGACGGGAACCGGCAAGATTAAGATTCGCGGGAAAGTAGAAGTAGAGGAGATGAAGGGCGGCAAGAAACGGCTTGTTATCACAGAGATCCCTTATACCATGATAGGTGCCGGAATCGGAAAGTTCCTGAATGATGTATGTGCTCTGGTAGAATCAAAAAAAACCAGTGACATTGTGGATATCTCCAACCAGTCATCGAAAGAAGGTATTCGAATTGTTATTGAACTGAAACGTGGAGCAGACATCGAAAATCTGACGAATATGCTCTACAAAAAGACTCGTCTGGAAGATACTTTTGGTGTGAATATGCTCGCAGTTGCAGATGGCAGACCTGAGACCATGGGATTGAAGAAAATCATAGAACACCATGTGGATTTTCAGTTTGAGATGGCCACCAGAAAATATAAGAATTTATTAAAAAAGGAACAAGATAAAAAAGAAATCCAAGAGGGTCTGATCAAAGCATGTGATGTTATTGATCTGATCATTGAGATTCTTCGCGGCAGCCAGTCGGTCAAAGATGCAAAAGCATGTCTGACCAGCGGTATTACGGATAATATTAAGTTCAAATCCAGTATTTCTAAAAAAATGGCAGCTATGCTTCGGTTTACAGAACGACAGGCTACAGCAATTCTTGAAATGCGCCTGTACAAATTGATTGGGCTGGAAATAGAAGCTCTGATGAAGGAACATGATGAGACTCTGAAAAAAATTGCTAGGTATGAAGATATTCTAAATAATTATGATTCAATGGCAGAGGTCATTATCGCAGATTTAGAACAATTGAAAGCAGAATTTTCCAGAAAGCGCCGGACGCAGATCGAGAATGCAGAAGAGGCGGTTTATGAGGAGAATAAGATCGAAGAGCAAGAGGTTGTCTTCCTGATGGATCGTTTTGGTTATGCAAAGACGATTGATACCAATGCTTATGGAAGAAATAAAGAGGCGGCAGATACGGAAAATAAATATGTGATTTCCTGTATGAATACCGGAAGAATCTGTCTATTTACGAATACCGGAAAAATGCATCAGATTAAAGTATTGGATTTACCATATGGAAAGTTCCGCGATAAAGGATCGCCGGTGGATAATGTGAGCAATTACGACAGTACACAGGAAGAAATCGTATATATCTGTGATGCAGAGCAGATGCGTTATGCGAAGCTGTTATTTGCTACAAAGCAGGGCATGATTAAGAAGGTGGAAGGAACTGAATTTCAGGTAGCGAAAAGAACGATTGCAGCGACGAAACTTCAGGCGGATGATGAAGTTATGAGTGTTCAGGTGATCAATGAAAATCAAAATATTGTACTGCAGACAAAAGAGGGATATTTCCTGCGCTTTTTAGCCGAAGAAGTCTCTGAAAAGAAGAAAGGTGCAATCGGAGTCCGTGGAATTAAACTGCAAAAGAAGGATGAACTGGAGAGGGTATATTTATTTGAAGATGGGGTAGAGACAAAAATCCCATATAAGGATCGTGAAGTGACCTTGAATCGTCTAAAGCTTGCAAAACGAGATGGGACTGGAACAAAGAATCGAGGATAAAGGAGAAAAAATATGATACAAGAAATTGCTCCATATCAATATCGAAACGAATATCGGCCAATGCCGCCGGAAAAACATAGCATCTTATTGTGCTATGAAGGGCGAAATATATTGGTGAAACAAAAAGAAGGAGAGATTTCTTTTCTTACTTTTGAAGAAGCAGAGGCTTATGTTGATGTTACAAAACTCTATCAAGAGTACATATATTTATTTTCCATTGCTGATGTGAGATTTTATCTGGGCAGTCATATTTCTTATGATAAGATTCCAGAATTCGAAATGGAAGATACACAGATACTTCGTACAGCAAGACCAAAACATCTGCAGTTCGCGGGTGTGACGGGATGGCAGTTATACCGCTGGTATCAGTCACATCGTTTTTGTGGACGATGTGGGAAACCTATGGTACATGATGAAAAAGAACGGATGATGCGCTGCCCAGAGTGTGGCCTTATGGAATTTCCAAAGATCTGTCCGGCTGTCATCATTGCTGTTACGCATGGAAATAAGATATTGATGTCAAAATATGCAGGCAGGGCATATAAGAAATATGCACTGCTGGCAGGATTTGCGGAAATCGGGGAGACGATTGAAGAGACGGTCCGCCGGGAAGTCATGGAAGAGGTCGGATTAAAGGTCAAAAATATTACTTATTATAAAAGCCAGCCGTGGTCGTTTACCGATACATTATTAATGGGATTTTTTTGCGAGCTGGATGGAGAAGCAGAGATTACATTGGATAAGGAAGAGCTTGCTCTTGCAGAATGGTTTGAACGGGAGGATATCCCGGTGAAAGCAGAAGACTTAAGCCTGACGAATGAGATGATGATGGTATTTAAAGAAGGGAAAATATAGAAAAACCCTTGATTTTGCAGAAGTATGGTGTTATACTAGCTTACAGTTACATAATGAAGTCGGCAGAAGAGTGAACGTAAAGTTCACTCTTCTTTGTTGATAAGGAGGAATTTTACATTGACAAAAAGGGAACTTTACGAACAAAAAACCGAAGAGATTCTGTTACCGATTGTGGAAGAAAATGGATTTGAGCTGGTGGATGTAGAGTATGTAAAAGAAGGAAGTACATGGTATCTTCGAGCATACATTGATAAACCGGGAGGTATCAATATTGATGACTGTGAAGTAGTAAGCCGCAGACTTTCTGATATCTTGGATGAGAAAGATTATATCGATGATGCATACATCCTGGAAGTCAGTTCGCCGGGGCTTGGAAGACCGTTAAAGAAAGAAAAAGATTTTAAAAGAAGCCTGGGTGAAGAAGTTGAGATTCGAACTTATCGTATGATAGATAAACAGAAAGAATTTACTGGAATTTTAAAAGACTATGATGAAAAAACGGTTACGATTGAGATGGATGATGATACAACAAAAACATTTGAAAAAAGTGACATCGCTCTGATTCGTCTGGCATTTGATTTTTAAATTAGAAGGAGGAATAGTAAATGAATACAGAATTATTAGAAGCATTGAATATTTTGGAAAAAGAAAAGGATATCAGCAAAGAGACTTTGTTGGATGCAATTGAAAATTCTCTGCTGAATGCCTGCAAGAACCATTTTGGAAAGGCTGACAACATTAAATTGATCATGGACAGATCGACATGTGATTATAGCTTGTTCGCAGAGAAGACGGTTGTAGAAGAAGTAGAAGATAAGTTAGAACAGATCAGTTTGGAAGATGCAAAAGAAATTGACAGTAAATATGAGTTGGGAGATATTGTCCAGATTCCAATTGAATCAAAATCTTTTGGACGTATTGCAACTCAGAATGCAAAGAATCTGATTCTTCAGAAAATTCGTGAAGAAGAGCGTAAAGTAGTATATGATCAGTATTTTGAAAAAGAAAAGGATATCGTTACGGGTATTGTTCAGCGTTATGTAGGAAAGAATGTAAGTATTAACCTTGGAAAGGCTGATGCAATGCTTACAGAGAATGAACAGGTAAAAGGAGAAGTATTCAAACCGACAGAACGAATCAAATTGTATATCGTTGAAGTGAAGAATACGACAAAGGGACCAAAGATTCTTGTATCCCGTACACATCCAGAACTCGTAAAACGTTTGTTTGAATCAGAAGTGACAGAGGTAAAAGAAGGAATCGTAGAGATTAAGAGCATTGCAAGAGAGGCGGGAAGTAGAACGAAGATTGCGGTATGGTCTAATGATCCTGACGTTGATCCGGTAGGCGCATGTGTCGGCATGAACGGAGCAAGAGTGAATGCGATTGTAGAGGAACTGCGTAAAGAGAAGATTGATATTATTAACTGGAGTGATAACCCGGCCATTTTTATTGAGAATGCGTTAAGTCCAGCGAAAGTGATTTCTGTCATGGCTGATCCGGATGAGAAGACCGCAAGTGTCATTGTACCAGATTATCAGCTTTCACTGGCAATTGGTAAGGAAGGTCAGAATGCAAGACTTGCTGCAAGACTGACAGGATATAAGATTGATATAAAGAGTGAATCTCAGGCAATTGAATCTGGAGAACTACCTGAAAATTATATGGAACTGAGCGAAGGAGTATTTGAAGAAGAATACGATGAGCCATATGAGGAATCAGAAGGATATGCACCGGAAGAGGAAATTGCATTTGAGGAAGTAGACGATACAGAGGAATAGGTGATTGTTTGAGCGCAAATAAAAAGATACCTATGCGTAAATGTGTGGGATGTCAGGAAATGAAGAGTAAAAAAGAGATGATTCGTGTGATCAGAACTTCAGAAGGAGAATTTCTTCTGGATGCGACCGGAAAAAAGAATGGGCGTGGAGCGTATATCTGTCCTTCTAAGAACTGTCTGGAAAAGGCAGTAAAGAATAAAGGCCTTGAACGGTCATTTAAGCAGTCTATTCCGAGGGAAGTGTACGAAGCATTGGAAAAGGAGATGGAGATACTTGAAACAGAGTAAAGTATTAGCGCTTATTGGTCTGGCAACCAAAGCAGGCAAGACGGTCAGCGGAGAATTCTGTACTGAGAGGGAAGTGAAAGCTGGAAAAGCTGCATTGGTAATCGTGGCGACAGATGCGTCTGATAATACGAAGAAGAAGTTTCAAAATATGTGTGGCTATTATCACGTGCCAATCTATTTTTATGAAGATAAAGATACCTTGGGGCATGCAATGGGAAAACAGTTCCGCGCATCTCTTGCAGTATTGGATGAGGGGTTTGCAAAAGGAATCAGGAAGCATATGGACACAGAAGATAACACAATTGCATAGAGGAGGTAGTTAATATGTCAAAAATTAAAATATATGAATTAGCAAAGGAATTAGATGTCCCAAGCAAGGATGTCATCGAATTTCTGACTGAAAAGAATATTGAAGTAAAGAATCATATGAGTACATTGGAGGATTCAGAAGCGGATATGACAAGAAAGGCCCTGGCAAAACGAAAAGCTCCAGAAGCAAAGACAGAACAGGAAGCTCCAAAGAAGAAGAATATCGTTCATGTATTCCGTCCGCAGAATACACAAAATGGAGCAAAGCAGGGAAGAAGACCTGGCAATCGTCCGGCACAGCAGGGAGGACGTCCTCAAGCTTCTCAGGGAAGACCGATGCAGGTTAACAACGGACGCCCATCCAAGGCTGCTCAGACAACACAGCAAGTACGTCCGGCAACACCGGCGGCAGAAAAACCACAGAAAGTAAAGACGCCGGAAAAACCAGTAGAAAAAGTGGCAGCTCAATCGGTACAGCCGACTGCGCCAGTGTCAGAAAAACCAAAGAATGTGCAGAACGTGGAGAAGCCGGCAGAGAAAAAAACGGAAAGATTATTTGATAGAAATTCCGAGAGGAATTCCGATAGAAATCAGTCTCAGAGACGCCCGGAGCAGCGTCAGGAAAAAGGCGGGGACAGACGTCAGGATTCTTCCAAAGATTCCAGAGGATTAGGACAGCGTCCGCAGCGTGGAGATCGCCCACAGGGAAATCGTCAGGATAGATTCTCGAATGATAGGGATAATAAAGACAGAGACAGTAGAGATGGAAGAGACAGGGACAGAAATCAGAACCGCAGATCCGGGGATAGAAATGACCGTCGTAATAATGACAGAAGAAATAATACCAGCATTCCGGCACCAGCTGTAGAGACACAGAAGCCACAGCGTAGCAAAGGAAAGGGAAAAGACGACTATAAGAAGAAAGATTATCGCCGCGAAGATGAAGATGACAGAATGCCAAAGGGAAAGAAAAAGAATGAGCCAAAACAGCAACTTCAAAAACCTCAGCAGAAACAACAGAAGGTGGAAGAAGAGATTAAGTCTATCGTAATTCCGGAAGTACTTACAATTAAAGAGCTTGCAGATAAGATGAAGATCGTACCATCTGTCATCGTTAAGAAGCTTTTTATGCAAGGCAAGATTGTAACGGTGAATCAGGAGATTGATTACGAGACGGCAGAAGAGATCGCACTGGAATTTGATGTGCTCTGTGAAAAAGAAGAGGTTGTAGATGTTATTGAAGAGCTTTTGAAAGAAGATGAAGAAGACGAATCTAAGATGAAGAAGCGTCCGCCGGTAGTCTGCGTCATGGGCCACGTTGACCATGGTAAGACTTCTCTTCTGGATGCCATTCGCCATACGAATGTGATTGATAAAGAGGCGGGCGGTATTACTCAGCACATCGGTGCATATGTAGTAAATGTAAATGGAGAGAAGATTACATTCCTTGACACACCAGGACATGAGGCATTTACTGCAATGCGTATGCGTGGTGCAAGTTCGACAGATATTGCGATTCTTGTGGTGGCTGCAGATGATGGTGTTATGCCGCAGACGGTTGAAGCAATCAATCACGCAAAGGCCGCAGGTGTTGAGATTGTGGTAGCTGTCAATAAGATTGATAAACCAAGTGCCAATATCGAGCGTGTGAAGCAAGAGCTTACAGAATATGAGTTAATTCCGGAAGACTGGGGCGGAAGTACAGTATTTGTTCCTGTATCTGCAAAGACTGGAGAAGGTCTGGAAGATTTGATGGAAATGATCATCCTGACTTCAGAAGTGATGGAATTAAAAGCCAATCCTGACCGAAGTGCAAGAGGTCTTGTATTGGAGGCACAATTGGATAAAGGAAGAGGTTCTGTAGCAACGGTTCTTGTACAGAAAGGAACTCTGCGTGTTGGTGATTCCATTGCCGCAGGCTCTGCTTATGGTAAAGTAAGAGCTATGATGGATGATAAAGGAAGACGTGTGAAAGAAGCAGGTCCATCTATGCCAGTAGAGATTCTTGGATTGAATGATGTTCCGAATGCCGGTGAAGTATTTGTGGGATGTGAAAATGATAAGGAAGCAAGAAGCTTTGCAGAGACATTCATCTCTCAGAGTAAGATGAAATTATTGGAAGAGACAAAATCAAAACTGTCTCTGGATGATCTGTTTACTCAGATTCAGGAAGGTAATCTGAAAGAACTTGGTATTGTTGTAAAGGCAGATGTACAAGGTTCTGTTGAAGCAATGAAGCAGAGTCTGTTAAAGCTGTCTAATGATGAAGTTGTTGTAAAGATCATTCATGGTGGTGTCGGTGCAATCAATGAGTCTGACGTCAGTCTTGCATCTGCATCCAATGCGATTATCATAGGATTTAATGTGCGCCCGGATGCAACTGCAAAAGAGACGGCAGAGCGCGAAGGTGTAGATATTCGTCTCTATCGAGTTATTTACAATGCGATTGAAGATGTTGAAGCAGCGATGAAAGGAATGCTGGATCCAATTTTTGAAGAAAGGGTATTAGGCCATGCAGAAGTACGTCAGACATTCAAAGCATCTGGCGTAGGAACTATTGCAGGTTCTTATGTGTTGGATGGTATGTTTGAAAGAGATTGTTCTGTGCGTCTGACACGAGATGGAATCGTTATCTTCGAAGGACCTCTTGCGTCTTTGAGACGTTTTAAAGATGATGTAAAAGAAGTAAAAGCAGGATATGAATGTGGATTTGTGTTCGCCAATTTTAATGATATTAAGGAAGGTGACCTTGTAGAAGCATTCAAGATGGTAGAAATCCCTAGATAATCTCAGGTGTTTCTTCCTGCAGAAAAGAGGGAGTAAAATGAGAAAAAGAAGTATTAAAAATACAAGAGTCAATACAGAAGTACAGCGAGAACTTAGTAATATAATTCGCGGAGGAATTAAGGATCCGCGAGTAGCTCCATGGACTTCTGTGGTCGCGGCGGAAGTAGCCCCGGATTTGAAAACCTGTAAAGCATATATCAGTGTGTTGGGGGATGCGTATGCACAGGCAGAGACAATTAAGGGCCTGCAAAGTGCGGAAGGCTATATCCGGCGAGAACTGGCACGTACATTGAATATGCGAAATACACCAGAAATTAAATTTGTGTTGGATCAGTCGATTGAATATGGCGTCAATATGTCAAAAAAAATCGATGAAGTGACCAAGGGCATGACAACGGAAGGTGATGCAGATGCTGAATAAGATTTTAAGCGATGCTAAGACAATTGCAATTAGCGGACATGTGCGCCCGGATGGCGATTGTGTAGGATCTTGTATTGGGTTATACCAGTATATTAAAGAGAATTTTACAGAAAAAAAAGTGGATGTCTATCTGGAAGAGATTCCAGAAGCATTCACATGTCTGAAAGCTACGAAAGAGATTCGTCATGAGATTCCGGACGAGAAAGTGCAATATGATCTGTTCTTTTGCCTGGATTGTGGTGATAAAGAACGTCTGGGATTCTCTGGTGAGTTGTTTGACAATGCGAAATATACTTATTGTATTGATCATCATATCAGTAATACTGGGTTTGCACAGGAAAGTTATGTGGTGCCGGATGCAAGTTCTACCTCAGAGTTAGTATATAATTTGCTGGAAGATGAGAAGATTTCTCTGGATACTGCCAATGCTCTTTATCTTGGCATTGTTCATGATACAGGTGTGTTCCAATATTCATGTGCGACCCCGTCGACATTCAGAATTGCAGCCAGATTGTTAGAGAAAGGTGTGGATGCACCGAGAATGATACAGGATACATATTATGAAAAGAGTTATGCTCAGAATCAGATTTTGGGAAGAGCATTGTTAGAGAGTATTTTATTTATGAATGGTACTTGTATTGCATCTTATGTCACCAAAAAAGTCATGGATTTTTATGGAGTTGATGCTAAAGATCTGGATGGAATCGTAAGTCAGCTTAGAATTACGAAGGGTGTAGAAGTCGCTATTTTTATGTATGAGATAGAGTCAAATACATACAAAGTAAGTCTTCGCTCTAAAAATTATATTGATGTGAGTAAGGTTGCACAGTATTTTGGCGGTGGAGGACATAAGAAAGCTGCCGGACTGACGATGATTGGAAGGCCGCACGATGTGATTAATAATCTTTCTGAGCAGATTGAAATACAGATGAAGGAATTGGCAGAATAAAAGACAGGAGAAAAAGATGATACACGGTATTTTAAATGTGTATAAAGAAAAAGGATATACTTCTCATGATGTTGTAGCAAAACTAAGGGGAATTGTTGGACAGAAAAAGATTGGGCATACGGGAACGTTAGATCCGGATGCGGTTGGTGTTCTTCCTGTCTGTCTGGGAAAAGCAACTAAATTATGCGATATGCTTACCGATAAGGATAAGACGTATGAGGCAATTCTTCTGTTGGGACGCTCTACGGATACGCAGGATACTAGCGGAGCAACCTTGACAACCCGGGATACGTCTGCTCTTACAGAGGAAAAAGTAACAGAAGTGATAGAAAGTTATGTGGGAGAGTATGATCAGATACCACCGATGTATTCTGCATTGAAAGTAAATGGCAAGAAATTGTATGAACTTGCCAGAGAAGGAAAAGTAGTAGAACGAAAGGCAAGAAGAGTTGTGATATACCAGATCAGGATTCTTAAGATGGAGCTTCCGCGCGTGAAAATGGAGGTGTCCTGCTCAAAAGGAACGTATATCCGAACTTTATGTCATGACATTGGAGAAACACTTGGATGTGGTGGATGTATGGAAAGTTTAGTACGAACACGAGTCAGTAGCTTTCGGATTGCTGATAGTATGACTCTGGAAGAGATTTCCCAAAAATGTATGAAAGATTGTTTGATGGATGTGGTCATTCCAATTGATGCAATGTTCCAGGAATATCAAAGGATTGTGGTAAAAAGGAGCTGGGATTTTTTGGCGAAGAATGGAAATTCATTGCCGATGAATGCCGTGTACTTTGAGAACGAAGAAAAATCCAGAGAAAAAGTGGATGGAGATTATATGCGGTTATATGATGAACAGGGACATTTTGTTGCAATTTATAGTTGGAACGATGAAAAGAAAGAATATCAGATCATAAAGATGTTTTTTTGCGAAGATAAATAACGATTAGAGGGAATAGAATGCAATATATCAGTTTGCTGTCACATTATAATGACAGCAGAGAAACGGCAGTTACTTTTGGAAAATTTGATGGACTTCACAGAGGACATCAGATTTTGGCAGAAAAGGTACGTGAGCTGGGAGAAAAAGAAAAAATGAACAGTGTTGTGTGTTCCTTTGATATGCATCCTTTATGGGAAAGTAAAGGCATTCTCCCGCAAGTATTAATGACGGGGGAGGAACGAAGGGAACACTTGGAAGGAAAAGTGGATTATCTCGTAGAATGTCCATTTACTCAGGAGTTTCGTCAGATTCATGCAGAAGATTTTATTAAAAATATCATAAATGGTATTTTTCATGCGAAGTATGTTGTGGTAGGAACAGATTTTCAGTTTGGATATGAAAAGCATGGAGACATTCATATGCTTGCGGATTATGCAAAACGTTATGGATATGAATTGCTTGTGATGGAAAAGGAACGTTATAAAGACCGGATTATCAGTAGTACTTATATCAAAGAAGTTTTAAAGCAGGGAGATATGGAACTGGCAAAAAAACTTCTTGGGTATGCGTATAGCGTCAGCGGCAGAGTGGAACATGGCAAACAGCTTGGAAGAACATTGGGATTTCCAACATTGAATGTAGTATGGCCACATGATAAAATAGTTCCTCCGCGAGGAGTGTATTTTAGCAATGTCCGAATAGATGGCTGTTGGTATCATGGTATTTCGAATGTGGGAGTGAAGCCAACGGTAAGCAATGAGAACAAGGTGCTGATTGAAAGCTTTCTGTTTGATTTTCAAGGAAATGCCTATGGAGAAGAAGTGACTATTGAACTGTTGGAATTTCGACGTTCGGAACAGAAATTTGAAAATATTGAAGAGATGAAGACTTGTATCGATAGAGACATTGAATTCGGCAAACATTTTTTTGCGCTTGAGAGATAAGGAGAATACAAATGAGTATTACAACAATTTTTATGTTGTTTGGGGGATTGGGATTTTTCCTGTATGGTATGAAAATGATGAGCGAAGGTCTTGAAAAAGCGGCTGGAGCCAAAATGAGAAGTATTCTTGAATTTTTTACCAAGAACAGATTTATTGGAATGGTGGTAGGAATTATATTTACCGCAATTATTCAATCATCCAATGCAACAACTGTGATGGTAGTAAGTTTTGTGAATTCGGGACTTATGAATTTGATGCAGGCATCAGGAGTAATCTTGGGTGCTAATATTGGTACCACGATAACAGGGCAGCTTATCGCATTTAATTTATCGGATATTGCACCATTAATTGTTATTATTGGTGTCATTATGATCATGTTCTGTAAGAAACAGAGTATCAAAAAAATCGGAGAAGTAATACTGGGATTTGGTATTTTATTCATGGGTCTGAGTATCATGTCAGACAGTATGTCAGCAGTTAAAAATTCGCCGAGAATTTTGAATTTCCTGGCTTCATTGACGAATCCGTTTGCAGCGATTTTGGTTGGTTTTTTGATTACCGCTGTACTACAAAGCTCTTCTGCAACGGTAGGTATCATTCTGTTGATGGTATCCCAGAAACTTTTGGAATTTACCATTTGCCCGTTTATGATTTTGGGCTGTAATATTGGTTCTTGCGTATCTGCATTAGTAGCGAGCCTTAGCGGAAAAAAGGATGCAAAACGTGCCGCATTGATTCATTTCCTGTTCAATGTGATAGGTTCTGCAATATTCTTCTGTATTTTGCTTGTTGCAGTTGAACCGTTTACAAATGCGATTTTGTATATATCTGGTGGTAGTCTGGCACGTTCCGTTGCAAATGTACATACTCTGATGAAAGTATTGGAAGTAGCCATGATGTTCCCATTCATGGGATGGATTGTGAAATTAACTTATAAGATTGTTCCGGGTAAAGATACAACTGCAGAGGATCAGTATGAATTGCTTTATATTGGTGATGGTTCTATGATGTCACCTACAACAGCAGTAATGGATAGCATTCATGAAATTGAGCATATGGGTAAAGTTGCGGTCATGAATTTAAAAAAATCAATGGATGCGCTTTGTAATCTGAATGAAAAAGAGATACAAGAAGTCTATGAAACAGAAGAATATATCGATTTCTTGAACCGTAAAATTACGGATTATTTAGTAAAAGCAAATGAGATCGCGCTCCCTATTGCGGATGAAAAATTGATCGGTGGTTTGTTTCATGTGGTGAATGATATTGAAAGAATCGGAGATCATGCAGAGAATTTTGTGGATTCTGCGAAGACTAGAATTGAGCGCGGGATAGAGCTGACTGATAAGGCAAAAAAGCAGCTTCTTGATATGATGGATAAGACTACGAAAATATTAGAATATTCTCTTGAAATGTTTACAAACCGCAATTATGAGCATATGAGGGAAATTCTGCAGTTGGAAGAAGAGATTGATGAGATGGAGAAGAAACTGCAGAATGCACATGTAAAGAGATTGACGAAGAATAAATGTACTCCGGAGGCGGGAATGATATTCTCTGATACAATATCAGGTCTGGAGCGTGTAGCTGATCATGCGACCAATATTGCATTTGCAATTTTGGAACCAATGAATGAACAGGATGATGAAGAGGAAGAATAAGATTTTTCTTTACATTAGGTGTATGTTATGATATACTATATCACTGTGAGAGCCGATGTTCGGTAAATGGAATCTCCAACCGTTACTTAATGTCTGGCGTTATAAAAGTTTAAGGAGGAAACAAAAATGATTTCTAAAGAACAGAAAGAACAGATTGTAGCAGAATATGGAAGAACACCTGGGGATACAGGTTCACCAGAAGTACAGATTGCTATTCTGACAGCAAGAATTAATGATCTGACAGAGCATTTCAAGAACAATCCAAAGGATCATCATTCAAGAAGAGGACTTTTGAAAATGGTTGGTCAGAGAAGAGGACTTCTTGCTTATCTTAAGAAGACAGATATCGAGAGATATCGTACATTAATTGAAAGACTTGGATTAAGAAAATAATTGCATAGTTTGTGTACGAAAGAACCTTGCCTGGATACAGGCAGGGTTTTCTTTTTGTTACCTGAAATGCAGTGACAAAAATTACAAAAATCAAGCTGGATATTACGAAAACAGACGCAATTTACTGTATATCTGGTATTCTAATCTTAAGATACGTATAGAAAAAAGGAATTGAGATGTTTACAGACGAAGAAATTTTAGATTTATTAGAGCAAGATAAAGATTACGGGGCAAAAGTGCTGATGGAACAGTATTCGTCTTTGATTCGAAGTACTTGTGCCTCAAAACTTAGGAGTCAGGAAGATATTGATGAATGTGTGAATGATGTGTTTGCAGAATTCTGTCTGAATCACAGTCGTTTTGACAAATCAAAGGGAACTCTCAGAAATTATCTGTGTACTATTGCTGAACGAAGAGCCGTTGACAGATTTCGGAAAAACTGTCGAAGACAGAAAATAGAGAATGAGGTCCTGGAAAGATATAAAGAAGAAAAGGACATCCATATTAATCAGACAAAGCAGGCGGAACAATTGGAAGAAGCAATGGAACAGCTTCCGCCTTTGGACCAGCAGATTTTGAGCATGCATTATTATAATGGCTTAAGTTATGGGGAAATTGCAGAAGAGCTGGATATGAAGTATGAAAATGTCAAGAAAAGAGGATCGAGAGGGAAAAAGAAATTGTTGTATTTTATCCTGATCAGTATATTGATATTCGGCATTACAGCCAGTGCAGTCAATATCATGAAGAGACATGGCTGGCTTCCATCCTGGTTCCCATTCTATGATTTGATTATGTCGGAAGAATCTTCGGATCAAGATGAAACTGTGCAAAAAAGGAAAGGAGAAGATCCAATAAAAACTCGTTCAAAAGAAGAGGAAACGGAAGACAATCAGGAAGAAGAAATAAAACAGTCAGGAGTGGCTGGCGCAGTTCATTCTATAAAAGAAGCAGTAAGTGGTGTGAAAAAGTATCAGTTTTCTCTTATGGACGGCTTGATCTGGTCCGATATTCCGTCCTATGAAATGGTGAAAAATACACAGAAATTTGTGAAGGATGATGTGACATATGAACTGGATAATGTATTTTATCAAAATGGAATATGGAAGATAGATATCAGATTAACGTGTTCGGATATGGAGCGAGTATATGATGATATAGATTCTTATGAAGAACTGACACCAGAAGAAAAGGCGGAACTATTCCAAAATAAGCCGAATGGCTGGAGCTATAATGAAGCACACTATCTGGAAAAGGCATATTTGCAGTCGGCAGGTGATAGAAAATTTTTCTTGGAATATCAAAAGGGACACATTAATAGTCCCGGAGAGGAGTACATATTTATAGCCAGTTATTATGGAAAATGGGTACCGGAAGAGGATGGAGCCGACAAGATCGATGTCTCAATCGTGCTTCCTGAGGGGAATGAATTCTTTGTGACAATGAAAAAACTGGATGTAAAAGAATATAGTGAATCTTCAGAAGATACTTCAGAAGGGGTAAAACGGAACTCAGCAGTTGTGAATGGAATCTATATGAAGACAGGGCTTACAGCGTTAAAAGAAGGAATGGCCATTGTTAATCTCTATCAGGAGAATCCGGAAGAATATAAAATAGATGATCTGATAACCAGAGGTTACTTTTGGTATCAGGAAGGGGAGATAGAGCATCCTGTATTAATTGACTCGGCTGGGAATTCTTATGAACGCTGCCGGATAAATGTGCAGGATACAGAGACGGAAACAGGATACAGAAGAGGATTTGAGATTTATTTTCGGAATATAGAGCCAGGGGAATATATACTGCGGATCCCTCAGTTATGCCTGAGAAAAGAAGCTATGACAGAGCCGGTAGAGATTGATCTTCCAATGGAAGAGGATGATTACCTGGGGTGTGACCAGACGGTTTTATTTGATGATGGGACAGGGCTTCATATCACAGGGATCAGACGTCATTGTACCATTACGTATCAATATAATCTCTCGAACGGACAGGTCGATATCATTGAGGGCCGTCGCTGGGATTATGAACTATTATATGAACCGGTTTCTGGATCGCCTGAAACGGAGCCTCAGTTTGTGATTGCAAAGGCGACAGGGACTGCATCAAATGGGCAGTCGGTAAATGCCAGTGTTCCATATATAGATGACCGGGAGTTCTATGCGTTATCTGTAGAGAGTGAGGATATACCGGAATCTTTGAATGTACAATTTTATAGCCCGGTATATGTATTGAAGAAAGAAGTTTTATTTGATATTACACTTCAAGAATAATGAAAGAAAAGAAGTCGACTTCATAATCGGCTTCTTTTTTTACAAAAAAATAAATAATATGTCCCCGTTTTTGATTTTGAAACGAATAGGAAAATGACAAAGGGGGAGAACATATGTTAAAAATAATAATCTGTGAAGATAATATAAATGATTGTGAAGAATTAAAACAGACACTCAGTCATCTGCTTTTTGACAGAGAGGAAGTGACTTTTGAGTGTTATGAAGACGGATCTGAATTGGTGGAAGTGATGGAAAGAGGCGGACATATCTGGGCAGATCTAATCTTCATGGATATTACGATGCCCAGATTAGATGGAATGAAAACAGCACATATTTTACGGAGAAATGATGTGGATTCTGCAATAATTTTTATTACTGCAAGAAAGGATATGGTATTTCAGGGATATGAAGTACAGGCGTATGCATATCTAATAAAACCTGTGGCAGTAGAAAAACTGGAAGAAATACTGCAGTCTTATCTGGAAAAACGAAGAAAGGTTCAGGGACAGTTCTTTTTAATAAAAAGGCAGAAAAGGAAAGAGTTTATCCTATTAAATGCAATTAAATATCTGATGAGTGATAAACGAAAAATTAAAGCAGTCGTTGAATATCCCTGCGAATCCATTGAATTTTATATGAAGATGCAAGAAGCAGAAGAAGTATTGAAATCAGCAGGATTTTTTCGATGTCATCAGAGCTATCTGGTAAATATGCATCATGTCCTCTACTGGGATGGCAACAGCATTGTGATGAAAGGAAATGAGAAAATTCCGGTCAGCCGAAAATACCGTGAAGAAGTAAATCGAAAAATCGAAAGTTGTTCAAATCTGTGAGAATATGTAATTTGGTAGTAGAATATTTAAAACCTATATGATATAATATTTAAGATTGCGAACAGGAATATCTAGACCGAGACCACTGAAAAGTACATTTGCCTGATAAATGTGTTTTTCAGTAGTTTCGGCAGCTCCTGTTTTGCAAGAAATGCATATCTAAGAATGATAAAGGAGAATCATATGTATAAGAAGTTTGAAATGGAATTAGCTGGAAGAACTCTGCGCGTTGATGTTGACAGAGTTGCAAAGCAAGCCAATGGTGCAGTCTTAATGCATTATGGAGATACTACCGTATTATGTACGGCAACAGCATCTGAAAAACCAAGAGAAGGAATTGACTTCTTCCCTTTAAGTGTTGAATATAATGAAAGATTATATTCTGTTGGAAAGATTCCGGGAGGATTCAATAAGAGAGAGGGAAAAGCATCTGAGAATGCAATCCTCACCTGTCGTGTAATTGACCGCCCGATGAGACCGTTATTCCCAAAGGATTACCGTAATGATGTTACTTTGGAAAACCTTGTATTATCTGTAGATCAGGATTGCTCTCCAGAATTAACAGCAATGTTGGGAGCTGCTATTGCAACATGCATCTCAGACATCCCGTTTGATGGACCGATCTCTACGACTCAGGTAGGTCTGGTTAATGGAGAATTTGTATTTAATCCGACGGCAGAGCAGAAAGAAGTATCTGATCTTGCGTTAACAGTTGCTTCTACAAAAGAAAAGGTTATCATGATTGAAGCCGGAGCAAATGAAGTTCCGGAACAGCAGATGATCGAGGCGATTTTTGCTGCACATGAAGTGAATCAGAAAGTTATTGCTTTTATTGAAACAATCGTAGAAGAGTGCGGTAAGCCAAAACATGAATACGAAAGCTGTGCAGTACCGGAAGAATTATTTGCTGCAATCAAAGAAATCGTTCCGCCTGAGGCGATGGAAGAAGCTGTATTTACCGATGAGAAGCAGGTAAGAGAAGAAAATATCCGACAGATTACAGAAAAATTAGAGGAAGCATTTGCAGACAATGAAGAATGGCTGGCTGTGCTGGGTGAAGCGATATATCAATATCAGAAAAAGACGGTTCGTAAGATGATCTTGAAAGATCACAAGCGTCCGGATGGAAGAGCAATCGATCAGATCAGACCGCTTGCTGCAGAGATCGACCTGATTCCGAGAGTTCATGGTTCTGCAATGTTTACACGTGGACAGACTCAGATCTGTACAGTTACAACACTTGCGCCACTTGCAGAAGCGCAGAGACTGGATGGACTGGATGAATCCGAGACTTCTAAGAGATATATGCACCACTATAATTTCCCGTCTTACTCTGTTGGTGAGACAAGACCGTCCAGAGGACCTGGTCGTCGTGAGATCGGACATGGTGCATTGGCTGAGAGAGCATTGGTACCGGTACTTCCAAGCGAAGCAGAATTCCCATATGCAATTCGTACCGTATCTGAGACATTTGAATCTAATGGTTCAACTTCTCAGGCAAGTATCTGTGCATCTTCTATGTCACTGATGGCTGCAGGTGTGCCAATCAAATCCGCAGTTGCAGGTATCTCTGCAGGATTGGTAACAGGAGAGACGGATGACGATTATCTGGTGTTGACAGATATTCAGGGGCTGGAAGACTTCTTCGGCGATATGGACTTTAAAGTAGCCGGTACACACAAAGGTATTACCGCAATCCAGATGGATATCAAGATCCACGGCTTGACAAGACCAATTATTGAAGAAGCTATTGCTGCAACAAAGAAGGCAAGAACCTATATTCTGGATGAAGTAATGTCAAAGACAATCGCCGAGCCAAGACCAGAAGTAGGCCCATACGCACCGAAGATCATCCAGATGCAGATCGATCCACAGAAGATTGGTGATGTTGTAGGTCAGCGCGGTAAGACAATCAATGCGATTATTGAACAGACAGGCGTAAAGATTGACATTACCGATGACGGAGCAGTATCCATCTGCGGAACAGACGCAGATAATATGCAAAAAGCCCAGAGACTGATTCACATTATTGTAACAGACTTTGAGGCCGGACAGGTGTTAGAAGGAAAAGTAGTCAGCATCAAAGAATTTGGCGCATTCCTGGAATTTGCACCAGGAAAAGAAGGAATGGTGCACATTTCAAAGATTTCCAAAGAGAGAATCAACCATGTAGAAGACGTATTGACATTAGGCGATGTAGTCAAAGTTGTATGCCTTGGAAAAGATAAGATGGGCAGAATGTCATTTAGTATGAAAGACGTAGCTGAATAAAAAAGTGTTAAATGGGGACGTAGTATTTTTGCAAAATACTACGTCCCCATTTGCAATATGCGGTGTACCCAAATGAAAAGATTTAGACGAAAAGTCTATGTCTTTTTTTATTTTGGCATAAATGTTGGATTGGAACATATATTGAGTTAAAGAGGTGGACAATGATGCAAGAGAATCGAATATTAAGTGTTTTACCCCGCAGCATTCGGGTGTTGATCGGTAAAGAACATCTGCAATATGAGTATTTGCAGGAGATTAAACTACGTGTGGAGAAGCCGCTGCTTCTGGTTTACCGCGGAGAGGAGATAATACCTGGCAATCAGCGGGGCAAGCCTTATATCGTTACCAGGGAAGACATCAGAGAAATGCTGGAATATATCAGTAATTATTCTTTATATGCATATGAGCAGGAAATGAAGCAAGGATATATTACGATTGAAGGAGGACATAGAGTTGGAATGACAGGACAGGCAATCATTGAAAATGGAAAAGTAAAGAATTTAAGATATATTTCGTCAATTAATCTGAGAATGTCTCATGAGATTCTTGGATGTGCGGATCCGATATTTCCGTTTATAACGTATAACAAAAAATTGTACCATACATTGATCGTATCACCGCCGCGGTGTGGAAAAACAACTCTGCTAAGGGATATGATCCGACAAATTTCCAATGGAAATGGATGGATAAACGGAATGTCAGTTGGAGTAGTAGATGAGCGCTCGGAACTCGGCGGATGTTATATGGGAGTAGCACAGACTCAGCTTGGAATCCGTACGGATGTATTGGACTGCTGCCCGAAAGCAGAGGGTATGATCATGTTGATTCGTTCCATGGGGCCGGAAGTGATTGCGGTGGATGAAATTGGAACGGCAGAGGATGTACATGCTATTGAATATGCCATGCATTGTGGATGTAAGATGCTGGCAACCGTGCATGCAGATTCTATGGAAGAATTACGGAAGAAGCCTTTGTTTGATCAGATGGTGGCTGAAAAACGGTTTGAACGGTATGTATTGCTGGAAAACCGGGAACATGTAGGACAGGTAGAAGGAATCTATGACAGCAGAGGAACTCTTTTGTATCGGGAGACGTTACAAGTGTCATGATGTTGAAAGTTATAGGAAGTCTGATTGTTATAATGACATCTGCCTGTGGAGGAATTGTGGCTGCAGAGCACATTCGGGATCAATATGAACAGATGAGATATCTTCAGAAGTTGATCTACCGGCTCCGTAGTGAGATCTTTTATTCTAGAGCATATCTGGGCGAAGCATTTCAGCAGATTGCAGTATCATCCAAAGAGCCGTACAAGAGTTGGATGAAGCAGCTGGCGGAACAGACAGAAAGAAGAACCGGAGGGGTATTTTCAATCATATGGGAAGAAAACACACGAAAATATCTTGCAGATGCCGGACTTCCGAAAGATGTTCTGGATAGATTATCGGCACTGGGCGGACAATTTGGAATTGCAGATATTGAGATGCAGGTCCGGACGCTGGATCTTTATCTGGAAGAATTGAATCTGTCTATGGAAGAACAACATGAAACGATGAATTCAAGAATCAGATTATATCGTTGTCTGGGTGTCATGAGTGGAATCTTTGTTACGATCCTGCTGATATAAAGGAGGCATAAATGAGTATAAATCTAATTTTTAAGATTGCGGCGGTTGGAATATTGGTATCAGTACTGTGCCAGGTCTTAAAACACAGTGGGAGAGAAGAACAGGCATTTCTGACAAGTCTGGCAGGTCTGATACTGGTGCTGTTTTGGATTGTACCATATATATATGAATTGTTTTCTTCCATCCGGCAGCTGTTTTTGTTATAGGAAAGAAGGGATACATATGAATATGCTGCAGATTGGAATTCTGGGAGTTGCGGGAACACTTCTGGCAGTACAATTCAAAAGTGGAAAATCAGAATATGGTATCTATATAAGCGCTGCGTTGAGTCTGATTATTTTTTCCTGTATTCTTGGACAACTGGATATCATCGTGGATGCCGTGAAAACAATTGGAAATTATATTAAGATGGATCAGTCTTATATAGGCACATTAATGAAAATGCTAGGAATTACTTATGTGGCAGAATTCTCTTCCAGCATCTGCAAAGATTCAGGATATCAGACGATTGCCACGCAGATTGAAATATTCGGCAAACTGGCAGTTATGTTATTAAGCATGCCGATTCTTATGGCGCTTCTGGATACGATCAAGGGGTTTTTGTCATGAGAAAAAGGCTGATTATATGGCTTACGATATTTGAAATCATGGCTGTGTGGATTGGGATTGGAGGTCAGGTATCGGCAGCGGAAACAGAGGAAGAACAAAGCAGACTGAAAGAAGAAATGATAGACCAGTTTGATTTTGAGGATATCAACGATGTTCTGAAAGATTTATTTCCAGAAGAAAAGATGGATTTTAAGGAAACATTATTGGGGATTCTTTCTGGGGATCTGACTTTCTCTGCAGAATTGCTGAATCGGTTATTGGAAGACCAGGTCGGATATGCATTTCGAGTCAGCAAAGACAATCTGATTCATATTCTTCTGATCGCTGTGATTGCAGCAGTATTTACGAATTTTTCCAGAGTTTTTCAAAGCCGCCAAATTGCAGAAATCAGTTTTTATGTCTTATATCTTCTGGTGATTGCATTGACATTAAGTTCTTTTGCAGCTGTAGTAGACTGGGTCAGCGGTGGGATTACAAATCTGACTTCGTTTATGGGAGTGTTTTGTCCATTGTATTTTTTGGCAGTTGCAATTGCAAAAGGTAGTGTTACATCCGTTGCTTTTTATAATCTGGTTTTATTTCTGATTTATCTGGTAGAACTTCTGGTGGCTAATTTTTTACTTCCATTGATACATATCTACATGATGGTAAAAGTACTAAATTATCTGTCTGAGGAAGATTATCTCAGTAAGTTTTCGGAGCTTATTGAACTGGGCGTATCTTGGATCTTAAAAACTTTATTAGCGTGTATTATAGGGTTAAATGTAGTTCAGGGGTTGATTAATCCGGCTATTGATACGGTAAAACGAAGTGTCGTTACACGCAGTGCAGAGGCAATTCCTGGAGTTGGAGATGCAATCGGCGGAATCACAGAAGTTGTGCTAGGGACAGCGGTTTTAGTAAAAAATGGTATTGGCATGACTGGAGCAGTAATCTGTATTGCCCTTTGTGTTGTGCCAATGCTTCAGATTATATGTATTATATTTTTATACAAATTAATGGCAGCCTTGATCCAGCCAATCTCTGATAAACGAATGGTGGGGTGTGTAGAAACAGTCAGTGAAGGATGCCATCTCTTATTAAAAGTCTTATTTACGACAGGAGTTTTGTTCCTTCTTACAATCGTTGTAGTGGCAGCAACAACGGGAAATATCTAAGGTGATGAGATGTTTGAATATCTGTATCAATGGATGGAAAATCTTGCGTTTTATATGGTTATGATCACAGCGGTTATGCATATTATTCCTGATAAGGGATATCAACGATATCTGCGCTTCTTTACGGGGCTGGTCCTGATTATTATGCTGGCTGCGCCGATAGTGAAACTCTTGGGAATGGAGAGCAGTTGGGAAAATCTATACGAGAATGATGAATATTTGACTAAGATTGAAAAAATAGAGAATTCCACAGATTATCTGGAAACAATTAATCCGGAAGAATATCTGAATGAAGTTCAGAAGGAATATCAGGATGATAACGAAAATGAAGAAGGCAGTGAAGAAAATATGGAAATTGATGTGGAGGAGATAAGAATTGGAAGATAAGAAGAAGTGGTTTAAGATTCCAAAGGATTTCTCAATAAAAAATATAAAGAAAGATCAGTTAATGATTATTTTTTTGGTGGGAGTTCTTTTACTTGTCATTGCTCTTCCTACAGAACAAAAGAAAGAACAATCAGATAGTTATGAAGAAGAAACGGTTTCAACTGCAGGAAGCGGAATTGATACCGAGCAGGATGTGTATCTTTCGAAACTAGAAAGGCGGCTGGAAAATGTCTTATCACAGATGGAAGGAACTGGCAAAGTCACGGTTATGATTACTTTGGAGTCTTCTGCAGAGAAAGTGGTGGAAAAGGATATAGAGGCGGACAGCGAGACGGTTACGGAGACAGACAGTCAGGGAGGGACACGTACAACGCAGAACAGTACGCATGGAGAAACCACTGTATATAACGGAGACAATACGCAGAGTCAGGAACCCTATATAAGTAAAGAATTAAGCCCTCAGGTAGAAGGAGTAGTTGTTCTTGCGGAAGGTGGTGATAATGCAGTCGTGAAACAGAATATTACTGAAGCTGTCCAAGCATTATTTGGAATAGACACGCATAAGATTAGGGTAATGAAGAAAAGTTAAAAAATAAGTGGCATGGTAGGAGGATGAACAGTGAAACGAATTTTGAAGAAGAACCAGATTATTATTGCAGCATTGGCTGTTATGATCGCAGCGGCCGGATACTTGAATTATTCCGGCAAAATATTTGGTGAGAAAAATGATGCAGAACAGACAAATGCAGAATTGGCGAATCAGGAACTTTTGGATATTTCGGAGGAAGATCTGGAAAGTTCAGCGGGTGATATCGAAAGTCAGGACAGTGATGCAGGTGACAGCGTAGACGGAACTCCAGGGGAAGCAGTACTTACAAGCGGAGAGGCAAGAGGTGTTGTGGCAGAAGCGAAGGTAACCAGAGAGCAGGTGCGTGCAAAGAACAAAGAATCTTTGATGGAAATCATAGATAATGAGAATCTAAGTGATGAACAGAAACAGGAAGCAGTCAATCAGATGGTAGCAATGACTGAATTGGCAGAAAAAGAAGCAGCGGCAGAGACATTGCTTGCATCCAAAGGGTTTGATGAAGTTGTCGTCAGTTTAACAGCCGATACTGCGGATGTAGTTGTCAATGCCGCAGAATTGAGTGATGCGAATCGGGCCCAGATTGAAGATATTGTTACCAGAAAGACCGGAGTGGCAGCGCAGAATATCGTAATCACGCCTGTATATAATGAAGGAAAATCGGAATAAATCATGAATAGATTAAGGAAATCCATTTCGGGTTTCCTTTTTTATTTTATGCATCCGAAGGAAGCTGACAATGGTGGATTCGGGATTCTTTGATAGATTCCGAAAATTCGTAATTGAGGAATGAAAACAGGTGTGTTATACTGACTAATAGCGTGTAAAAACGGTTATATTATTTATAGGAGTGTTTATATATATGTCACAGATTACGAATGAAGTAAAGGAGCAGATTAAAAAAAGAAGAACATTTGCAATTATTTCCCACCCGGATGCCGGTAAAACAACATTGACAGAAAAGTTCCTGTTGTATGGAGGAGCCATCAATCAGGCCGGAAGTGTCAAGGGAAAAGCCACTGCAAAGCATGCCGTGTCTGACTGGATGGAAATTGAGAAGGAAAGAGGTATCTCTGTTACGTCTTCCGTATTGCAGTTTAATTATGGCGGCTATTGTATTAATATTCTGGATACGCCTGGACATCAGGATTTCTCGGAAGATACTTACCGTACCCTGATGGCGGCTGATTCTGCGGTGATGGTCATTGATGCATCGAAAGGTGTCGAGGCACAGACCAGAAAGCTGTTCAAGGTATGTACTATGCGTCACATTCCAATTTTTACATTTATTAATAAGATGGATCGTGAGGCGTTGGACACATTCGAGCTTTTGGATGATATTGAAAGCGAGCTTGGAATTGCAACCTGCCCGGTAAACTGGCCGATTGGTTCAGGTAAGGAATTTAAAGGGGTTTATGACAGAGCAACGAAGAAAGTAGAACTTTTTTCCGATACCCATAAGGGAACAACACAGGGTGAAGTAAAGAAGATCGCAATCGATGCCCCTGAGATTACAGATTGGGTGACAGAAGAACAAAGGGAGAAGCTTGAAGAAGAGATTGAACTTCAGGATGGTGCCGGTGCAGAATTTGATCAGGAATTAGTCAGTAAAGGCGAATTGTCACCTGTATTCTTTGGATCAGCACTTACAAATTTCGGAGTAGAGACATTTTTACAACATTTCTTAAAAATGACGACTTCACCGCTTCCAAGAATGTCTGATCAGGGGGCGATAGATCCGATGGAAGAATCAGAATTCTCTGCATTTGTATTCAAGATTCAGGCGAATATGAATAAGGCACACAGAGACAGAATTGCATTTATGAGAATCTGTTCCGGTGAATTCGAAGCAGGAATGGATGTATTTCATATACAAGGCGGCAAAAAAGTACGGCTTTCTCAGCCACAGCAGATGATGGCAAGTGAAAGGAAGATGATTGAAAAAGCATATGGTGGAGACATCATCGGTGTATTTGATCCGGGAATCTTTTCCATTGGAGATACTCTGACGACATCCGGTGATAAATTTGCATATGAAGGAATCCCGACCTTTGCGCCAGAACATTTTGCAAGAGTGCGTCAGGTAGATACCATGAAGAGAAAGCAGTTCATCAAAGGTATCAACCAGATCGCTCAGGAAGGTGCAATCCAGATATTCCAGGAATATAATACAGGAATGGAAGAAATTATCGTTGGAGTAGTTGGTGTTCTCCAGTTTGATGTACTGAAATACAGACTTGAGAATGAATATAACGTAGAGATCCGTCTGGATACTCTGCCATATGAACACATTCGCTGGATAGAAAATACAGATATTGATCTCGATAAACTCACTGGAACTTCAGATATGAAGAAAGTAAAAGATCTGAAAGGACGTCCGTTACTCCTGTTCGTCAATGACTGGAGCATCCGTATGACATTGGAAAGAAACAACGGACTAGAATTATCCGAATTTGGCAGATAGGGACACGGTAAATTTAATTTGGGACGGGGGAAAATGAAAAAACCCCCGTCCCCACTTTGCAAATGTGTATAAATTTGATATAATAAAATGAATTGTAAGATGAGACAGGAGGTTTCTAGAATGAGTAAAGAAGAGAAAAGTACGTATACAATAAAAGCTGACGAGAATCTTGGAGAGGTTAAGATCGCAGATGATGTTGTATCTATCATTGCCGGTCTTGCAGCGATGGAAGTGGACGGTGTGTCATCAATGGCCGGGAATGCGACCAGAGAGTTGATTAGCAAGTTGGGAATGAAGTCTCTGTCTAAAGGAGTAAAAGTTGATGTACTGGAAGGAATTGTTACCGTTTCACTGGCGCTGAACCTGAAGTATGGGTATAGTATCAAAGAGACTACAGCTAAGGTGCAGGAGAAGGTAAAAGCGGCAATTGAAAATATGACAGGTCTTGAAGTTGCTGACGTGAATATCCGTGTGGCCGGGGTAGATGTGCCGGAGGAAGTATAAGTGAAGAGAACAGAGTTAAGAGAACATATCTTTAAGGTATTGTTTGGAGTAGAGTTTAATGCAGAGCAGGAAATGCCAGAACAATTACAGCTTTATTTTGAACAATTAGAGGATGCCAGGGAAAAAGATCTGGATTATATTCGAACCAAATCATCTAAAATTGCGGAGAAGATTGCGGAAATTGATTCGTTGATTAATGAGCATACTACCGGATGGAAGACCAGTCGAATGAACAAGGTGGATCTGACGATTCTCAGACTTGCTGTATATGAAATGAAGTGGGATGAAGATGTACCGACAGGCGTAGCAATTGATGAGGCAGTAGAATTAGCGAAAAAGTATAGCAGTGATGAAGGCCCTGCTTTCATAAATGCTGTGCTTGGAAAACTTGCAGAATAATAAGCAGAGGTAGATAATGGCTCGAAATGTATATACTATAAAACAGGTAAATGCATATATTAAAAATATGTTTACCCAGGATTATATGCTGAACCGTATCTATGTGAAGGGTGAAGTCTCGAACTGTAAGTATCACACATCAGGACATATATATTTTTCATTAAAAGATGAGTCTGGAACGATTGCCTGTGTTATGTTTGCAGGGCAGCGAGGCGGACTCTCTTTTCGTATGAGCGAAGGTCAGCAGGTAGTGGTTCTGGGATCGGTAAATGTCTATGAGCGAAGTGGTTCCTATCAGCTCTATGCCAGAGAAATTCATCTCGATGGAGATGGGCTTCTCTATGAACGTTTTCAGATGTTGAAGAAAGAACTGGAAGAGATGGGTATGTTTGCGCCTGAGTATAAAAAGCCGATCCCGGCCTATGCCAGACGGATTGGTGTAGTAACGGCTTCCACAGGAGCCGCAATCCGGGATATTATGAATATTACTGCGCGCAGGAATCCTTATGTCCAGCTGATACTATATCCTGCCCAGGTACAGGGCGAGGGAGCAAAGGAAAGCATTGTACGAGGAATCCAGATGCTGGAAAAAGCAGATGTTGACGTAATGATTGTGGGCCGTGGCGGTGGTTCGATAGAAGATTTGTGGGCATTTAATGAAGAAGAAGTTGCCAGAGCAATCTTTAACTGTAGTATTCCGATAATCTCTGCGGTTGGTCACGAGACGGATACTACAATTGCAGATTATGTGGCTGATCTTCGGGCACCGACTCCGTCAGCAGCTGCAGAATTGGCGGTCAGTGATGTTCGGCAGACCGAGCAGCGATTGCAGGAATATCAATTCAAAATGAATCGACTTCTGGCTCAGAGGATACAGATGGAACGCCTTCGTCTGAAAGAACTACAGACAAGGTTAAAATATCTACATCCACGTTACAAATTACAAGAACATCAGCAAAGAATCGTGGAATTAGAAGATCGACTTCGGGCGTTGATGGATGGGAAGGTCAGAGATGCCAGACACAGGATGGCTATTTACATGGAGATTATGAAAGGATTATCGCCGATTCAAAAGCTGAATCATGGTTTTTCGTATGTAGAAAGTGAATCAGGAACTGTTGTTAAAAGTATTGAGCAAGTGCGTCCGCAGGATCTATTGTCCGTGTATGTGACAGATGGAGTAATACACGCTGTTGTGGAAGAGGTGAAGGAGGAGCAGCATGGCTAATCAGGCAGAATTACAAGAGGGACAGAATCTGGAAGAACTTTTTGGTCAACTGGAAGATACGATCCAGAAGATGGAAAAAGAAGAAATTTCTCTGGAAGATTCTTTTCAGTTATACCATAAAGGTATGGATCTGTTAAAACAGTGTAATGATAAAATAGACAAAGTAGAGAAAAAAATGCTGATATTAGATGAAGAGGGAGAGACTCATGAGTTCTAAAGATGATTTTCAGATACAAATGAAGCAGAAAGTTCAGAATATCGAGGGTATCTTACAGGAATATCTTCCGAAACAGAAGGGATATCAAAGCGTCATAATGGAAGCGATGAGTTATAGTCTTCTGGCTGGTGGAAAGCGTCTGCGGCCAATGCTGATGCAAGAGACATACTCTTTGTTTCAGGGAACTTCCAAAGCGATTCAGCCATTTATGGCAGCAATTGAGATGATACATACTTACTCTCTTGTGCATGATGATCTACCGGCGATGGATAATGATGAGTATAGACGTGGAAGAAAAACAACGCATGTGGTCTATGGAGAAGATATGGGAATTCTGGCGGGGGATGCCTTGCTTAATTATGCATTTGAGACTGCTTTTAAAGCTTTTGTGTCAGATCCAGAAGATGGACTTTTGATTGGAAGAGCATTGACGGTTTTGGGAGAAAAGGCCGGAATATATGGTATGATCGGCGGTCAGGTGATTGACGTAAAAGAGACAGGACATGCCGTGACCAAAGAGGTGTTGGACACAATCTATGAATTGAAGACGGCAGCGTTGATAGAGGCATCAATGATGATTGGTGCAATCTTGGCTGGTGCTACTGAGGAAGAAGTAAAAAAAGTGGAAAAAATTGCTCATTATGTAGGAATTGCTTTTCAGATTCAAGATGATATCCTGGACGTGACTAGTACAGAAGAAGTGCTTGGAAAGCCAATTCACAGTGACGAAAAGAATGAAAAGACGACGTATGTCACATTAATGGGAACAACTGAGGCGGGAAAGGTCGTAGAGGAACTTTCGGAAAAAGCAATTGGACTTTTGCATCAGTTATCAGGAGAAAATAAATATCTGGAACAGTTGTTGATTCAACTGATTCACAGAGACAAATAGAGGGGAACCTGATTATGTTAGAACGTATACAAAAGGCAAATGATATTAAAGAACTGAATCCAGATGAGTTAGATCAGTTAGCGGAAGAAATCCGACATTTTTTGATTGAAAAGATTAGTAAGACAGGTGGTCATCTTGCATCTAATCTTGGGGTCGTGGAATTGACAATGGCTATGCATCTGGTCTTTCAGCTTCCAGAAGATAAGATTATCTGGGATGTCGGTCATCAGGCTTATACACATAAGCTTTTAACCGGAAGAAAAGAGGGATTTGATGATCTGCGTAAATATGGAGGAATGAGTGGCTTCCCTAAGCGCAAAGAAAGTGCCTGTGATGCGTTTGATACCGGGCACAGCTCTACATCTATATCGGCAGGGCTGGGTTATGTTCATGCCAGAGATATCAAAGGAGAAAAATATCATGTTATCTCAGTGATCGGAGATGGTTCACTGACTGGAGGAATGGCGTATGAAGCACTGAATAATGCGTCACTTCTAAAGACTAATTTTATAATTGTATTGAATGATAATAAGATGTCGATATCAGAAAATGTAGGAGGAATGTCTAAGTATCTGGCAGGACTTCGAACAGCAGATATCTACACTGGCTTAAAAAAAGGAGTAACCAATGCACTGAATAAGATTCCTGTGGTAGGAGAACATGTAATTGATCAACTCCACCGGACAAAAAGCAGTATAAAGCAGCTAGTCGTTCCTGGTATGTTTTTTGAAGATATGGGAATTACTTATCTGGGGCCGATCCCTGGACATAATCTATCGATGCTGTGTAAAGCATTTCATGACGCACAGAAGATAGAGGGACCTGTACTGCTTCATGTGATTACCGAAAAGGGAAAAGGATATGAACCTGCAGAAAAACAGCCTGATAAGTTCCATGGAATTGGACCATTTCAGATTGAGACTGGAGAACCAGAAAGTCCCAAAAAGAGAGACAGTTATACGGATGTCTTTGGTAAAGTCCTTTGTGATGAGGCCAGAAATCATCCGGATATTGTGGCGATTACGGCAGCTATGACGGATGGGACTGGTCTAAAACGATTCCGACAGATGTATCCAGAACGTTTTTTTGATGTTGGAATTGCAGAAGAACATGGAGTTACATTTGCAGCAGGTCTGGCAGCCGGAGGAGTGCATCCGGTATTTGCTGTGTATTCTTCCTTCCTTCAGCGAGGATATGATCAGCTGATTCATGATGTAGCACTTCAGAATCTTCCGGTTGTTTTTGCTGTTGACCGTGCAGGATTGGTAGGCAGTGATGGAGAGACGCATCAGGGAATCTTTGACTTGTCTTATTTAAGTAATATTCCTAATATGGTAGTCATGTCGCCGAAACACAAATGGGAGTTAGCGGATATGCTTCGGTTTGCATTGTCTTATGATGGACCAATTGCGCTTCGGTATCCAAGAGGAAGTGCTTATGATGAATATGAAGATTTTCGAGAACCGATCATGCTTGGAAAGAGTGAGATGATTTATGAAGAATCAGAGATTGCAGTTGTATCTGTTGGTCATATGTTCGAAGACGCGGTAAAAGTACGGGAACAGCTGAAAATGGCAGGATATTCTTGTACGCTTGTGAATGCAAGATTTGTAAAACCGATTGATGAAGAAATGATTCGAAAGCTTGGCAAGAATCATCGTTTGATTGCAACGATTGAGGAAAATGTGCAGACGGGTGGTTATGGCGAACATGTGTTGGAGTATGTATCCAGGGAAAATTTAAATGTAAAAGTACTTCCACTGGCACTTCCAGATGACTATATAGAGCATGGAAGTATTGAAGTATTACGGAAAGAAACTGGAATTGATGTTAAGACGATGACCAGAAGAATTCAGGAACTATATGATAAAATGTGGGAGAGAGTATGAAAGAACGTTTAGATGTATTACTTGTAAAAAGAAATCTTGCTCCGTCGCGTGAGAAGGCGAAAGCAATCATAATGTCAGGCAATGTGTTTGTGGAGGGTCAACGGGAAGACAAGGCAGGTACGACTTTTGCAGAAGAAGTTCAGATTGAAGTGAGGGGACATACACTTCCGTATGTGAGCAGAGGCGGTTTGAAATTAGAAAAAGCAATTAAGAATTTCGATGTAAGCGTGGCGGGAAAGGTCTGTACTGATGTCGGATCTTCTACTGGCGGGTTTACAGATTGTATGCTGCAGAATGGAGCAGTTAAGGTCTTTGCTATTGATGTTGGACGTGGGCAGCTTGATTGGAAGCTTCGACAAGATGATAGAGTTGTATGTATGGAAAAGACAAACATTCGTTATGTGACACCAGAAGATATTGGTGAACCTGTTGATTTCTCATCTATAGATGTGTCGTTCATTTCACTGACTAAAGTGCTGTTGCCAATCCGTAATTATCTTAGAGAGAAAGGACAGATTGTTGCTTTGATTAAACCGCAGTTTGAGGCGGGAAGAGAAAAAGTTGGAAAGAAAGGTGTAGTACGGGAGAAAAGTACACATTTGGAAGTAATAACAACTGTTATTGAGTATGCGTTATCTATTGGTTTTGATGTATTGAATCTGGAGTTTTCGCCAATCAAAGGACCAGAAGGAAATATAGAATATCTGGTTCATTTGGAAAAATGTGAGGGCTCCGGGGAAATAACGGGCAATGTTGACATACAGGACATTGTAGATCAGGCATTTGACACTCTTGCAAAAAATTAAGGGGAAAGAACACAGATTATGGACAGGTTTTTAATTGTTACAAATGACGGAAAAGATAAAGATCACGCTATTACCAATCAGATAATGAATCTGTTGGAATTTGCTGGAAAAGAATGCATTTTATGCAAAAAAGATGAAAATAAAAAGATTATTCGGGATTCCGTGCCAGCTGAAATCGGATGCGCAATCGTGATTGGGGGAGATGGCAGCCTGATTGAAGTGGCTCGTATGCTTTGGAAACGAGAAGTACCGATTTTGGGAATTAATATGGGAACACTTGGTTATCTCACAGAGGTTGAAGTAACACATATCGATGAAGCTTTTCAGCAAATGTTGAAAGGCGACTATACATTTGAAAAACGAATGATGCTGCAAGGGATCTTTGATGACGGAAGTTGTGATGTCTCCTTAAATGATATTGTGGTATCCCGTAAAGGAGAGCTGCGAGTTATTCATTTTCGATTATACGTGAATGGGGAATTGTTGAATTCTTATGAAGCAGATGGAGTTATATTGTCGACACCGACAGGTTCCACTGCATATAATTTATCGGCTGGAGGGCCAATTGTTGAGCCGACTGCATCATTGATCGTAATTACACCGATTTGTTCTCATGCGTTGAATACAAGCAGTATTGTATTGTCAGCAGAAGATGAGATTGTAATTGAGATCGGTGAAGGCCGTAATGATTCGGAAGAAGAAGTATTTGTTACGTTTGACGGAGCAGATACGGTAGTCCTTAGGACCAAAGACAGAGTCACGGTGAAAAAGTCAGAAGCATCTACAACGATTATGAAGTTAAGTAATATCAGCTTTTTGGAAACATTACGTAGAAAGATGAAAGGAAATTAGCGTCATGAAAGTAAACAGACATGCAAAGATTATTGAACTAATTAATAAAAATTACATTGAAACGCAAGAAGAATTAGCAGAATATCTGAACAAAGAAGGTTTCAAAGTGACGCAGGCAACCGTGTCCCGTGATATCAGAGATCTGAAATTAACGAAAGTGCCGGCTGAAAATGGCAAGCAGCGTTATGCAGTACATCAGAGCGCTGAAAACGGCATGAGTGAAAAATATATTCGTGTATTGAAAGATGGATTCGTGTCCATGGATATGGCACAAAATATACTTGTTATTAAAACGGTGGCTGGAATGGCAATGGCGGTATGTGCAGCAATTGATGCTATGAAATGGAATGAAGTTGTAGGGAGTATTGCCGGAGATGACACGATTATGTGTGCGATCCGAAGTGTTGATGATACTATAAAAGTGATGGATAAGATTAGTAAGATTGTCTTATAGGAGGCAGAATGTTACAGAGTTTGCATGTAAAAAATCTTGCACTGATTGATGAAATAGAAGTGGAATTTAAAGATGGACTGAATATCCTTACCGGGGAAACTGGTGCAGGAAAGTCTATTATTTTAGGGTCAGTGAATCTGGCACTTGGAGGAAGGTATTCGAAAGATATTTTGAGGCAAGGTGCGGAATATGGCTTTGTAGAATTAACATTTCTGGTAGAAAATGAACACCAGAAGGAAAAGTTGAACAAGTTAGATATCTATCCGGAAGATGGGATGGTGACACTTAGTCGACGCATGATGACTGGAAGAAGTGTCAGCAGAATCAATGGCGAGACAGTGTCAATCGGCCTTTTGAAAGAAGTGGCAGCGATTCTGATTGATATTCACGGACAACATGAGCATCAGTCTCTGTTGTATAAAAAGAATCATCTTGGAATTGTAGATGCATTTGCCAGAGATTCAATCGGTGAATTGCGGCAAAGGACCGAGAAGGCATATAAGGAATATAAAGCTTGTATAAAAAAACTGAATGAGATGCAGACGGATGAAGCTCAGCGCGCGAAAGAACTCTCCTTTCTTAAGTTTGAAGTGGATGAGATCCACAATGCTGATCTTCAGCCAGGAGAAGATGAAGATCTGGAGGTTTTATATCGTCGAATGACGAACAGCAAGAGAATCGTAGAATCAGTGAATGAAGCATATACATACACTAGTGAGGGAAATGATAATGCCAGTGAAGCATTGAGCCGCGCGATTCGTTCTCTTTCAGAAATCGCTGAATACGATGCAAAAGCTTCAGAACTGTATGAACAGTTGGTTGAAGTAGACAGCCTGTTGAATGATTTCAACCGTGAGCTTTCAGAATACAGCAAGACTTGCGAATTCTCTGATGAAGAGTTCTATGAGACGGAAAACCGTCTGAATGAACTGAATCATCTAAAGACAAAGTATGGTGACAGTATAGAACAAATCTGTGATTATTGTAAAAAGCAGGAAGAGAGGATTCGGATTCTGGAGGATTTTGACCATTATCTTGAAGAGTTAAAAGAGCAATGTACGCAGGCGGAAAGATCTTTTGAAGAATCGGCAGAAAAATTGTCAAAACTTCGCAAGGAACAGGCATTCATCCTGGAAACATCAATTGAAGAAGGACTTAAGGATCTGAATTTTGAGGGTGTTCAGTTTAAGATTCAGTTCGAGAAGACTAAAAATTATACTTCAGAAGGAATTGATGATATTGAATTTATGATATCTTTGAATCCCGGACAGCCGTTAAAACCTTTGGCGAATGTTGCATCCGGCGGCGAATTATCCAGAATTATGCTTGCCATCAAGACGGTTATGGCAGAGCGTGACGATATTGAAACATTGATTTTTGATGAAATTGATGTGGGAATCAGCGGAAGAACAGCACAAAAAGTCTCTGAAAAAATGGCTGTAATCGGAAGAAAACACCAGGTAATCTGTATTACGCATCTGGCACAGATTGCAGCAATGGCGGACCATCATTACATGATAGAGAAGAAGACACAAGAAGGAATTACCAGAACGAGTATCTTCCCATTGGATGAAAAAGAATCTATTCATGAGCTGGCAAGAATTCTTGGCGGAGCAAAAATCACAGACACTGTGATTCAAAGTGCTGTTGAGATGAAAGAACTTGCGAATCAGATGAAGTAAAACAGAGTAAATTATTGAAAACATCACATAATAAGATAGATATCCAAAATGGATATCTATCTTTCTTTTTGTCTGATAATAAGTAAAGTGAGGTTGTACGATGAGAAAATACTGGTATCGAAGAATTCTGATTATGATTACAACATTTACGGTTGCTATAAGCAGTGGATATTACATGAATGAATATCAGCAGAATAAATTACAGCAAGAAGTAAATGCAGAGACGGCTTCTGGTAACATGGTGATTCCCGGCGGGATGCCGATAGGAATCTATCTGGAGACAGAAGGCGTTATGGTGCTGGGAACAGAACCAATTACAGGGGAGGATGGGATGGAGTATGAGCCCGGAGCCCACCTTGTAAAAGCAGGAGATTATATTGTCGCTTTGGATGATCAAGAGATTCGCGATAAGGAAGAATTACAGGAAGCTGTCAAACATTTGGACAAGAAAGAGACCATTCTGAAAGTTAGAAGGGATGACGAGTATATTGATATAAAATTAAAACCAGTGTCATGTGGTCAAGAGGGATATAAACTTGGAATCTGGGTCAAAGATAATGCGCAAGGGCTGGGGACCATCACTTTTTTAAATGCTGACAGTCGTTTTGGAGCATTAGGACATGGAATTCATGATGTGGATACTAATACGCTGTTAGAAATTGACAATGGGACCGTATATGAGACCAGTATCAAAGATATTAAAAAAGGAGAAAACGGAACACCTGGCGGCATGGAAGGTATTATTGTTTATAATAATTATAATGTACTTGGCACTATAACTGAAAATACTGATTGCGGGATATTTGGAACAATTGATCGTATTGATTCTCTTTTTACGGATCTAAAACCGATGGAAACTGCATCAAAAGAAGAAATCGAAGTAGGACCGGCAGTTATACGGTGCGCTGTTGAAGGCGAAGTAAAAGATTACGAGATTCGTATTACAAAAATCGACAAAGGAACTCAGGAGATCAATAAAGGAATTGTCATTGAAGTGACAGATGAAAAACTTCTTGAAATCACAGGCGGAATTGTCCAGGGAATGAGTGGAAGCCCGATTATTCAAAATGGAAAACTTGTGGGTGCAGTAACACATGTGTTTGTACAAGATGCTACAAAAGGATATGGTGTATTTATCGAAAATATGCTGAAAAATGTCAAATAATAAAAAACTTGTCGATTAGAGTCAAGTTTTTACGACAGCAATTTCTTGATTTGAGATATGTCAAATTATATAATCAAACTCGACGGTTTTTGATGTAAGAGAAGGAGGCATCGCAGAAAATGGGAGAGATAAATGTGGCAATAGCCGACGACAATGAAAGAATTCTGGATCTGCTTGACGAAATAATAAGCAGCGATAAGGAATTACGACTGGTCGGGAAGGCGAACAATGGGGAGGATATGTACCAACTGATCAAGGAAAAACAGCCGGATGTAGTTCTGCTTGATCTGATTATGCCGAAAATGGATGGATTGAGCGTAATGGAGATGATCGGAAATGATAAAGAATTGAAAAAACATCCTGATTTTATTGTTGTAACAGCAGTTGGACAGGAAAGAATTACAGAAGATGCCTTTAAAAGAGGTGCAAGTTACTACATTATGAAACCTTTTAATAATGAAACAGTATTAAATAGGATTAAACATGCCAATGAGATTATTCGCCATGAATTAAAACCTCAGAATATGGTGAGTCAACAAGAAGAAGTAAAGCCGGAACTTCATCTGGAAACGAAGGTCACTGATATGATTCATGAAATAGGGATACCAGCACACATCAAAGGATATCATTATCTCAGAGATGCGATCATGATGGCTGTAGAGGATATGGATGTACTGAATGCAGTTACAAAAGTCCTCTATCCCACCGTAGCGAAAAAGCATCAGACAACTGCAAGCAGAGTGGAAAGAGCAATCAGGCATGCTATTGAAGTTGCCTGGAGCAGAGGAAAATTAGATACGTTAGATGATTTGTTTGGATATACAGTAAGCAATGGAAAAGGAAAACCCACAAATTCCGAATTTATTGCATTAATTGCGGATACAATTAGATTAGAATATAAAAATTGATTGGTACTTTTCTTCTAAAAAAAAATACGGTATAATATATTTATATTTGTGAGGTTTGGAGGAAAAGTTATGAAAAAAATACTATTTGCAGCGTCAGAATCAGTACCTTTTATAAAAACGGGTGGGCTTGCGGATGTAGTTGGTTCTCTGCCCAAATATTTCAATAAAGAAAAATATGACGTTCGGGTGATGCTGCCAAAATACATGTGTATGAAAGAAGAGTGGATGGAGAAACTTACTTATCATACCCACTTCTACATGGATTTGAATTGGAGAAAGCAGTATGTAGGGGTGTTAATATACGAATATGAAGGAATTACATTCTATTTTATAGATAATGAATATTATTTCAATGGTTTTGCACCTTATGGCGATATGTATGCCGATATTGAAAAATTTGCATTCTTTTCGAAAGCAGTGTTAAGCGCACTTCCATTGATTGATTTCAGACCAGACATCATTCATTGCCACGACTGGCAGACAGGGCTGGTTCCTGTATATCTGGATAATTTCCGTTATGGCAATGAGTTTTATCGCGGAATCAAGACTATTATGACGATACATAATCTGAAGTTCCAGGGCACATGGGATGCTAAGAGAGTAGGGGATATTACGGGACTTCCGGAGTATTATTTTTCCCCGGACAAGTTAGAAGCATATAAAGATGCTAATTATCTGAAGGGCGGAATTGTATATGCGGATAAGATCACAACGGTAAGTAAATCCTATGCAGAAGAGATCAAGATGCCATTCTATGGCGAAAGACTGGATGGGCTGATGAATGCCCGCTCCAATTGTTTGTCAGGTATTGTAAATGGTCTGGATTATGATGAATATAACCCAGAGACAGATACAAAGATTGAGAAAAAATATTCGATCAGCAATTTCCGGCGAGAAAAAGTCAAAAATAAGATTGCTCTTCAGAAAGAACTTAATCTGACTCAGGACAGCCATACGATGTTGATTGGTGTGGTATCTCGTTTGACAGATCAAAAAGGATTTGATCTTGTGGCCTATGTGATGGATGAGCTTTGTCAGGATGCAATTCAATTGGTAGTGCTTGGAACAGGAGAAGCACAGTATGAGAATATGTTCCGCCATTTCGAGTGGAAATATCCAGGTAAGGTATCTGCAAATATTTATTACTCAGATGCACTTTCCCATAAGATATATGCTTCCTGCGATGCATTTTTGATGCCATCTCTGTTTGAACCATGTGGATTGAGTCAGTTGATGAGTCTTCGTTATGGAACGTTGCCGATTGTAAGAGAAACTGGTGGTTTGAAAGATACGGTAGAGCCATATAATGAATATGAAAAGACTGGTACGGGCTTTAGTTTTTCAAATTACAATGCGCATGAGATGCTTGCGACGATACGTTATGCAGAGCGCATTTACTATGATAAAAAGCGTGACTGGAATAAGATTGTTGAACGTGCTATGGCACAGGACTTCTCATGGAATAATTCTGCAAGACAGTATGAGGAATTATACGATAGTATGTAAGAAGTTCGCAAGAGATATGTAGAAGGACGAGGTTATGGATACAAGGACGAAAGAGGCGATTCGTTACTTGGGATATGGAAGCCATGCGGTAGATGATCATACACTTGCTTTAGTGGAAAGTTCGTTTGCGGAACTGGACCAGATAGCGGGAAAGCGAATCATCTATCGCATTTTTGACGTATCCTTCAAGGAGACAGATCGTTTGCAAATTGGGAAGCTGAATATTATCAGTAAAAATCTGGGAAAGAATTTGGCGGGGTGTCAATCAGCGGTCATATTAGGAGCGACTCTTGGTGCAGGAGTAGATATGCTGTTGCGAAAGTACGCGCTGACAGATATGGCCAGAGTAGTTACACTGCAGGCATGTGCAGCAGCTATGCTGGAAGAATATCTGGATGAGTGTCAGCAGAGCATAGGAAAAGAATTAGAAAAAGATAGACTCTATCTTAGGCCGAGATTCAGCCCAGGATATGGAGACTTTCCTATTGAACATCAGGAAATGATCTTACGAATGCTGGATACAGCAAAAACCATCGGTTTAACTATGACAGACAGCAGTATGTTGACGCCGACGAAATCTGTGACAGCCGTCATTGGTGTGAGTCGAAGCAAAGAGCCTTGCCATATGAAAGGGTGTGAAGCTTGTGAAAAAAAAGATTGTATATATCGGAGATGTCCATAGAGGATTGCGGAAGAATGAACAGATGAGATGACAACAAAGGAGAAGACGAATGTTATTAGAACGACTGGGAAAAGAATTATTGTATTTTGATGGTGGAATGGGAACTTTGCTTCAGTCGAAAGGACTGAAGCCAGGAGAACTTCCAGAAGTATGGAACCTGGAACATACAGAAGAAATCGTTGATATTCATCGTCAATATTATGAGGCGGGAAGTGACATTGTTCTGACGAATACTTTTGGTGCTAACGCATTAAAATTCCATGATTCAAAATATGCATTAAAAGATATTGTGACAGCTGCTGTAGCGAATGTAAAAAAAGCAGCATCTTTAGGAGTGCATGACGGACGAGAAGTATATACGGCATTGGATATAGGACCAACTGGTAAACTGCTGAAGCCGATGGGGGATCTTGCGTTTGAAGATGCCTACGAGGCTTTCAAAGAAGTGGTAAAATATGGAGAAGATGCTGGTGTGGATCTGATTCATATTGAGACTATGAGTGATACCTATGAAGTAAAAGCAGCTGTTCTCGCCGCAAAAGAGAATACAGACTTGCCGGTATTTGCAACAATGATTTTTGATGAAAAAGGAAAGCTTTTGACAGGCGGAGATGTTCCGTCAGTTGTTGCTATGTTGGAAGGATTAAGAGTTGATGCATTAGGAATTAACTGTGGAATGGGGCCTGAGCAGATGCTCCCGATTCTAAGTGAGATTATGGAGTACACTTCTATTCCGGTCATTGTAAAACCGAATGCAGGACTTCCAAAACAAAGGGATGGTGAAGTATACTATGATGTAGTTCCAAGACAATTTGCGCAAACGATGCAGAAAGTTCTGCAATTAGGAGCCAGTGTGATCGGTGGATGTTGTGGTACTACACCGGAACATATCCGTGTCATGATTCAAGGTGTTCAGAGCCGTCAGCTGCAAAGACCGGTTCCTACAGATAAAACGATTGTATCTTCTTATGGAAAAGCGGTTTTGTTAGGGCAGAAGCCTATGATCATCGGAGAGAGAATTAATCCGACCGGAAAAAAGAAGTTCAAGCAGGCTTTAAAAGAACACGATATGGATTACATATTGAAAGAAGGAATCACACAGCAAGACAGAGGTGCGCATATTCTGGACGTTAATGTCGGCCTTCCGGATATAGATGAAGTTGCCATGATGAAAGAAGTTATTACTGAGCTACAGAGTGTAACCAGTCTGCCATTACAGATTGATACGGTAGATATTAAAGCTATGGAAGCTGCGATGCGTATATATAATGGGAAACCGATGGTAAATTCTGTGAATGGCAAGCAGGAATCTATGGATCAGGTTTTTCCTTTGATTCAAAAATATGGTGGTGTGGTGATTGGACTGACCATTGATGAAGAAGGAATTCCTAATACTGCAGAAGGAAGGATTAAGATTGCTGGGAAGATTATAAAAGAAGCAGAAAAATATGGTATTCAGAAAAAAGATATTGTCATTGACGTCCTTGCAATGACAATCAGTTCTGAACCAGATGGCGCAAAGGTAACATTGGAGGCATTAAAAGGGGTACGGGAAGCATACGGTGTATGCACAGTGTTGGGGGTGTCCAACATCTCTTTTGGACTTCCTTATCGTCCGGCGATTAATTCCAATTTTTATACTATGGCAATGCAGAATGGTCTGAGTGCAGGAATTATTAATCCATCTTCCGAAGATATGATGCGTTCTTATTATTCTTTTTGCGCATTGATGAATTATGATGAAAATTGTGAGGAATATATTCAAAAATATGGAAATCAGCAAATCTCTACGACATCAATAATGTCTTCAGAGCTTACTCTAAAATCTGCAATTGAAAAAGGATTAAAAGAAGAAGCTCATCATGCAACCAGAGAATTGTTAAAGTCCCAAGAACCATTGGAGATTATCAATCAACATTTAATTCCGGCTTTGGATGTTGTAGGAAAGGGTTTTGAGAAAGGAACCATTTTTTTACCGCAATTGTTGATGAGTGCTGATGCAGCGAAGATTGCGTTTGCGGTGCTGAAAGATGTCCTTGCCCAGAACGGCGGAGATGTTCAGAAAAAAGATAAAGTGATTCTGGCAACGGTAAAGGGAGATATCCATGATATAGGGAAAAATATTGTGAAAGTATTGCTGGAAAACTACAGTTTTGATGTGATTGATCTTGGAAAGGATGTTCCACCGGAAACGATTGTAGATTGTGCAATCCGGGAAGATGTCAAGCTGATTGGTTTGAGTGCATTGATGACGACCACGGTTGTCAGCATGGAAGATACAATTAAGCTTCTGCATCAGAAAAAGCCAGAATGTAAAGTTATGGTTGGTGGGGCAGTGCTGAATCAAGATTATGCGGATATGATTGGTGCCGATTTCTATGGGAAAGATGCAATGCAATCAGTGTATTATGCACAGAGAGTATTTTCAGAAGAATAAAAGAAGGAAAAGAGGAAGAAGAATATGTCATTAATATTACCAGAAAAATATGACCCCCGTCTGGGTGTGCGAGAAACGCAGGAGGCAATTAAATACATTCGTGATACATTTCAGAAAGAATTAGGGAAGGAAATGAATCTCGAGAGAATCTCAGCACCGTTGTTCGTGGAAAAGAGTAGTGGACTGAATGATAACCTGAATGGTGTGGAACGTCCTGTACAGTTTGATATTGCTGGAATTCCCGGGGAGACTGTAGAGGTGGTACATTCCCTTGCAAAATGGAAACGTATGGCCTTGCATGAGTATGGTTTTCAGCCAGGAGAAGGGTTATATACCAATATGAATGCCATTCGCCGGGACGAAGAACTGGATAACCTCCATTCCTGTTACGTGGACCAGTGGGATTGGGAGAAGGTTATTACGAAGGAAGAACGAAATATTGATACTCTAAAAGAAACTGTGAGAACTATTTTTAAAATCATCAAGCATATGCAGCATGAGGTTTGGTATAAGTATCCCAATGCTGTAAAGAAACTTCCGAATGATGTGTTCTTTATCACCTCTCAGGAATTAGAGGATCGTTATCCGGATAAAACGCCAAAAGAAAGAGAAAATCTGATTACCAAAGAATATGGCTGCGTATTCTTAATGCAGATCGGAGATAAACTGGCAAGTGGAAAACCTCATGATGGACGTGCACCTGATTATGATGACTGGCAGTTAAACGGAGATATTCTGTTCTGGTTTGAGAATCTGAACAGTGCTTTGGAGATTTCCAGTATGGGGATCCGTGTTGATGAAAAATCACTGGAAGAGCAGCTGAAAAAGGCAGGATGCGAGGAGAGAAAAGATCTTCCATATCATCAGATGCTGTTGAATGGAGAATTGCCTTATACAATCGGCGGCGGTATTGGACAATCCAGATTATGTATGCTCCTTTTGGATCGTGCACATGTAGGAGAAGTACAGGCAAGTATCTGGCCAAAAGAGATGCGGGAGACTTGCAGACAACATAATATCTTCCTTCTCTAATTAAGAAAATGTTTTAAAATAGGAACAAGAGAAATGGTTGACAATTCATTAACAAATAATTATAGTTGAATCTGTAAAAATGATACGTTATACCAGGAGGATATGAGAACTATGATGAGAGGATTGGACACGACAGTTAGAAAACTCAGACGAACAGTATTTGAGGAAGTTGCCAGACTGGGATTTAAGGCGAATGCAGATACTCTGAATGATGATATGGAAGCAATTCCATATAAAATCGTGAATGATGATACGATTAAATACAGAGAGAGTGTTTATCGTGCACGTGCAGTAGTAAGAGAGCGTCTTCGTCTTGCAATGGGCTTGTCTCTGCGTCCAGAAAACAAACCGGTTCATCTGACTGCAGGTGTGGAAGCCAGCAACATCTCAGATAAATATTATGAACCGCCGCTTATGCAGGTGATTCCATCAGCCTGTGAAGGATGTCAGGAGAAAGGATATGAAGTCAGCAATATGTGTAAAGGCTGTCTGGCGCATCCATGTATGGAAGTCTGTCCAAGAGGCGCGATCTCTATGGTCAATGGTCGTTCTTTTATCGATCAGGAGAAGTGTATTAGCTGTGGAAAATGTAAAACAGTCTGTCCATATGATGCAATCTCAAAAAAGGAACGTCCATGTGCAAAGGCGTGTGGTGTCTCTGCAATTGAAACAGATGAACAGGGACGTGCAAAAATCAACGTAGATAAATGTGTTTCCTGTGGAATGTGCATGGTAAGCTGTCCGTTTGGAGCTATTTCTGATAAGTCTCAGATTTTCCAACTTGCAAGAGCTCTGACAGAGGGCGCTGAGATCGTTGCGGAGATCGCACCGGCATTTGCAGGACAGTTTGGAGATAATATTACGCCGAGAAACTTAAAAGCAGCTCTTCAGGAACTTGGATTTTCTGAAGTATATGAAGTTGCACTGGGTGCTGATATCGGAGCAATCGCTGAGGCACGTCATTATGTACATAAAGTAGCTACCGGAGAATTGCCATTCTTATTAACTTCTTGTTGTCCTTCCTGGGCGATGCTTGCGAAAAAGTATTTTCCAGATATGATTGACCAGGTTTCTCAGGAACTGACACCGATGGTGGCAACTGCCCGTACAATTAAGAAAGAACATCCGAATGCAAGAGTGGTATTTATCGGGCCATGTGCTGCGAAGAAGCTGGAAGCCATGAGAAGAACGGTAAGAAGTGATGTAGACTTTGTTATTACTTTTGAAGAATTGCAGGCAATGTTTGATGCAAAGGATATTGATCTTCTGGAATATGAAGCGGAATCTTCTTTCCATAATGCAACGGGTGCAGGACGTGGATATGCGGTTGCAGGCGGTGTTGCTGATGCAATTGAAAAGTGCATCAAAGAATATTACCCAGATGTGGAAGTTAAGATTGAACATGCTGAAGGGCTGGCAGAATGTAAGAAGATATTGTCTATGGCCAAGGTCGGAAGAATGAATGGCTGTCTGATCGAAGGTATGGGATGTCCTGGCGGATGTGTAGCAGGTGCAGGTACCAATCTTCAAGTTACAAAAGCACAGAAGAAGGTAAAAGAGTTCGTAGATGGATCTACAAAGAAATTACCTCCAAAAGAATTAGAAGAAATTGAATTAAAGTAACTACAAAGGGGCAAGCGGAGCGTTGACAAACCGCTTGCTTCTCTTTATAATTAAAACTTAGTTATTTAAATATTTTACAGAATCTAAAATATTTCATGTATACGTATGGGTCATATATAGGAATGGGTCATGAATGCATATGAATAGGGAACAGGAGGATGTTATGCAGAAATACGGAGTAAATGAATTAAGAAGGATGTTCCTTGAATTTTTTGAGAGTAAAGAACATCTCGCTATGAAAAGTTTTTCATTGGTGCCACATAATGATAAGAGCTTATTGTTGATCAATTCAGGAATGGCACCATTAAAGCCATATTTTACCGGACAGGAGATTCCACCAAGAAGAAGAGTGACAACCTGCCAGAAATGTATTCGTACCGGAGATATTGAAAATGTAGGTAAAACAGCACGTCACGGTACCTTTTTTGAAATGCTTGGTAATTTTTCGTTCGGAGATTATTTTAAAACAGAATCCATTCACTGGACATGGGAATTCCTGACAGAGGTTGTGGGACTTGATCCTGACAGACTGTATCCTTCTGTTTATTTGGAGGATGATGAAGCATGGGAGATCTGGAACAAGGAGATTGGAATTCCAACAGAAAGAATCTTCCGGTTTGGAAAAGAGGATAATTTCTGGGAACATGGTTCCGGCCCGTGCGGTCCATGTTCTGAAGTATATTATGATCGTGGAGAAAAGTATGGCTGCGGCAGTCCTGACTGTACAGTAGGCTGTGAATGCGATCGTTATATGGAGATCTGGAACAATGTATTTTCACAGTTTGATAATGACGGACACAATAATTATACTGAATTAGCGCAGAAGAATATCGATACTGGTATGGGGTTGGAGCGTCTGGCTTGTATTGTACAAGATGTGGATTCCATGTTTGATATTGATACAATTAAGGCTTTACGTGACCATGTCTGTCGTCTTGCAGACGTAGAATATGGAAAAGATGATGAGACGGATGTCTCTATCCGTGTTGTTACTGACCATATCCGTTCTGTGACATTTATGATTTCTGATGGAATTATGCCATCCAACAGTGGACGTGGCTATGTTCTTCGTCGTTTGCTTCGTCGTGCTTGCCGTCATGGAAGATTGTTGAATATTAAAGGTGCATTTTTAGTAGAATTGGCACAGACTGTCATTGATGGTTCAAAAGATGGTTATCCTGAACTGGAAGAAAAGAAAGACTTTATCTTTAATGTTATTGCTAAAGAAGAGGCACAGTTTAATAAAACTATTGATCAGGGATTGTCTATTCTTGCAGAAATGGAAGCCGAGATGGCAAAAAATGAAGAAAAGGTTCTTTCCGGAGAAAATGCATTTAAGCTTTATGATACTTATGGATTCCCGATAGATCTAACCAGCGAGATTCTGGAAGAAAAGGGGCTTACTTATGATGAGGAAGGTTTCAAAAAAGCACAGAAAGAGCAGCGCGCCAAATCAGAAGGTACCTTTGGTACACATGCGATGTCCGGAAAAGATGCGACAGTATATGATGAACTGGATCCCGCACTTGCAACAGAATTTGTAGGATATGAAGATCTTATCTTTACTTCTAAGATTACTGCACTTACGACCGATGCATCCAAAGCAGACGCAGAAGTGGTGGATGCATTATCTGACGGAGAAAGAGGAACTATCATTGTTGATAAGACTCCTTTCTATGCTACCATGGGTGGTCAGGAAGGTGATATCGGTGTAATCAGGACTGCAGATGGCGAATTCGTAGTAGAAGAATGTATTCATCTTGCAGGAACAAAGGTCGGACATATTGGTTATGTATCAAAAGGAATGGTAAAAGTTGGAGATGAGGCAGAATTGACTGTAGAAGAAGAGAATCGTGGTCTGTGTGCAAGAAATCACAGTGCAACGCATCTTCTGCATGCGGCACTTCGTCAGGTGCTTGGTACTCATGTAGAGCAGGCGGGATCTTCCGTCAATGCAGACAGACTTCGCTTTGACTTTACACATTTTTCTGCAATGACCAAAGAGGAATTGAAACAGGTAGAAGATATTGTGAATACAAAGATTGCAGCATGCCTTCCTGTAGTAGCACAGAATATGCCGATTGAAGAGGCAAGAAAGACTGGGGCGGCTGCATTGTTCGGTGAAAAATACGGCGATATCGTTCGTGTAGTAAGCATGGGAGACTTTTCCGTCGAGTTCTGTGGTGGTACTCATGTGGCGAATACCGGAGTGATCACAGCTTTAAAGATTGTGTCAGAAACTGGAGTTGCCGCAGGGGTTAGACGTATCGAAGCATTAACTTCAAAAGGATTGTTAAAATATTATGATGAACTTGAAAAGAAACTTCTGGAAGCTTCCAGTCTTGTAAAAGCAAATCCTGATCAGCTCGCTGAGAAGATTCAGCACCTTTTGTCTGATAATAAAGCATTGAACAGTGAATTAGAGAGCCTGAAGAGTAAACTTGCCCAAGATTCACTTGGTGATGTAATGGATCAGGTGGTTGAAGTTAAAGGTATAAAATTGTTGGCAACAAAGGTGGAAGGTGTAGATATGAATGGTCTGCGTGACCTTGGTGATCAGCTGAAAGAAAAGTTAGGTGAAGGAGTTGTTGTACTTGCTTCTGCTAACGAAGGCAAGGTAAGTCTTATGGCAATGGCTACAAAAGAGGCTATGGATAAGGGCGCACATGCTGGTAATCTGATCAAGGCATCAGCAGCTTTAGTTGGCGGAGGCGGCGGCGGACGTCCGAATATGGCACAGGCCGGCGGAAAGAATCCTGCAGGCATTGACGCGGCTCTTACAAAAGCAGCAGAGGTTCTGGAACAACAATTGGCATAGTTCTTCGTTATATAATTGACATAAAATATATGAGAATAACGAAAAAAATGTTGACGAAGTGGAAATATGTGTTATAATCTAATGTAGTGCAAGAAAAATACCCGAACAGTCGTATGATGCACAATATAGGACTGGAGGGGAGGTTAGGTGTGAGACTATGTCAAATGTAATCGTTAAAGAAAACGAGACGTTAGATAGCGCTTTACGCAGATTCAAAAGAAACTGTGCGAAGGCTGGTATTCAGCAGGAGATTCGTAAAAGAGAACATTACGAGAAACCAAGTGTAAGACGTAAGAAAAAATCTGAAGCTGCTAGAAAACGTAAGTATAACTAATATGTGCAATAAATAGAGTGTCGAATGACACTCTATTTTTAGTTCAGCAAGCAGATCTTTTTGAATTAGTTCAGCATGTGAAATAGGCAGTTTTGAATGTGAAAATATGTAAAAAATGTTAAAAAATTATCTTGAAAAAATGTAAAAAAGGTATTGACTATAAAAAAATGTAGGTATATACTTTAAGTCGTTAAAGGCAAAGGCGCCGTATCGTAGATACGGTGCCTTTTTCTTTTGCCCTGAATTATAGTTTAAATAAATATGTATGGAAGAGAGGAGATTTTACAATGAGATTAAAGGATACGGGTCTTACACCACAAGAGTTGAAAGATATCGTAAATAAATACATGGTGGAGACATATGAACGTTATGACTTTATTGCAGAAAGAGCAGAAGGAATGTATCTGTATGATGAGGAAGGAAACGCATATCTTGATTTTTACGGTGGTGTAGCAGTTAACAGTGCTGGTAACAGAAATCCAAAGGTTGTAGAAGCAGTAAAGGATCAGATGGATGATATTATGCACACATTCAACTATCCTTACACTATTCCACAGGCACTTCTTGCAAAGAAGGTATGTGATACCATCGGTATGGATAAGATCTTCTATCAGAACTCAGGAACAGAAGCAAATGAATGTATGATCAAGATGGCAAGAAAATATGGTGTTGATAACTATGGTCCAGAAAGATATCATATCATTACAGCAAAACATGGTTTCCATGGAAGAACATATGGTGCTATGTCTGCAACAGGACAGCCAGATAACGCAATTCAGATGGGATTTAAGCCAATGCTTCCTGGATTCAGTTATGCTGAATATAATAACCTGGAAGATTTCGCTTCTAAGGTTACAAAAGATACTATCGCTATTATGATTGAACCTGTACAGGGAGAAGGTGGAGTACATCCTGCAACTCAGGAATTTATGGAAGGATTACGTAAGCTGTGTGATGATAATGATATGCTCCTCCTGTTTGACGAGGTTCAGACAGGATGGGGACGTACCGGAGCTCCAATGGCATATATGGGATATGGTGTAAAACCAGATGCAGTTTCTATGGCAAAGGCTATTGGTGGCGGAATGCCGCTGGCTGCTTGTTGTGCAACTGAAAAAGTAGCAACAGCATTTACAAAAGGAACACATGGTTCTACATACGGCGGACACTGCGTTGCCTGTGCAGCAGGTCTTGCATCTGTGACAGAAATTCTTGATAAAGATTTAAGTGGAAATGCAAGAGAGATGGGAGAGTACATGAAGCAAGAACTTGCAAAACTTCCGCATGTAGTAGAAGCAAGAGGACGTGGACTTCTGGTTGGATGTGAATACGATCTTCCAATCGCAGTAGAAGTAAAACACGGATGTCTGGATCGTATGGCACTTATCACAGCGATTGGAGATAAAGTAAATCGTATGATTCCGCCATTGATCGTAACAAAGAAACAGATTGATGAATTGATGCTTATCATGCGTGCAGCAATTGAAGAAGCTGTTGAGAAATACGAGAAATAGACATATCAAATATATTTCCTCAAAAGATGAGCCAGATAACAGAAATGCTATCTGACTCTCTTTTTTAATTCCTGATATAATCGGCAAATTGGGAGACCGACAACATTATTATAATCTCCTTTAATGCATTTTACATGGATGGCAAATGAACCCTGAATTCCGTACGCACCGGCCTTGTCCAATGGATCGCCGGATTCGATATAAGAATGCAAATCTTCACGGGAGATCGGACAAAAAGTAACATCGGTAGATTCGTAGAAAGTGTTGGTGTGAATCTGCCCATTTTGAAAATAAATCAGAGATACACCAGTATAGACCTGGTGTGTTCGGTCTGACAGCATAGACAGCATATCAAAGGCTTCGGATTTATTTGCTGGTTTTCCCAGAATTTCATTGCGATATACGACTATGGTATCAGCACCTATGACAACATAGTCTTGTCGACCACCGGAAGATTTTTGATGGCGCTTAAACACGTCTTGTGCCTTCTGGAATGCAAGTTCCATGACCACATCTGATGGTGTGGTTTTTGTGATTCTCTCCTCCACCATGGATGGAATTACCTCAAAGCGAAAACCCGCCTGTTCCATGAGTTCCTTTCTACGGGGAGAGGCGGATGCGAGTATATATTTCATGATTAGTTCTCCTTTGTTAAAAGATGTCTGCGGATTACTTACAATATCTAATATTATAGCAAAAAAATTGCAAAGATAATAGAGATTCGATATAATGTTAAAAAAAGGACGAGATAAATATGGAGGAATAGATTATGTATATCAGTGAAATCAGAACATCTGCGCCAACAGATGAAAGAATGCCTTTAGAACGAAAGATGTATGAAACATTAGATAAATTAAAGATTCCATATGAACAGGTAGATAATGATCCGGCTGCATCTATGGAAGAGTGCGCAGCGATTGATCAGGCAATTGGGACAGAGATCCGAAAAAATGTATTTTTATGTAACCAGAAGAAGACAACATTTTTCTTACTGGTCATGCCTGCAAATAAGGCATTTGATACTTCCTCTTTCAGCAAAAAATTAGGAGTGTCTCACATGTCATTTGCTCCGCCGGAAAAGATGTTGGAACATCTGGGTACTACGCCGGGTTCTGCCAGTGTGGCAGGTCTATTGACGGATGAAGATGATTATGTGCAGGTAATCGTAGATAAGGAAGTGGCTGAATCGGAATGGTTTGGATGTAATCCTGGCATCAATACCAGCCATCTTAAGTTTAAGACAAAAGATCTGCTGAATAAATTTCTTCCGGCGCTCCATCACAGAGCGAGAATCGTAGATTTATAAAAGAGGATAGCTATTATGCGTAGTGTGTCAATAGATGAGTTAAAAGAAAGCATTGCAAAGAAAAAGCCTGACGAGAAACTAGAGTTCCGGGAAGTGGAAATTCATCATGCAGATTTGACCGGATGGAATTTAAGTGGAATAGATTTTACATTGAGTTCTTTTCATGGCAGCATATTAAATGGTGTGAATTTTTGCAATAGCAGCGTGGAAAATGCATTATTTGACGGATGTCCGCTTCATGGGGCGGATTTTCGGAATGCGAACATGAAGACAGCATCTTTTCGGTATTGTGATCTTGAAGAGGCAAATATATGTGGGGCTAATTTGTTCGGGGCTGTTCTGGAATATGCAAGATTAGACGGGATTCTATCAGATGACAGAACCCAGTGGTTTCGCATGCATTGTCCGGAGACTGGACCGATTCTGGGGTATAAAAAATGTGTGAATGACCGTCTGGTACAGCTGTTGATTCCGGCAGACGCGAAACGGACATCGGCGACACTTCCATCTTGTAGATGTAATAAAGCAAAAGTTTTGACAATTAAAAGCTTTGATTCTACAGAAGAGTTCGAGGAAGCCTGGTCTCTGGTAGATGAGAACTTTGTCTATCGAAAAGGACAATGGGTGGAAGTAATAGATTTTAACGAGGATCGATGGATGGATTCGACGACAGGAATTCATTTTTGGATGACACGGGAAGAAGCAATAGAATATTAGGAGAAGAGTGGATAGATGAAGTCGGCAGAAGATTTAAGACAATTATTGAATAAGATTGATCATAGAAGCTATCCTGCCTATAAGGATACCAGGGGAACCTATCAGTTTCAGGCGTATGTATTATCTATTGATCATGTGCAGGGAGATCCGTTTGCGGCTCCCTCAAAATTAAGCATCAAAGTACCTGGAAAAATTGCTGGGTTTCCGGCAGAATTGTATGATCGGAATTATAAAAAAATTGCCCTTCAAGATCATTTGATTCGTATTTTTGCAAAACAAATTGAACAATATTCTTTTCGGGCGAAAGGTTCAGGCAAGAGCGGTGTGATTTCTGTTTCCAGATGTGGTCAGGAGATTTTGGAGAGAACAGCTTGTACTGTACAGGAAAAAACGGGAGATATCATAGTTCGGTTTGAGGTCGGATTTCCGGCGAATGGCCGTACGATTAATGCCAGAGAATTAATAAAAATTCTCTATGATTTTCTCCCGGTATGTGTGGGAAAAACATTATATTATAACAGATTGGATCAACAAAAAGTCCAAAAGGTCATGGAACTGTCGGTAGATCAGGAATATATTCGGTCTCATCTGGAGGAGTATAACCTGGTGGCTTTTGTGGCGGATGGTTCGATCCTTCCGCGGGAATCTGGAGTGTCACAGCGTCCTATGAAGGGAGCTGTTCCGTTTCGTTCACCAGAATCTGTGAAGGTAGAGATGAATCTCCCTCATAAGGGAAAGATTACTGGAATGGGTATTCAAAAGGGTGTCACATTGATTGTAGGTGGAGGCTATCATGGGAAGTCTACACTCTTAAAAGCATTAGAAGCCGGTGTGTATCCACATATTGCTGGTGATGGAAGAGAATATGTCGTGACGGATCCTACTGCGATGAAGATTCGAGCGGAAGATGGACGAAGTATCAGGCATACAGATATTTCTATGTTTATTAATGATCTTCCCAATGGTAAAGATACGGTGACATTTGATACGGAAGATGCCAGCGGAAGTACTTCCCAGGCGGCCAATGTGGTGGAGAGTATAGAAGCTGGTGCGAAGACATTTTTGATCGATGAGGATACGAGTGCTACAAATTTTATGGTACGAGATGAATTGATGCAGCAAGTCATTCACAGGGATATGGAGCCAATTACTCCATTTATTGAACGAGTGAGGGATCTTTATGGAGAGTTTGGAATCTCAACAATTCTTGTTGCAGGCAGTTCTGGAGCGTATTTTCAAGTGGCCGATATTATTATACAGATGGATCGTTATGTGCCAAGGGAAATCACGGCAATTGCAAAAAATGCAGCACAGAATTATCCAAAACTTCAGTTACCGGAAGAAAAACCAGTGATGCCTTCTTTTGACAGAAAGATTCAAGTCAATCAGGGATTGAGGAAGCGAGGAAGAATTAAGCTAAAAACATTAGGCCGGGATGGCGTAATGCTTAATCATGAGACGATAGATTTGAGATATGTAGAGCAACTGATGGATGTGGAACAATTGACATCTCTAGGATACATTGTGAAATATCTTGAGGAGAATGTGTTTGATGGTGAAAAGACTTTGGGATATATAATAGAAGAATTATATAAAAAACTGGTTCGTCAAGGGATTGGAATAGTATCTGAAGGAGGATATCTTCCGGGGAATATGGCGATGCCAAGAAAGCAAGAGGTATATGCATGCCTGAACCGCTATCGCCATCTGGGAACATATGGAAAAAAATAATATCATCTGTCTGGGAATGAATTGACTTTTTTTTGTTAGAAATTTATAATGGACAAGAAAGTTGCATAAGTATAAGGGGTTATTTCTATGAGAGTAATTGCAGGAAGTGCAAGAAGAATTACGTTAAAGACATTGGACGGTATGGATACCAGACCGACGACAGATCGAATCAAAGAGACATTATTCAATATGATTGCACCATATTTGTATGATTGCATATTTTTGGATTTGTTTGCAGGAAGTGGAGGTATCGGAATCGAAGCTTTGAGTCGAGGTGCCATGGAGGCTGTCTTTGTAGAAAAGAATCCAAAAGCAATGGCGTGCGTAAAGGACAATTTGAAACGTACGCATTTGGAATCTAAGGGAATGACGATGTCGATGGATGTAATGACAGCATTATATAAGTTAGAGGGGGAAAAGCAGTTTGACTATATCTTTATGGATCCTCCTTACGGACATGAATTTGAACGAAGAGTTTTAGAATATTTGTCAGATTCCAGCCTGTTGGCAGAAGATGGAGTTATTATTGTTGAGGCATCTAAGAATACAGAATTTGACTATGTGGAAGATCTGGGATTTTCTATTATTAAAACCAAAGAGTATAAGACGAATAAACACGTATTTATTGAGTCGGCAGGAAGGAAAGACATATGTTAAGAGCAATATATCCGGGAAGTTTTGATCCGGTAACATTTGGACATTTGGATGTGATAAAAAGATCTGCAAAATTGGTGGATGAATTAATTGTCGGAGTCTTGAATAATAAAGCAAAAAGTCCGTTGTTTTCCGTAGAAGAACGTGTTAGAATGTTAGATGAAGTAACAAAAGATATGCCAAATGTAAAGATAATTCCGTTTGAAGGGCTGTTAGTAGATTTTGCCCGTAAGATGGATGCAGGAATGGTTATTCGTGGATTGAGGGCGATTACAGATTTTGAATATGAATTGCAGATGGCTCAGACAAATCATAAGATGGAACCGGATGTAGAGACTGTATTTTTGACGACTAATTTGAAGTATTCATATTTAAGTTCTACCACGGTAAAAGAAGTGGCAGCTTTTGGAGGGGACATTTCTCAGTTTGTACCAGACTATGTTGCAGACAGAATAGAAGAGAAGATGAATCAAAAAAAGGAGAGTGTAAATTATGAGCAGCCGTATTGAACAGATTATTGAAGAGATTGAAGAGTATATCGACAGTTGTAAGTTCCAGCCGTTATCTACATCGAAAATTATTGTAAATAAAGATCAGATGGATGAATTGCTTCGTGAGCTACGCATGAAGACACCGGATGAGATTAAGAGATATCAGAAAATTATTGCAAATAAAGATGCAATCCTTGCAGATGCCCAGGCAAAAGCAGACAGCCTGATCGAAGAAGCACAGATTCATACAAGTGAGCTTGTCAGTGAACATGAGATCATGCAGCAGGCGTATGCGCAGGCTAATGAGATTGTTACGGCAGCAACAGAACAGGCACAGCAGATTCTGGATAATGCAACTAGTGATGCTAATGATATTCGAATTGGCGCATTGCAGTACACGGATGATTTGTTGGCGAATGCAGAAAGCATTATCGGTCATACATTGGATAGCTATACAACCAAGTATGATGGTCTTGTGAATTCTTTGCAGGAATGCTATGACATGGTTCGCAACAATCGTTCAGAATTGGAGATACCGGAGCAGTCATCCCGTGGATTGGAAGCAGAGTATGGCGACCAGGGTTCGGATATGGAATATGAGATAGATGATGAAGAATTAGATCAACAGTAACAGATAGATGGAAGCAAACAGGCTGGTTACCAATGCGGTAATCAGCTTTTCTATTATATAAGGAAGAATGGAAAGATCAGTCCCGTGTATCATGGATTTTGTCTGAGCGACGGAGCACCATCCGCCGAATGCAGTGAGGGCGAGAACGAATGCAATCTGGGTATTCGGTCTGATTGGTGCGGAACATAGAATCTTTATTCCTGTTGTAATTTCCAGTGATGGTAAAATAATGGAAGTGATGAGAACAGAGTGATAAGGAATATATTCTATTAATGCTATAAGAATAGAAAAAAGCATGATATACCCACCAACTTTTGTGATTGTTTCAAATCCGTCCATGATACATTTGTCTATAAGGTTTTCAAGAGTCTCTGAGCCATAATGGACTTTTGAAAACGGATGAACGGATGTTGATGTTTTGAAAGGAATCTGGTGGAATCTTCGAAAGAAAAAGCTGCAAAATATAGGAGAAAGCATAAGGATAAATAAAACAGGAAGTGTTAAGTCACTATTTTGCAAATTCTGCCAGACAATGTAACTGATAATGAACATCGGGCTTGTGTTATTGCAGAATGAGAGTAGATATTGCCCTTCATTCTTTGAAATATAATTATGTTTCAGGAGATCAGCAGTTACTTTGCTTCCCATTGGATAACCACATAAAAAACCCGTTAAAATCGCAAATGCACCATATGAGGATACATGGAAGAATCTGCACATAAAAGGAGCTGTGAAGTTGGCGATCCAGTCGATAGCCGGAGTACGAAGCAACAGATTAGACAGTATGATAAAAGGAAGAAGTGTAGGAAGTACTGTATTAAACCACAGAAGAATCCCAGAGCTTGCCCCTTGGAATACACCTTGTGGAAAAATTAGCATGGAAAGAAACAGAAGAAGGACGGATAGTGTAGACAGAAAACGTTGAATTGACATATTGGGACACCGGAAAATTGCTTTTGTTTTATTCTATGGAGTGCATAGATGTTTTATGAAGAAAGATTCGCTATAAGGAATAATGAATTCTCAAAAACTGTAAATAAAAGATTTTTATATTTTAAAATTTTATAGGACCGGTTCCCTGGTGAATAGGGGACTGGTCCTGTTCATATAGTGATTAAAAAGAGTTTTTTTATGAAAAAGAAAAAAACACGAAAAATTATAGTTCTATTGTTTTTGCTCTCTCTTTTTACTGTGTTGGAAACAGGTCGTCTTATGGAAATGGGAAAGTATTATGGTCTACAAAAGAAAACAATCAAAGATACAGAATATCGAAGGGATTTTTTTTCGTCATCTATGAGAGAAAAAGAAGAGCTTTTATCGGATGAGTGTATAACATTACTCCAAAATGTGGAAAAAGAAGTGAGTTATTTTCCAATTCCCGAATCGACTGTGGATAAGTCACTGAAAACATCCTATACAGACAGCTGGATGATGGAGCGTAAATACAAAGGAACAACTGGACATGAAGGGACCGATATTATGGCATCGATCAATGAAAGGGGAATCTATCCAGTAGTGAGTATGACGGATGGAACTGTCACAAACTTGGGATGGCTTGAAAAAGGAGGATATCGAATTGGCATAACATCAGAGAGTGGTACTTATTATTACTACGCCCACCTGGACTCTTATGCCGGGATTTCAGAAGGAGAACAAGTGATAGCAGGGGAACTGTTGGGATATATGGGAGATTCTGGATATGGCCCGGAAGGTACAAAAGGCAAATTCGCTGTACATCTTCATGTAGGAATCTATTCATATAAGGACGGGGAAGAGATTAGTGTGAATCCATATTACGTTTTGCGTTCTTTGGAAAATAAGAAATTAAAGTATGCTTATTTCTAGAGTTATACGAAAGAATATGTTATACTAAACTATGTATGTAAATATGGAGGAAGAATAATGAATCTGCCTAGTGTGTTTGAAGAAAAGATGAAAGAACTCTTGGGTGAAGAGTTTGATGAATATATTGCCTGCTATGATGAGCCAAGATACTATGGTCTTCGTGTCAATACGGGAAAGATCTCTGTAGAAGAATTTCAAAAAATATGTCCGTTTGAGATTACACCGATTCCGTGGATAGAGAATGGATTTTATTATGACGGGGACCGGATATCTCCTGCCAAGCATCCGTATTATTTTGCTGGATTATATTATCTGCAAGAGCCAAGTGCAATGACACCGGCCAATCGGCTCCCTGTTGAGCCAGGGGACAGAGTTTTGGATGTCTGTGCAGCACCTGGAGGCAAGGCTACAGAATTAGGAGCAAAGCTTCAGGGACAAGGAGTACTTGTCGCGAATGATATCAGTAGCTCCAGAGCGAAAGGCCTTTTGAAAAATATTGAAGTTTTTGGAATTGGAAATGTATTGGTATTGAGCGAGGAACCGGGAAGGCTGGAAGATTATTTCGTAGAATATTTTGATAAAATCCTTATAGATGCTCCGTGTTCTGGAGAAGGAATGTTCCGCAAGGATAAAAAAATGGTAAAAGCCTGGGAAGAACATGGACCAGAATTCTTTAGTAATATTCAGAAAAGTATTATCCTTCAGGCTGCAAGAATGCTAAAACCAGGGGGAATGATGCTCTATTCGACCTGTACGTTCGATAGCCGTGAGAATGAAAGAATTATTGAACAGTTGCTTGAAAAATATCCAGAGTTTCGGATTTTGGATGTTTTACCATACGAAGGATTCTGCCAGGGAATGCCACAGTTTACAGAAGGAAAGATAGAAGATATTAAAAGAACTGTGCGAATTTTTCCTCACAAAATGAAAGGTGAGGGACATTATGTAGCTCTTTTGCAAAGGGGAGACTCATTGCGGGAAAAAGAATTAAAATTAAAAAAGAAGAATGCCAAAAGAATTCCTGAGGATCTGGAAAAGTTTATGAAAGATGTCTTTTGGGAGTTGGATAGCTCACGCCTGGATATTCATGGAGAACGAATCTACTATATGCCGGAAGATCTTCCGGATGTTCGAGGAATTCGTTTTTTACGAACAGGATTGTTGCTCGGGGAGTTGAAAAAAAATCGTTTTGAACCAAGTCAGGCTTTTGCTATGTGCCTGAAAAAAGAAGAGTATGCGCATTGCATTGATCTGGCGGCGCAAGATTGCAGAGTTGCGAGGTATTTAAAGGGAGAAACAGTGGACGTCGAAGATCTGACGGGAACCAGTAAAAAGGGATGGCAGCTTGTATGTGTGGATGGTTATCCGCTTGGATGGGGAAAGCTTACAAATGGAACTCTTAAAAATAAATATTTGCCGGGATGGAGGCTGTGTTGATGATTCGTTTGGATAAGTATATGGCGGATATGGGGGTCGGGACACGCCAGGAAGTAAAAAAATATATTCGTCAGGGAAGAGTGGCTGTAAATGGGAACACTATAAAATCGCCGGAATTAAAAGTGGATGAAACAAAAGACTGTGTTACCCTTGAAAAAGAAGAAATTTCCTATGCTGTTTTCGAATACTATATGTTGAATAAACCGGCTGGGGTCATCTCTGCGACTGAAGATGGGAAGGATAAGACGGTCGTTGAACTGATTCGGGGAAAAAAGAGAAAGGATCTTTTCCCTGTTGGAAGATTGGATAAAGATACAGAGGGACTGATGCTGATCACGAATGATGGGCAGTTATCTCATCGTTTGTTGTCTCCTAAAAAACATGTAGATAAAATCTATTTCGCGAAAGTTTCGGGGAAAGTGACACTGGATGATGTAGAGGCGTTTGCCAGAGGAGTGAATATCGGAACTTGTGAAAAAGAAGAGTGGACAAGACCGGGAAAATTGGAAATACTGAAAAGTGGCGAAGAATCGGAGATATTATTAACGATACAGGAAGGTAAGTACCATCAGGTGAAGCGTATGTTTCAAGCTGTGGGAAAAGAGGTTATCTATCTTAGACGAGAAAGTATGGGACGGCTTCAGCTAGATGAAAACCTAAAACCAGGAGAATATCGGCCGCTTACGGAGAAGGAGTTGGAAGAGATTGCCTACTAAGATGCTTAGAGATGTTGATGCAATTATATTTGATTTAGATGGAACATTGGTAGATTCTATGTGGATCTGGCCATCTATTGATGATGATTATCTGGCAAAATATCATTTGACAAAGCCTGAAAATTTCCATGAAGACATGGAAGGAAAGAGTTATATTGAAGTGGCCCAGTTTTTTCTGGATACATACCCACAGCTGAATTGTACACGAGAGCAGGTTATGGATGAATGGATGGATATGGCGCATGATAAATATATGACACAAGTATTTCTGAAAGAAGGTGTCTATGAATTTATTCTGGAGATGCGAAACCTTGGGAAAAAAATTGGCATTGCCACGAGTAATGATAAAGGGCTTGCAGATGATACACTGGAAGCTTTGAATGTGGCAGAACTGTTTGATGTGGTTCGAAGTGCCTGTGAAGTTTCAGCCGGGAAGCCATCTCCCGATGTATACCTTAGGGTTGCTCAGGAATTAGGTGTAGATCCAAAGCGGTGCCTGGTCTTTGAAGATGTTCCAATGGGAATTCTGGCAGGAAAAAATGCTGGGATGAAAGTATGCGCTGTGGATGATGATTTTTCAAGACCACAAGAAGCAAAAAAACGAGAACTTGCAGATTATTATATATTTAGTTTTGATGAAATAAAAAAAGAAACTTATGAGGTGCTTTAAGAATGGAAAAAGGTTTTTTGCCTATTTGCAGACAGGATATGGAAGCTCGTGGCTGGAAGCAGGTAGATTTCGTCTATGTATCTGGAGATGCATATGTGGATCATCCATCGTTTGGCCATGCAATTATTACACGTGTTCTGGAGGCACATGGATTCAAGATAGGAATCATTGCTCAGCCGGATTGGAAGGATAAATCCAGCATTATGGAATATGGTGAGCCTAGATTAGGATTCCTTGTTTCTGCCGGTAATATGGATTCTATGGTGAATCATTATTCGGTATCCAAGAAACGTAGAAAAACAGATGCATTTACCCCTGGCGGCGTTATGGGAAAGAGGCCCGATTATGCTGCGGTTGTTTATAGTAATCTGATTCGCCAGGTATATAAGAAGACACCGATTATTTTGGGAGGAATTGAAGCAAGCTTAAGACGTCTGGCACATTATGACTACTGGTCTGATCGCTTAAAAAGGTCGGTGCTTTTGGATTCGGGTGCGGACTTGGTGTCTTATGGAATGGGAGAACGATCTATTGTAGAGATTGCTGAGGCGTTGGATAGTGGAATTGATGTCAAAGATATTACATTTATTCCAGGAACTGTTTATAAAGCTAAGAATCTGGATAGTGTATATGATGCGATTACACTTCCTTGTTTTGAAGATTTAAAAGCGGACAAGCTGAACTATGCCCGAAGTTTTTATACACAGTATTGTAATACGGATCCTTTCGTGGGAAAACGTCTGGTAGAGCCTTATGAAGAGCATCTCTATGTGGTTCAGAATCCGCCGGCCAGACCATTGAGCCAGGCAGAAATGGACAGAATTTACAGTTACCCCTATATGCGTACTTACCATCCCTCTTACGAAGCGATGGGAGGGGTTCCGGCAATCTCAGAAGTGAAGTTTAGCCTAATCAGCAATCGTGGATGCTTTGGCGGCTGCAATTTCTGTGCATTGACCTTTCATCAGGGAAGAATTCTGCAGACAAGGAGTCACGAATCACTGCTGGCTGAAGCGAGACAGTTTATCTGGGATAAGGATTTTAAAGGCTATATACACGATGTAGGGGGACCTACAGCGAACTTTCGATATCCTTCTTGTGAAAAGCAGTTGACTCGAGGAGTATGTAAGGAAAAGCAGTGCTTGTTCCCACGTCCATGTCGGAACCTGAAAGCGGATCATCAGGATTATATTCAATTACTAAGAAAATTAAGAGAACTGCCAAATGTTAAAAAAGTATTTATTCGTTCGGGAATTCGATTTGATTATGTGATGGCAGATAAAGATGATACATTTTTTCGAGAATTGTGTGAATTTCATGTAAGTGGACAGTTAAAAGTTGCACCGGAACATGTGTCGGATGCAGTTCTTCAGAAGATGGGAAAACCTGAAAACAGCGTTTATCAGGCTTTTGTAAAAAAATATAAAAAGATTAATCAAGAAATTCACAAAGAACAGTATCTGGTGCCGTATCTGATGTCTTCGCATCCGGGTTCAACGATGAAGGAAGCAATTGAATTAGCAGAATATCTGAGAGATCTTGGGTATATGCCAGAACAGGTGCAGGATTTTTATCCGACTCCGTCGACGATATCTACATGTATGTATTATACGGGCGTGGATCCACGAGATATGAAACCTGTCTACGTGCCGAAAAATCCTCATGAAAAGGCGATGCAGAGAGCCCTTATTCAGTATCGTAATCCAAAGAATTATGATTTGGTACTGGAAGCTTTGAAAAAAGCAGGAAGAATGGATCTGGTCGGGTATGACAAGCATTGCCTGATACGTCCAAGACATTCTGATTTTATTCCGAATCAAAAGAATGACAGGAATCAAAAAGGCAAGCCGAAAAAGAAAAAAGCAATTCGCAATGTTCACAAAAAGAAAACAAAATAATAACAGAGATACAAGGAGATGATTGCAGTGAGAATCGCAATTATAACAGGCGCCTCCTCTGGAATGGGAAGAGAGTTTGCCTGCCAGATTTCGAGATTATATAAGAATCTGGATGAATTATGGGTAGTAGCTAGGAGAACCGAACGTTTAAAAGAGCTTCAGGAACAATTGACGTTTCCAGTCAGAACATTTGACGGCGATCTTCAAAGAGAATATATATTTGAACGAGTGGAAAGAGAATTGGACCGCCATCAGGCAGATATCCGTATGCTTGTGAATGCGGCAGGATATGGTAAGATGGGAAGCTTTGCCAAGGTTGATATAAAAGAACAAAGTGGAATGATTGATTTGAATTGTAAAGCGTTGACAAAAATGATCCAAATCTGTCTGCCCTATTTTTCGAAGGGAAGCAGAATTCTTAATATCGCATCTGCGGCTGCTTTTGCTCCGCAGCCTGGATTTGCTGTTTATGCGGCTTCGAAATCGTATGTGTACAGTTTGTCGCTGGCGTTGAGAACGGAACTGAAAAGTAGGGGCATTTTTGTAACAGCCGTATGTCCGGGACCTGTTGATACAGAATTTTTTGAACGCTCAGGATCTTTGCCAAATTCCTTTAAATCATCTGTGAAAGTGTCTTCTAAAGAAGTGGTAAAACTTGCACTCACGGATTCCGTGAGGAAAAAACCTGTATCTGTCTATGGATACGCAATGAAGAGCGCAAGGGGATTGACGAAACTGCTGCCATATACATGGATAACTGATATTATGGGAGCTGCAAACAAAATAAGTGAAATATAGCAGGGAGTGTACCAAAAGATGAAAATTGAAAAAGGGCATCCGGGATATATCAAAGCACAAAAAACAAAATATCTGATTTGGTCTATTCTAGAATTTGGAATTGTAATTGCAATTTTTGTACTTGGATATGTACAGACAAAAACACGTTTGAATTTATTTACGGTAATTGCGGTTGTAGGCTGCCTTCCGGCAGCAAAGATGTTAGTTGAGTTTATTACAATGGCACCGCATAAGAGTATTGAACCGGAAAAATATCAGGAAATTCATGAGAAAGCTAATCTTCTCACACAAGTTTATGATATGGTCATCACAAGCAGTGAAAAAGTAATGCCGGTTGATGCAATCGTAATCTCAGACCATATAGTATGTGGTTACACGAGTAGCCCTAAGACGGATGAAACAGCACTTGCAAAGCATATCAAAAATATTTTAAAGAATCATCGATATGATAAGATGACGGTGAAAATATTTCATGATTATGTTGCGTTTTTATCGCGGGCAGAGGGAATGAATAATATTGCGGCGGTCGATCAGCCGAACTCAAGGAAGAAAGAACGAGAAATTAAGAATATTATCTTAAATATTTCTATGTAATGTAAGTGTTTCTAAAAAGGACTACTATGAAAGAGATTGTAATAAAACCTAATGAAGCTGGACAAAGACTGGATAAACTATTGAAAAAATACTTAAGTGAGGCACCAGGCAGTTTCATATATAAGATGCTTCGAAAGAAAAATATTGTGCTGAATGGTAAGAAAGCAACGGGAAATGAAAAATTGTCTGTTGGAGACAGTGTGAAGTTATTTTTGGCTGATGAAACAATTCAAAAGTTTTCTTCTCCAGTCCAAAATTCTTCTGTCAATAGAATAGAATCTGTTCCTTTGGATATTGTATATGAAGACAAACAGATACTGCTAATCAATAAGCCTTCTGGTATGTTGTCACAAAGGGCTGAAAAGAGTGATGTTTCTGTAGTAGAATATGTGATATCATATCTTATTAATAAGAAAGAAATCAGCGAAGAGGATCTGAAGACATTCAGGCCTTCTATTTGTAATCGACTGGATCGCAATACCAGCGGATTGATTGTGGCTGGAAAGACACTCATTTGTCTACAGACCATAGGACATCTTTTGAAAGAAAGAACATTGAAAAAGTATTATCTGTGCATTGTAAAAGGAAGAATTCTAAAGCCCAGGCATATTTATGGATATATTCAAAAAGATGAGAGAACGAATAAAGTAACGGTAAGTAAGTCTGGTGATGTTCCGATTGAGACAGAATATGTTCCGATTGCCTGGAATGATTCGATGACATTGCTGCGTGTTCATCTGATTACCGGAAAAACTCATCAGATCCGTGCTCATCTTGCATCTGAAGGACACCCACTTTTGGGAGATTACAAGTATGGAGATTGTGTCTGGAATGATTCTTTTCGGAAAAAGTATAAGGTTACATCTCAGCTGCTGCATGCATATCAGCTTGAATTTCCAGAGCTGACATCTCCGTTTGAAGATGTTTCGAGAAAAACTTATACAGCGAAAGTACCGACAGAATTTTGGAAAGTAATAAAGGAGACAGCATGGCAACATGGAACTCAAGAGGCCTTAGAGGTTCAACATTAGAAGAGATGGTCAATCGGACCAATGAATGGTATCTGGAAAAAGGACTGGCGTTGATGCAGAAGATTCCGACACCAATTACGCCGGTAAAAATGGATAAGGAACATCGTCATATTACGTTGGCATATTTTGATCAGAGAAGTACGATTGATTATATTGGAGCAGTTCAAGGCATCCCTGTGTGTTTTGACGCAAAGGAATGTGTGGCGGATACATTTCCACTGCAGAATATTCATGAGCATCAGATTCAGTTCATGATTAATTTTGAAAAACAGGATGGAATTGCTTTTATATTAATCTATTATTCAGCGAAAAATATTTTATATTATATGCGCCTTGAAGAATTGTTGGTGTTCTGGAAGAGGGCAAAAGAAGGCGGCAGAAAAAGTTTTCGCTTGGAAGAGTTGGATGACCGGTTTTTTATGGAATTTCATCATGGATGTTACGTCCCTTATCTCGACGCAATAAACTTAGATTTGGAACTGAGAGAGGAACTTGACAAAGAGTAGGAAAATGCTTATAATTCAATAAGGTTTTTAACGTGGTAGCATGTTAAAGTGGAAAGATTACAATGATTTTGGAGGAAATATGAAAAAAGTATTGCATACTCCGGAAGGAGTCAGAGATATATACAATGTAGAATGTGGAAAAAGACTTGCGCTGGAAGGACGTCTTAAAAAGGTATTTCACCTCTACGGATACCATGATATCCAGCCACCGACATTTGAATATTTTGATGTGTTTGGAAAAGAGATTGGTACTATTCCATCCAAAGATTTATATAAGTTTTTTGATAAAGACGGGAATACACTTGCACTGCGTCCGGATATCACTCCGTCCATCGCACGTGCAGTTGCAACCTTATTCAAAGAAGAAGAATTGCCGATTCGTCTTTGTTATACCGGAAACACGTTTGTAAACCATTCTAATTATCAGGGCCGTCTGCGTGAGACAACTCAGATGGGTGCTGAGTTAATGGGAGATGATTCTGTTGAGGCAGATGCTGAGATGCTTGCACTGGTCATTGAATCTCTGCTTACGATAGGATTAAAAGAATTTCAGTTAAATGTGGGAAATGTAGACTTCTTTCAGAGCCTGATAGAAGATGCCTGCCTGGATGAAGAAGCAGAAGAGCGTGTCAGAGAATTGATCAATAATCGTAATTACTTTGGAGTAGAAGAATTTCTTGAGAGTATCCAGGTGAAGAGAAGTTCTAAAGAGGCGTTCGCTGCACTAAACGAGTTGGTCGGTGGCGTAGATATTCTCGTTCATGCTAAAAATATTGCACCGAATTCAAAAGGTGTAATGGCAATTCGCCGCCTGGAAAAGATCTATGATACATTAAAGCTATACGGGGTAGAAAAGTTCGTGAACTTTGATTTGAGTATGACAGGTACGTATGGATATTATACAGGCATTATTTTCCGGGGATATACATTCGGAACAGGAGATGCGATTGTAAAAGGTGGACGATATGATCATTTGATTGAAAAGTTCGGCAAGCAATCTCCGTCTATAGGTTTTGCTATTGTACTGGATGAATTGATGAATGCTTTGACTCGCCTGAAAATTCGCATTGTATATACCAGAAAGAATACAATGATCGTATACGATGAAGGAAAACAGAGAGAGGCTATTGCCCTCGCAAAAGATTTCCGAAGAAAGGCAAAGAATGCAGAACTTATTAAGAAAGACAAAGGAAAGCTATTAGAAGATTATGTAGCATATGGAAAAGAATATTATGCCGGCAATCTGATTTACATCAAGAAATCAGGGGAAATTACCATGATTAATCTGGTGACTGGTGAGCATAAGATTGTGAATAGTACAGATAGGAGTTAGTGACAACATGAGATACCTTACATTTGCTTTGGGAAAAGGACGTCTGGCAAAACAGACACTGGAATTATTTGAAAAGATTGGAATTACCTGTGAGGAAATGAAAGATAAAGATTCAAGAAAATTAATCTTTACAAACGAAGAATTAAAACTTCGATTCTTTCTTGCAAAGGGTCCTGATGTTCCTACTTATGTAGAGTATGGTGCAGCTGATATCGGAGTTGTAGGAAAAGATACCATCCTTGAGGAGGGGCGTAAGGTCCACGAGGTGCTTGATCTTGGATATGGAAAGTGCAGAATGTGTGTCTGTGGTTATAAGGATGCAGCACCATTACTTCAACATCATGAGTTGATTCGCGTTGCGACGAAATATCCGAACATTGCTAAGGACTATTTCTATAATACCAAGCATCAGACGGTAGAAATCATTAAGTTAAATGGTTCTATTGAGCTTGCTCCGATTGTAGGATTGTCAGAAGTAATTGTAGATATTGTTGAGACTGGGTCTACCTTGAAGGAAAATGGTCTGGAAGTATTAGAAGAAGTATGTCCTCTGTCTGCAAGAATGATCGTGAATCCAGTGAGCATGCGTATGGAAAGCGACAGAATTAAGTCACTTCTTACAAAGCTTCGTACACAGATACAGATATAGATAATATAGAAAGGATGCGATTGTATGAGAATACAACATTTGGATAAAGATACGAGACAGAATCTTTTGGAAGATCTTTTAAAGAGAAGTCCTAATAATTATGGGCAGTATGAACAGGGAGTCGCTGAGATCTTAGAACGCGTGAAAACAGAAAAAGACCAGGCACTTTTTGATTATACGAAGAAGTTTGATCAAGCAATTATATCTGCTGAGAATATCCGGGTTACAGAAGAAGAGATTCAGGAGGCATATGATCTGGCAGATCCGGCATTGGTCGAAATTATCCGAAAGGCACTGCATAATATTAAGACTTATCATGAGAAGCAGAGACAATACAGTTGGTTTGACAGTAAACCAGATGGGACGATGCTTGGACAGAAGGTAACACCATTACATAGAGTTGGCGTGTATGTGCCGGGCGGGAAAGCTGTGTATCCGTCTTCTGTATTGATGAATATTGTTCCGGCAAAGGTAGCCGGTGTGGATGAAATTATTATGGTGACACCTCCGGGAAGGGATGGTAAAGTTACGCCGAATACTCTGATTGCGGCCTGCGAGGCAGGTGCAGATGCGATCTACAAAGTAGGAGGAGCGCAGGCAATCGGAGCATTAGCCTATGGTACGGAAAGTATTCCAAAAGTAGATAAGATTGTGGGACCTGGCAATATATATGTAGCGTTGGCGAAGAAAGCAGTTTATGGTCATGTCAGTATTGATGCCATTGCAGGACCAAGTGAGATTCTCGTTATTGCAGATGATACGGCCAATCCCAGATATGTTGCAGCGGATCTGCTGTCGCAGGCAGAACATGATGAATTAGCATCTGCAATTCTGGTAACGACAAGCGAAGAATTGGCACAAAAGGTATCGGACGAAGTGGATGAATTCGTAAAAGTATTATCCCGAAAAGAAATTATACAGAAGTCTTTGGATAATTATGGATATATCCTTGTGGCAGATACCATGGAAGAAGTGATTGAGATTGCAAATGATATTGCGTCAGAACATTTGGAGATTCAGACAAAGAATCCTTATGATGTGATGACAAAAATCCGCAATGCCGGAGCGATTTTTATAGGCGAATATTCCAGTGAGCCTCTGGGAGATTATTTTGCTGGACCAAACCATGTCCTTCCTACGAATGGAACTGCAAAATTTTTCTCTCCATTATCAGTGGATGATTTTATCAAAAAATCAAGCATTATTGCATATTCAAGAGAAGCGCTGGAAGAGATCCATGAAGATATTGAGAATTTTGCAAAAGCAGAGCAATTAACTGCGCATGCAAATTCCATCAAGGTTCGTTTTGAATAAGAACAGAGATAAAATAGGAGGCGCGTAATATGGAGCGGACAGCCAGTTGTACAAGAAAAACAAAAGAAACAGATATTATGATAACATTCAATCTGGATGGCACCGGAAAAACAGATATTGATACAGGGGTTGGCTTTTTGAATCATATGCTGGATGGATTTGCCAGACATGGATTATTTGACTTAACTGTAAAGGTAAAAGGTGATCTCGAGGTGGACTGCCATCATACTATTGAAGATACTGGGATTGTGTTAGGACAGGCAATAATGGAAGCAATTGGCGATAAAGTCGGAATTAGGCGTTATGGTCATTTTATCCTTCCAATGGACGAGACCTTGGCATTGTGTGCCGTAGACTTGTCGGGAAGACCATATCTAAGATTTGATTCTGAATTTACGGTCGATTGCATTGGAGATATGGATACTGAAATGATAAAGGAATTCTTTTATGCAGTATCTTATAGTGCCATGATGAATATTCATCTTCGTATTTTAGATGGCGAGAACAATCATCACAAGGCAGAAGCACTGTTTAAAAGTTTCGGAAAAGCTCTGGACATGGCAACGATGGATGAGCCGAGAATACAGGAAGCATGGACAACAAAAGGAAGCCTATAAAAGGAGAAGATAGATATGAATTTTAAAAAATTGATTCCTTGCCTGTTTATTGCGGGAGGAAAAGCTGTAAAATGGTTCGATGACCATACTGTAATTTCAGAAGATGCTGTTGCACTTGCGAAGAGTTATAGTGACAATGGAGCGGATGAATTATTGATATTTGATTTATCAGAATCGGATGAAGAACATGATGAGTCGATAGATTTGATGAAACGTATGAATCGTGTGATTCGTATTCCAATGGTAGCTGGTGGTAATGTAAAGAGACAGGAAGATATTAAGAAAATATTATATGCAGGTGCAAAACGAGCAATGGTCAATTTTTCAAAGCAAGGAAGTGGAAAGCTTCTGGAAGATGCTGCCAAGAGATTTGGTAAGGAAAAACTGGCAGTTTCCTTGCAGGATTTTGATGCATTATTCAAACATCAGCACATTATTCAGGAATGCTGCAGTGAAATTGTATTTATGCATAGATTAGACTTGAATTCTGTTGTTAATGTAACGGATGTTCCATGTGTAATTGTGACGGATACGATGGAAGAAGATGAGTTATTCAAAATCCTGAAATGTTCTGGTGTGAAAGGACTGTCCGGGAAATATGTCAGTCAGACGGATATGGATTTTGATGCATTTAAGACGAAATGTGGAAAAGAAGATATTGCAATGACTTCTTTTGAGAGTATTATGGAATTTTCCCAATTTAAAACCAATGAGCAGGGCTTACTTCCTGTGGTTGTTCAACACTACAAAACACAGGAAGTATTGATGCTGGCTTATATGAATGAAGAAGCGTTTAATCAGACGATTAAGACAGGTAAGATGACCTATTTTAGCAGGAGTAGACAACAGCTTTGGGTCAAAGGTGAGACAAGTGGACATTTTCAGTATGTAAAGTCTCTGACAATTGACTGCGATTATGATACATTGCTTGCAAAGGTAGATCAGGTTGGTGTGGCGTGTCATACAGGAAATCCAACATGCTTTTTCCAGCCGCTTGCAGGAACGGATTATGATGAGACCAATCCGTTAAAGGTATTTGAGTCGGTATATGCTACTATTGTCGACCGAAAAATGAATCCAAAAGAGGGTTCTTATACGAATTATCTGTTTGACAAAGGAATTGATAAGATTCTGAAGAAAGTAGGAGAAGAAGCTACAGAAGTTGTTATTGCGGCAAAGAATCCGAATCCGGAAGAGGTAAAGTATGAATTATCGGATTTCCTCTACCATGCCATGGTATTAATGGTAGAAAAAGGAATTACCTGGGAAGATATTATCAAAGAATTGGCTGAACGCTAGTGTCTGAAGATGAATAGAAAGGATTTCTGAATCATATAGTTTATCGGGGTGATATTCTTGAATGATTCAGAAAAGCGTAGAAGGCAATTATTGGAGCAGACGAGGGAACTTTATAGTGACCGTAGATCAATACCGGCCGTTCATCCTCGTTATGGAATGGCATATCGAGAAATATATGGAGAAGACCAGATACCTGTACGGGGGACACTTGGGTTGCGTGCATTTCTATGTTTTATGCTTTTTGCGGTGTTTGTAACTATGAAGACCCAGGAAAAGGAAGTGTTGAATGTAGACAGCGATCGCATTGTGGAAGAAATTACTTATGATCTGGATGTGGCAGAAGTATGGAAAAACCTATAACTTGACACTGTTTATTGAAATTGATATAATACTCGTAATGAGAAGATAAAGCGTTGATTATAGTAAAATCAACGCTTTTCGTATGTTGAGGAGGTTTTTATATGTTAAAAGTATGGATTGTAGGTTCGAACGGGCAGCTTGGAACTGCAATTAACGATGTGATTGATCCTTTGGAAATGGAAGTGTTTAACACAGATAAAGAAGAATTGGACATCACTAAGACAGACGAAGTACTTAGTTTCGGAGAGATCAATCGTCCAGATGTCATTATTAACTGTTCTGGAGTTACGGATGTCGATCTGTGTGAGAGGGAACCGGAACTGGCATATAGAGTCAATGCACTGGGTGCGAGAAACTTGAGTATCGTGGCACGTAAGGTGGGTGCGAAGATGGTACAGCTGTCCACAGATGATGTGTTCGATGGACTGAGTAAGACTCCTTATAGTGAGTTTGATGACACCAATCCCAAGACTGTGTATGGGCGTTCGAAAAGAGCTGGCGAGAATTATGTAAAAGAGTTCACACACAAGCATTTTATTGTTCGAAGTAATTGGGTCTATGGAAGAGGGAATAATTTTGTGACCAGAGTCCTTGCAGCTGCTGAGGAAGGGAAGGTACTATCTGTAGCATCAGATCAGTTTGGTTCTCCGACAAGTGCCAAGGATCTTGCAAGAATTATTCTATATCTGATTCAGACCAACGAATATGGAACATATCATGCTACTTGCAAAGGTGTATGTAATCGATATGAATTTGCGCTGGAGATATTGAGACTTGCAGGTAAGAATGCAGAATTAAAAACCGTTCCTACCAATGAATCTGATCTTTCTTCTGCCAGACCGGCATATGCAGTGCTTGATAATTTTATCCTTAGGATCATAGATGTTTATGAGATGCCGGATTGGAAGGATTCATTAAAGGAATATATGAATGAGGTGGTGTAATATGAAAAAAGCAAAAGAAAAGAAAAAGATAGGGCTTACAACGAAGATATTTATTTCGTTGATCTTGGGAGCAATATTTGGAATTATATTATGTTATATGGTACCATCCAGCCATATAAAAGATGACATAATTGTAGAAGGAATATTATATGTAATTGGACAAGGCTTCATTCGTCTGATGAAGATGCTGGTTGTTCCTTTGGTATTCTGTTCTCTGGTATGTGGAAGTATGTCTATCGGTGATACGAAGAAATTAGGAACTGTCGGTGTGCGTACTTTGGTTTTTTATCTCTTTACAACAGCCCTTGCTGTTACGGTAGCACTTTCTGTTGGAAATATTATTAATCCAGGTGTTGGATTGGATATGAGTGCGGTTCAGTCCAATGCGGCGGATGTGCAGAGCATGGAAGCTACAAGCCTTACGGATACATTATTGAATATTATTCCTGATAATCCGATCAATTCACTTGCGAATGGAAATATGCTACAGATTATTGTGTTTGCGTTGATTGTAGGTATTATTCTTGCAAAATTAGGAGAGCGCACAGAGACCGTCGGTAACTTCTTCAGTCAGTTCAATGATATTATGATGGAAATGACTATGATGGTCATGAGTCTGGCACCAATAGGGGTGTTTTGCCTGATTTCCAGAACTTTTGCGAATATTGGTTTCAGCGCATTTGTTCCACTGGCGAAATATATGATAGGTGTATTGATTGCTCTTGCAATTCAGTGTTTCGTAGTATATATGGCGCTATTGAAAGTATTTACCGGGCTGAATCCGATTATATTCATTAAGAATTTCTTCCCTGTCATGGCATTTGCGTTTTCAACGGCAACATCTAATGCGACGATCCCAATGTCCATTGACACTTTGAGCAAAAAGATGGGTGTGTCTAAGAAGATTTCTTCATTCACGATTCCTCTTGGTGCTACGATCAATATGGATGGAACAGCAATTATGCAAGGTGTGGCAGTTGTTTTTGCGGCACAGGCATTTGGGATTCATCTTAGTTTGACAGATTATCTAACGGTTATTGGTACTGCAACTCTGGCATCTATTGGAACAGCGGGTGTTCCAAGTGTTGGCCTTGTTACACTGACAATGGTATTTAACTCCGTAGGACTTCCGGTAGAAGCAATCGGTCTTATCATGGGTATTGACCGTATTCTGGATATGACCAGAACTGCTGTTAACATTACAGGTGATGCAGTATGTACAACGATTGTTGCTAATCAAAATAAAGCTTTAGATCGAGAAGTATTTAACAATTCTGGGAAAGAGTCGAGAAAACAGAAAGAAATGGGAAGCGATGTAAAGTAATAATATAATTAGGGAACGATCAGCTATGATAGTTGGTCGTTTTTCTTTGCTTATATATGAAAAACCGAATATCGTTTTTGACATATCTGATTTGTTATAGTACAATTTGAAGAAGTGAGCAGATAGATGGTCAGAGTTTATGTTAATTTTATGATAATGAGGTGTTAATTAGTGAGAAAACTGGCGTTAAGTGATGATATTTTAATGAAAATAGAAAAACCAGCACGTTATATCGGAGGAGAAGTAAACTCCGTGATGAAATCTAAAGAAAACATAGATATTAGATTTGCGATGTGTTTCCCAGACGTCTATGAGATTGGAATGTCTCATCTGGGAATACAGATATTGTATGATATGTTTAACCGAAGAGAGGACATATGGTGTGAGCGAGTCTATTCCCCCTGGATGGATCTGGATCAAATCATGCGAGAGGAGCATATCCCACTTTTCGCCTTAGAATCACAGGATCCAATCAAAGAATTTGATTTTCTGGGAATTACGATTCAGTATGAAATGTGTTATACAAACATTCTTCAGGTACTGGATCTTAGCGGGATTCCATTAAAATCCAGTGAACGTACGGAGGATGATCCGATTATAATTGGGGGAGGACCTTGTACTTATAATCCAGAACCGCTTGCCGAATTTTTTGATATGTTCTATATCGGTGAAGGTGAGACCGTATATTATGAATTGATGGATCTTTATAAAGAAAACAAGAAAAATGGTGGCTCTAAAAAGAACTACCTCGAAAAAGCTGCGGAAATAGAAGGTGTCTATATCCCGGCATTTTATGATGTAGAATATAAAGAGGATGGGACGATTGCTTCATTTATTCCGAATAATTCACACGCAAAAGAGAAGATTCACAAGCAGATGGTATTAGATGTGACCGAAACGTTTTATCCACAGGCTCCTGTAGTTCCATTCATTAAAGCGACACAGGACAGAGTGGTATTAGAGATTCAGCGGGGATGTATCCGGGGCTGTCGGTTTTGTCAGGCTGGTATGTTGTATCGCCCGACACGAGAACGTGATGTTGAGATGCTCAAGCAATGTGCATACGATATGCTAAAAAATACCGGACATGAAGAGATATCATTAAGCTCTTTAAGTTCCAGTGATTATAGTCAGTTAAAAGAACTCGTTACTTTTTTGATAGATGAATTTAAAGATCAGGGAATCAATATCTCTTTGCCTTCTCTTAGAATCGATGCATTTTCTCTGGATGTAATGGGGAAGGTTCAGGATATTCGTAAGAGCAGTCTGACATTTGCGCCAGAGGCTGGCTCTCAGCGTATGAGAGATGTAATCAACAAAGGTCTTACAGAAGAAATTATTCTGGATGGTGCCGGACAGGCATTTGAAGGTGGATGGAATAAGGTCAAGCTTTATTTCATGTTGGGACTTCCGACGGAGACAGAAGAGGACATGAAAGAGATCCCAAGGCTTGCAGATAAGATTGCAAGACGTTATTATGAGATTCCTAAGGATCAACGTAATGGAAAGTGTCAGATAACGACAAGTACTTCTTTCTTTATTCCAAAGCCTTTTACTCCTTTTCAATGGGCGAGAATGTATACGAATGAGGAATACATTGCCAGAGCAGCAGTTGTAAAACATGAATTTCAAGAGCAATTAAACCGTAAGAGCTTAAAGTATCACTGGCATGATGCGGAAGTTACAGTATTGGAAGGTGTATTTGCCCGTGGAGACAGGAGAGTCAGTAAAGTGCTCTTGGAAGCCTATCAGTCAGGATGTATCTACGATTCCTGGAGTGAGACTTTTGATAACGAAAAGTGGATGAAAGCATTTGAAAATACGGGAATTGATATAGGGTTCTATAACTTAAGAGAACGCGATGAATCCGAGATCTTCCCATGGGATTTTATTGATATCGGAGTAACCAAAGCATTTTTGAGAAGAGAATGGGAACGTGCAATGAGGGGGGAAACCACACCGAATTGTAGGATCCAGTGCTCTGGTTGTGGAGCGGCAACATACGGAGGAGGTGTCTGTTTTGAAGGCAAGAATTAAATTTCGAAAATATGGGATTATGAAGTTTATAGGTCATCTGGATGTTATGCGATTCTTTCAGAAGGTTATGCGGCGGGCGGATATTCCTATCGCTTTCACTGGCGGGTACAGCCCGCATATGATTATGTCTTTTGCGCAGCCTCTGGGTGTAGGAATTACCAGTGATGGTGAGTATCTGGATATCGAATTAAAGGAACCGATTGATTCAAAAGAGGCTGTACGCAGAATGAATCAGGTTATGGTAGAGGGGATTGAAATCGTAAGCTTTCGACAGATCCCGGATGATAAGAAATATAGTGGTATGACTATTGTTGATGCTGCCGATTATAAAGTGACACTTTTGGAGTCTTTTAAGTCGTCTGATGTCATGCTACCTGTTCCGCAGGATTGGTCAGAAAAGGTTGATTCCTTTATGGCCCAACCACAAATTGTTGTATGGAAGAAAACAAAACGTAGTGAAAAAGAAGTAGATATCAAACCGATGATCTATAAAATGCAGGTGTCAGAAGATAATATATATCTTTTATTAGCTACAGGAAGCGAACAGAATCTGAAGCCGAATCTTGTTATGGAAGCTTTTTTGTCATATATTGGGGAGAATCCAGAAGAAGTGCCGCTTCATTTTCATCGATTGGAAGTATATGCTGAGAATTCGGATACTTCATCAGAAGAGGCTTTTGTTTCGCTGGAATCATTAGGAACAGATATCATATTAGGAGTTGAATCTTATGAGTAAAAAAGAAGTAAAGACTAATGCAATGCGTATGTTAGATCGTCAAAAGATTCCTTATGAATATGAGGAATATGAATGTGATGAGTTTACAGATGGAATCCAGGTGGCAGATAAATTGGGATATGATCATTCGCTTGTATATAAGACCCTGGTGACAACGGGGAAGACAGGACAGCATTATGTATTTGTAATTCCGATTGAAGAAGAGATTGATTTTAAGAAAGCAGCTAAAGTTGTCGGTGAAAAATCTTTGGAAATGCTTCATCTGAAGGATTTGACAAAAGTTACAGGCTATGTGCGTGGAGGATGTACGGCAATTGGTATGAAAAAGCAATTTCCAACGGTTATTCAGGAATCAGCAGAAGCATTAGAGTATATGCATGTAAGTGGGGGAAAACTTGGAATGCAGATTAAGTTAAGACCTGCTGATTTGCAAAAAGCATCAAATGCTACATTTGCAGATGTTGTTCAGTATTAAATTTCATGAAGATAGTCCATTGCAGATGTCTGGAAAATGATGTAATATATGGAAAGAGTATAAGTAAAACCAGTAGAAAAAGCAGTTTGGAGGATTACAGAAAAGATGAAGAAGGTTGTAAAATTTGGTGGAAGTTCGTTGGCAAGTGCCGAGCAGTTTAAAAAAGTTGGCAGAATTATCCGGAAGGAAGAAAGTAGAAAATACGTTGTTCCTTCAGCACCTGGAAAACGTACGCCAGATGATACAAAGGTTACGGATATGTTATATAGTTGTTATGGGATTGCTATTTTAGACCATGATGAATATGAAGAAGAAGTAGAAAAGCAGCTATTGGCAATTAAGGCACGTTATGATGAGATTATCCAGGGCCTTGGTCTGTCGATTAGTCTGGACGATGAATTTAAGACGATCCGTACCAACTTCAGCCGTAAGATCGGAAGAGATTATGCTGCATCAAGAGGTGAATATTTAAATGGTATCGTTATGGCAGCATATTTGGGATATGAATTTATTGATGCTGCAGATGTAATTAAATTTGATGAAGATGGCAATTTTGACAGTGAAAAAACGGATGCAATTCTTTCTGCGAGACTTGCCAAGACAGAACGTGCTGTTATTCCGGGTTTCTATGGATCTATGCCAGACGGAAGAATTAAAACATTTTCAAGAGGCGGATCAGATGTTACAGGTTCGATTGTTGCAAAAGCTGTTCACGCAGAGATGTATGAAAACTGGACAGATGTATCAGGTTTTCTGATTGCAGATCCGAGGGTTGTAAAGAATCCAAAATCGATCGATGTGATTACATATCGGGAATTGCGAGAATTGTCTTATATGGGAGCATCTGTTTTGCATGAAGATGCGATTTTCCCAGTTCGAAAGGAAGGAATTCCTATTAATATACGTAATACAAATGCACCAGAGGATAAAGGAACATTAATTGTCGAAGACACTTGCAGAAAGCCAAGATTCGTAATCACAGGAGTTGCCGGTAAGAAAGACTTTGCCTCTATTACGGTAGAAAAGGCAATGATGAACTCGGAAGTAGGATTCTGTAAAAAAGTGTTGGAAGTTTTTGAAGAAAATGATATCTCTATTGAGCATATGCCTTCTGGAATTGACACAATGACAATTTTTGTTCATCAGGATGAATTTGAAGAGAAAGAGCAGAAAGTTATTGCGGGTATTCACAGAGCTGTAGAGCCGGATTTTCTCGAGTTAGAATCCGATCTTGCTTTGATTGCTGTTGTAGGAAGAGGTATGCGTGCGACTAGGGGAACCTCTGGAAGAATATTCTCTGCGTTGGCACATGCAAATGTGAATGTAAAAATGATTGATCAGGGGTCCAGTGAATTGAATATTATCATTGGTGTAAGAAACCATGATTTCAGTGTTGCAATTAATGCGATTTATGACATATTTGTTAATACAATGATTTAACTTATAAAGACTTGGGGAGGTCTTCATCATGAATATTTTGTTTTTTATTAAGCCTAAAAGCGAACTGGCGTATATTTATGACTACCATACTCTGCGGCAGGCGCTGGAGATCATGGAATACCACAAGTATTCTTCTGTACCGATCTTAAATAAAGAGGGGAAATATGTAGGGTCTATTACTGAAGGTGATCTTTTGTGGTCTTTGAAAAAGTGGAATATATTGAATTTGAAAGATGCAGAAGATATTAGTATTATGAAAGTCGAGCGCAGACTTGACTATCAATGTGTGACTGCAAAATCCAATATGGAAGATTTGATCGGTAAAGCTATGGAACAGAATTTTGTCCCGGTTGTGGATGATCAGGGACATTTTATTGGAATTATAACAAGACGTGATATCATTGGATATTGCTATGATAAGATGAAAGAATGTGAGGATTAGATGATTATTGATTTTCATACACATATGTTTCCAGATAAGATAGCGAAAGGAACCATAGAATTTTTACAAAATGTCTGTCAGATCAGACCATTTACAGACGGCACTTATCATGGGTTGCTGGAATCAACAGAAGAAGCTGGTATTGATATCTCAGTGGCACTTCCGGCAGTTACGAAAGTATCGCAGATTGAATCGGTCAATCGGTTCGCAGCGAAGTATCTGGAAGGATCGGTTATTTCTTTTGGAGGTATTCATCCTGCAAGTATTAATTATAAGGAACAGCTTCGCGAAATCAATTCTATGGGAATGAAAGGAATAAAACTGCATCCAGATTATCAGGATATGTATTTTAATGATATATGTTTCAAAAGATTAATTTCTTATGCATCTGAGCTGGGATTTATTATTGTTGTACATGCAGGTGTAGATCCGAAGTGTCCAGAAGATGTTCACTGTACACCACAGATGGCTTGCGAGGTATTAAAAGAAGTAGAACCTGAAAAGATGATTCTTGCCCATATGGGTGGAAATGAACTGTGGGATGATGTGGAGGATTATCTGGTCGGTCAAGATGTGTATTTTGATACTGGAGTAGTGTTAGATCGTATGCCAGAAGAACAGTTTGTTCGGATCGTGAGAAATCATGGCGCAGATAAAATATTATTTGCAACGGATTCACCGTGGGGAGGGCAGAAGGAATTTGTAGAAATCCTATCTAATATGCCGTTGACAGAAGAAGAAAAAGAAATGATATTTTCTAAAAATGCCTGCAAATTGTTAAATTTATAAAGAGAGTATCTTTAAGGAGAATCTATGAAGAAAACTGCTCCATTTTTTGTTTTACTTGCGTCTGTCCTCTGGGGATCTATGGGAATAGTTACTCGATATATTGCAGATATCGGTTTCCATACTCGTCAGATAACGGCTGTCAGAATCTGTGTTTCAACGATTGTTTTAGCAATATTTCTATTGCTTACAGATCGTAAGAAATTAAAAATTGAAAAAAAAGATATTCAATGGTTCTTGGGAACAGGGATCGGAAGTCTGTTTGTCAATAACCTGGCATATGCAGAGACTGTACAGAGGGCATCTCTTTCTGTAGCAGTGGTCTTATTATATACGGCTCCTTTTTTTGTTATGATTTTATCATTAGTATTTTTTAAGGAAAAGATAACGTTTCAGAAGATTGTTGCATTACTGATGTCATTTGTCGGCTGTGTTCTGGTTGTCGGACTGTCCGATACGGGTCTGGGAGAACACAAGATGATCACATTATTCATTGGTCTTTGTTCAGGGCTAGGATATTCTCTCTATACAATCCTTGGAAAAGCAATAATGGATAAATATGATTCGCTTACCTTGACATTTTATACATTTTTATTTGCATCTTTTGCAACGCTGATCATATGTGAACCAGTTGACACAATTCGCTTAATATCGGACCATCTTTCCAAAATGCCATTGGTGATTGTAGGGAGTGTGGTAACACTGGCATTTCCATATATCTTTTATTCCATTGGACTTAAATATATGGAGAGCAGCAAAGCTCCGATCATAGCTTCTTTTGAAGTAGTCGCAGCCAGTCTTTTGGGGGTTCTCTTGTATCAGGAGACGTTGAATATCTACAATATATTCGGGATTATTCTAGTAGTAAGTGCATTGATATTTTTGCAAATAAATTTTCATAAGAATACTTGATTTTTGAAAAATCATATGCTATTATATACCAGTATGCCGCACAACGAGGTTTAAAAGTCCGTAACGGACACCGTAGTTGGCGAGTAATGATAATAGGAGGTGCCATATGTACGCAATTATAGCAACAGGTGGTAAACAGTACAAAGTAGCCGAAGGCGATATCATTAAAGTAGAAAAACTTGGTGTAGAAGCTGGTGAAACTTATACATTTGACCAGGTGCTTGCAGTAAGTGACAACGAATTAAAAGTTGGTAATCCAACCGTTGAAGGAGCAACAGTAGAAGCTTCTGTTGTAGAGAACGGCAAAGCTAAGAAAGTCATCGTTTACAAGTATAAGAGAAAAACTGGATACCATAAGAAAAACGGTCACAGACAGCAGTATACAGCAGTAAAGATTGACAAAATCAATGCTTAATTTGGAGAAGATCCATGATTCATGTAACCATTTTTCAGAACGACAGAAAAGAATGCATAGGGTTTCAGACAAAAGGGCATGCTGAATATGCGGATGAAGGCCAGGATATCGTATGTGCCGCAGCTTCAGTGCTGGTGCTGAATACAATAAATGCGATTGATCTGTATGCAGAAGATGAGTTTTCTGTGGACAGTGATCAGGAAGAAGGGATGATTGCTTTTTATTTAAGTGATTCACCTTCGAAAGAAGCAGAGTTGTTGTTAAAAACTATGATTCTCGGATTGGAACAAATGGTGGATGATGAAAACTATGCAGAATATATTGATTTAACATTCGAGGAGGTGCAGCAACCATGATGAAATTAAACCTTCAGTTTTTCGCTCATAAAAAAGGTGTTGGTTCTACAAAGAATGGTAGAGATTCTGAGTCTAAGAGACTTGGTGCCAAGAGAGCAGACGGACAGTTTGTAAAAGCTGGTAATATCCTTTACAGACAGCGCGGAACAAAGATTCACCCAGGTGTTAACGTTGGACGTGGCGGTGATGATACATTGTTCGCACTTGTAGATGGCGTTGTAAGATTTGAGAGAAAAGGAAGAGATAAGAAACAGGTTTCTATCTATCCGGTAGCTTAAGTAGTTATGAGTTGAAGAGAGTGTTGCAGGATAACTGACATTCAGTTATATAGCAGCACTCTTTTTTGTAAATAAGAGAGGAATAAGTATATGTTTGCAGACAGAGCAAAGATATTTATCAGATCAGGAAAAGGCGGTGACGGCCATGTAAGCTTTCGCCGGGAGTTATATGTACCAAATGGAGGCCCAGACGGTGGCGATGGAGGACGCGGCGGCGATGTTATTTTTGAGGTTGATGAAGGGCTGAATACATTGCAGGATTTTCGTCATAAAAGAAAATACACCGCTAAAGATGGAGAGCCGGGCGGGAAACGCAGATGTCATGGTGCAGATGCAGAAGATATTATATTGAAGGTTCCAGAAGGCACAGTCATAAAAGAAGCAGAATCTGGAAAAGTCATTGCCGATATGTCTGGGGATAATCGACGCCAGATTATATTAAAAGGCGGAAAAGGTGGCCTGGGCAATCAACATTATGCAACAGCGACCATGCAGGTTCCTAAATATGCGCAGCCAGGGCAGCCTTCCCGTGAACTCTGGGTAAATCTGGAATTGAAAGTTATAGCAGATGTTGGACTTGTAGGATTCCCTAACGTAGGGAAATCCACATTGCTGTCACGTGTGACAAATGCTCAGCCTAAAATTGCAAATTATCATTTTACAACTCTGAATCCGAATCTGGGAGTCGTCGATCTTCCTGATGGAAGAGGATTTGTTATGGCAGATATTCCGGGCCTGATTGAAGGCGCATCTGAAGGTGTAGGACTTGGACATGAGTTCTTACGCCATATTGAACGTACAAAACTTATGATACATGTTGTTGATGCGGCAGGTACTGAAGGACGAGATCCAGTAGATGATATTTATAAAATAAATGCAGAATTGGAAGCCTATAATCCTGAGATAGCACAGCGTCCACAAGTTATTGCGGCCAACAAGATTGATGTAATTTACCCTGATGGGGAAGATCCGTTAAAGCGTCTGAAAGATGAATTTGAACCAAAGGGAATCAAAGTATTTCCGATTTCAGGTGTAACAGGAAAGGGAATTCAGGAACTCTTATATTATGTTTCAGATCGATTAAAAGAACTAGACCAAGCACCAGTTATCTTTGAACAGGAATATTTCCCTGAAGAAGAATTAATATATGAAGATCTTCCGTATACTGTCGAAGTGGAAGAGGGAATCTATGTTGTAGAAGGTCCAAAGATTGAAAAAATGCTTGGTTACACAAATCTGGATTCGGAGAAAGGATTTGCTTTTTTCCAGAAGTTTTTAAAAGATACAGGTATTCTGGATGAATTGGAAGAAGCTGGAATTCAGGAAGGTGATACCGTGCGTATGTATGGATTACAGTTTGATTACTATAAATAAATGACGATATAGAGATGAAGGAGTAAAAAGATGACGACAAAGCAAAGAGCATATTTGAAAAGCCTTGCGATGACGATGGATCCGATTTTTCAGATTGGAAAAAATAGTATGACGCCTGAGCTCACAAAAGCTGTTGAAGAGGCATTAAATGCAAGAGAACTGATTAAGGTCAGTGTTCTGAAGAACTGTGCGGACGATCCACGAGCTTTGGCAGAGATACTTGCAGAACGTACAAAATCACAGGTAGTACAGGTGATTGGTAAAAAAATTGTGTTGTATAAAGAAGGAAAAGATAAAAATAAACGAATTGAATTGCCATAAGATGGAGCGAACGTTATGAAAATAGGGATTATGGGAGGAACTTTTGATCCTATTCATAATGGACATTTGATGCTTGGAAAAGCAGCTTATGAAATGTTTGGATTGGATCAGATCTGGTATATGCCAAATGGGAATCCACCTCACAAGGACAATACATCTATGAAAACGGATGTCATGGAACGTGTTGAAATGGTTCAATTAGCTATTGCTCCATATGAGGAATTTCGACTGGAATTATATGAAGCGAAGAGAAGAGAAGTCTCTTGTTCTTACAGTACTTTAGAATACTTTAAGAACAAATATCCTGAGGATGAATTCTATTTTATCATAGGTGCAGACTCGCTGTTTATGATAGAACATTGGGTGCATCCTGAAAGAATCTTTCCTACATGTACAATTCTTGCAGCATTTCGTGACGAGATTAATACACGGAAAGAGATGGAAAGAAGAATCCAGTATTTGGAAAAGAAGTACCAGGCAAAAATAGAATTATTAGTTACACCGTTAATAAAAATATCTTCACATGAATTGCGTAAAGCAATCAAAGAGGGGCAATCAATCGCTTCCTATGTTCCGGCAGATGTTGAAGATTATATTTACAAAAAGCATCTGTATATGGGAGTGTGAGAGTATATGGAACAGAAGATAACAAAAATACGAAGAAAATTAATGACAGAGTTAGATACCGAACGGTATGAGCATACATTGGGAGTTATGTATACAGCAGCTTCCATGGCAATGCGTTATGACGAAGATGTTGAAAAAGCATTGCTTGCAGGTTTGCTTCATGATTGTGCAAAATGTATCTCTGGTGAGAATAAGATTAAATTATGTAATAAGTATCATTTAAGTGTATCAGAAGTCGAGAAAAAAAATCCAAGTCTTCTTCATGCCAAATTAGGGGCCTTTCTTGCGGCCAAAAAATATCATATTAAAGATAAAGATGTTATTAATGCAATCGCAAGTCATACGACAGGATGTCCCAATATGACACTTTTAGACAAGATTATTTATATTGCGGACTATATTGAGCCTGGAAGAAAAGAATTACCTAATATGGCAGAAGTGAGAAAATTAGCATTCACGGACATTAATGAATGTCTGTATCGTATCCTGGAGGATTCGCTGGTATATCTGAACAGTAAAAATATATCAGTTGACCCAATGACTGAGAAAACATACTTATATTATAAAAATAAACTTAATAAGGAGGTGTAGTCTATGGATCAAGCAAAAGAAATGGCACGTGTTGCATTCAAAGCTTTGGAAGATAAAAAAGGAGAAGATACATGTATCATAGATATCTCCCAGATATCAGTACTGGCAGATTACTTTATCATTACAAATGGTAACAGCGACAGTCAGGTAAACGCTCTGGTAGCTAGTGTAGAAGAAAAAATGCACATTGCAGGGTATGAGCAAAAGCAGCGGGAAGGACAGAATTCTGGTGCCTGGGTATTGTTGGATTATGGCGATGTGATCGTACATGTGTTTGACAGAGAAAATCGTGAATTTTATAATCTGGAACGTATCTGGAATGATGGAAAGAAAATTATAAATCCGGATGAATTATAGATATTAATTTGAGGAGGACAGAAATGAAAAGCTGTCCTCCTTTTTTGAAAATGTCTAAGCAAGGAAACGAAAGACTCCTATGACCTTTCCTAAAATCTTGACATCAGTTACAATAATTGGATCCATTGAGTCATTCTCAGGCTGCAGTCGAATCGCATCTTTTTCTTTGTAAAAGGTCTTAACAGTAGCACCGTCTTCGATTAAAGCAACTACCATTTCGCCATTACGTGCAGTCTGACATTGTTCCACCAATACAAGATCCCCATCGAAAATACCGGCATTAATCATACTTTCACCCTTTACTTTAAGCATAAAGGTCTGGTTATTAGGCATGAATTCCATTGGAATAGGAAAATAATTCTCAATGTTCTGTTCTGCGAGTATCGGTTCTCCGGCAGCAACACGCCCTATCATCGGAACATTCACCATTTCACGACGCGTGAAATTAAAAGAATCATCCAAAATCTCAATCGCTCTTGGTTTCGTAGGATCACGACGTATGAAGCCATTCTTTTCAAGTGTCTCCAGGTGTGAGTGAACAGAAGAAGTAGACTTTAGATGAACTGCATCGCAGATATCACGTACAGCAGGAGGAAAACCTCTCTCCAGTATCTGTGATTTAATATAGTCTAATATTTCTTGTTGTTTTGGGCTAATCTTACCGCTTCCCATAAGAACCTCCTTCTCTCCGTACATAAGAACTTTAATAAATTCATTTTATCACAGCAATATTCAAAAAGCAAACAAATGTTTAGAAAATATGTTCGATAATTTTTGGATTTTATATTGACAAACATTTGTTCGACGTATATAATACAACTATAGAACAGCTGTTCGGAACAAATGTTTGCTGATCATTTTAGAATAAGGGGATTATATTATTAAGGAGGAGAGTTTCATGAATACACACAGATTACATACAGCAAGTAAAAGAAGAAGAGAAGTACGTAGAAATAAAATATTGGTTATGCTCACAGTCTGTTTATTCGTTATGGGACTCAGTATCTTTTTTGGAAACAGCCTGGTGGATGCACATGACAATTCTGAAGACACGCCTGTTCAGTATAAGTATTACAGAAGTATTGAGATTGAATCCGGTGATACTTTATGGAGTATCGCGGAAGAATATGCAGATGAACATTATGATTCTATCTATGATTATATCTACGAGATAAAGGGTATGAATGGCTTGATTTCTGATGATATTCAGTCAGGACAATATCTGACGATCGCATATTATGATAAGGATATTTTATAGTATATAACTGTCTTATAAGAAGCAATTCATTACATCGGTATATAAGTATAAAACTTATCTTATATATTATACTCACCCATCTAGATGTCTGGCGAACAGGGTATTCCTGCACCAGGCATCATTTTTTTATTTGTTTTTATTTGATTATATGAGAAAAAAGTCGGTTGTTGTTTAACAGAAGCTATTGTACTTGCTGTGCCTATGAGCCTGATATAGAATAAAGTTAATAAATAATTTCAAAAGATCAATAAAAACTCTTGACCTTATAGCGACTTTAGGGTCTACGATTCAAGAAAGAAAAGACATGCGCATGAATAATTTACGAGGTGAATGTAATGCTGATAAAAGAAGTAGAACAAAAGACAGGAATCAAAGGTGTTAATATCAGATATTATGAAAAAGAAGGTCTGATTCATCCTTCCAGAAAAGCAAACGGATATCGGGAATATTCTGAGATGGATGTAGAACGTCTGAATCAGATTAAAGTACTTCGTCTATTGGAAGTTTCATTACCGGAGATACAGCAGGTTCTTGATGGTAATATCACTTTACAAGAGGTAATGACCAGGAGAATAGGGGAACTAAATAAAGAAGAAATGAAAATTAAAGAAATTAAAACAACCTGTGAAACAATTATTTCAGAAAATATCAGTATTGCTGAACTCAATGAGGAGTTACTATGCGGTGATCAGGCCACTTGGAAAGTGAGGTTTGAGCAGATTATGAAAGAAGATATTGATAAGAAATTTATCGGAAAAGGGATTGTATATATTATCATCTGGACTGTATTTGGTAAAGTGTTTATGGAAGCAATGTTCCGTATCCCAATCGATGATGCAGTTACTGCTGCAATATTTCCATATGTTAATATGGGATTAGGAATACTATTTATTTTGTATGGAATTGGGTTATCTGTCTATGAGGGAATCACTGGAAAAGATTTTCTGTGGGTATGGGCCAGAGACTGGGGTGGAAATGGTCTGGGCGGTCTTGCCAATTCATTTACTTTCTGCGGAATAGGTGTTGGAATGCTATCAACATCACTGACAAGATTTTTAATTGTACTATTAGTTGTGTGCATTGTGATAGCTGGTATTCGTGGTTTTATTATGTTCTATATGAGGTCTTCTAAAAAGTCTTCTGAAAGCAAACAGAAGAAGGTACGAACTGGACGTATCATGGTGATAACTATAGTCATTTTAATTATCTCTTTTGCAGTCTGTGTCGTAATCATGTATCAGGATTATGTCAAAAGATATCCGTCAGATTCTTTTGAAGACCAGAAGAATAGGCAGGAGATAAAAGGAATAGAGACTGTTGAAATTACGAAAAATAACTGGGAAGATTATTTTACTGTTATTGATGAAATCGAGTACGAAAAAGATGAGAATGATGAAGTGATAGGTATATATCAAAAATCATGGTTTGAATTGAAAAAGGAGTATTTGAAACAGTTAGACCCAGATATGGAAAGTAAAGTTACTTTTTCATACAACTTAGATATGATACGAAAAAACTATAAGATCATGGATCCACAGACTGGAGAGTATGAATATACTGACAATTCCGGTACTTCAGATACTTATTATTTATGGTATGAAACACATGCAGGAGTAACCATTTGGGATAAAGATTCAAACGAAAATGACATGGATAATAATGATTTCTATCTGGATTATTCAGCAGACGAACATTATTTTCTTACTTATGAGAATTTCAAGATGAAAGGCGTGAAAGGTGAATTGTATTTTAGGAAATAAGATTATAGCAAGTGCCCCTAAGGGGGCACCCTACATAAAAATGTCAATTATATATCTATACGACAAATACCGATTTTTCCAAAAGATATAGACGAAAAATAATGTATATGATATAATGTAAAGTATTAAGGGGTTAAAATAAATATTAAGGGGGATTTATATTATGCCAGATATACCGAAAACACGCTCTTATTATAAGCAGACTCAGATTGAACAGACGATTCGGCTTCGGGAAGTTTTAAAGACTTTGCCGCCATTTGCAAAGGATTATTTTCGTGCAATTGAGCCTAGATCTTCAGCTAAGACACGTATTAATTATGCATACGATATCCGTGTTTTTTTTCGTTATTTAATGGAGAATAATCCTATCTACAAGAATTATACCATTGATCAGTTTCGACTTCAGGATCTTGAGAATCTCGAACCTGTAGATATTGAGGAGTATATGGAATATCTGAAGGTCTATACACGAGAAAATGATGGCGAAATGATTACGAATGGTGAAAAGGGCCTTTCCAGAAAAATGTCTGCTTTACGCAGCTTTTATAATTATTATTTTAAACATCAGATGATCAGTAAGAATCCCACACTTTTGGTAGACATGCCAAAGTTGCACGAAAAGGCAATCATACGATTGGATACCGATGAAGTTGCAATGCTTTTGGATTATGTAGAATCTGCAGGTGATAGGCTTACGGGACAGGCACTTACCTATTATCGAAAGACACGTGACCGTGATCTGGCTATTTTAACACTTCTTCTGGGAACGGGTATTCGTGTATCTGAATGTGTAGGATTGGATGTAACGGATGTTGATTTTAAAAATAATGGAATTACCGTCACCAGAAAAGGTGGAGGTCAGATGGTTGTATATTTTGGCGATGAAGTTGCAGATGCATTAGAAAATTATATGGAAGGAGACCGAAAAGCCATAACTCCTCTTTCCGGACATGAAAATGCACTGTTTTTATCAACACAGAGAAAGCGCATGGGAATCCAGGCAGTTGAAAATATGGTAAAAAAATATGCGCGACAAGTAACACCGAATAAGAAAATAACGCCGCATAAGCTTCGAAGCACTTATGGTACATCTCTTTATAAAGAAACTGGAGATATTTATCTTGTGGCGGATGTTCTTGGTCATAAAGATGTCAATACGACCAAAAAGCACTATGCTGCCATTGATGAAGATAGACGCAGACAGGCAGCAACAGCTGTAAAATTGAGGGAATCTTAGGAGGTACTAAGATTCCCTTTTTTATGAATTTACCATGTTCCGTGGCAGAAGTATCTTTCTACAATAGCGACCCACGGAAGCATATCAAAGGGTCTTGTATCAGAAATCTATATATTCATTTTCCAAATGCACATCAATAGAATTCAGAAACCTTCAAAACAATCTTAAGAAAATATTATGTACATTATGAGAGGCTTCTGTTAAAATAAAGGCTGGATATCAGGAAAGGATGAATATAAGATGAAGCTACAAAAATTGCTCAGCTATACTCGAAAAGCTGTTGACGAATATCAGATGATTGAGGAGGGAGATCACATTGCAGTTGGAATCTCTGGAGGAAAGGACAGTTTGACTTTGTTATATGCACTTCATGGACTTCAGCGTTTTTATCCGAAGCATTTTGAATTGAGCGCTGTTACGGTAGATCTGGGTTACAGTGAGTGTGATTTTACCCCTGTTGTGAAGTTGTGTGAAGAACTGGGTGTACCTTACAAGATTGTAAAAACAGACATTGCGCACATTCTTTTTGAGGAACGAAAAGAAAGCAATCCATGTTCTCTCTGTGCGAAAATGAGAAAAGGTGCGTTGAATGAGGCTGTAAAAGTAATGGGATGCAATAAAGTTGCTTATGCACATCATAAAGATGATATTATAGAAACGATGCTGCTTTCCTTGCTGTTTGAAGGTCGATTCTATTCTTTTTCACCACGGACATACTTAGATCGTATGGATCTGACGGTTATACGTCCGATTATGTTTGTAGACGAAGCAGATGTTATTGGATTTAAAAATAAGTATAACCTGCCTGTTGTTACCAGTCGTTGCCCAATTGATGGATACACCAAGAGACAATATGCCAAGGAACTGGTCAAGCAGTTGAATGAAGAACACCCCGGTGCAAAACAAAGAATGTTTACGGCTATTTTGAATGGAAATATAAAAGGATGGCCGGAACGTATTTTGCAAAAAAGATAAATTTGGGTACACCACATTTTAAAAAAGGGGACGTAGTATTTTGAAAAAATACTACGTCCCCTTTTTGGACATATTATAACTTTTTACTGTTATCAGATTCTTTGATTTCTATTAGTTTTTCAATTGCCTCTGCTGTTCCGTCAATTCCTAATTTGGAGCTGTCGAGACAGATATTATAGCTTTCTGCAGCACCCCATTTTTTATTGCTATAATAGTTATAGTAACTAGCTCGTTTTTTATCGGTCTTCAAGATCATATCCTTGGCTTTGGCGTCAGATAAATCGTATATACGGGCAATTCTTCGAATACGTGCATCAAGATCCGCATGAATAAATACGCTTAATACATTATCGTATTCTTCCAATGCGTAATCTGCGCAACGACCAACTAGGATACATGGGCCTTCATCTGCAATTTTTTTTATTGCATCAAACTGTGCAAGAAAAATCTTATGGTTGATCGGCATATCCGTATAACTTCCTGATGAATAACCGAGCGAATAGGTATCCATTACCAAAGAATATAAAAAGCTGTTTGTTGGTTTTTCATCGTGCGTCTCGAATAATTCCTGACATATACCGCTCTCTTTTGCGGCACGGTCAAGCATCTCTTTATCATATAATTTAATTTCAAGATCCTTTGCTACTTTATAGCCAATCTCTCTACCGGCGCTTCCGAACTGTCTGCCGATAGTTATTATAGTATTTGTCTTTGCCATACCAATCACGCTCCTCAAAAATAATTATGAATATATTATATAATAATTTGAAGTAATTGTATAGAATTTTTGTATAATTTAATGATAAATATTCCTTAGTCTGTCTAATAGTTCGATAAAATAATCTGGTAACGGTGCATTTATTTCCAGATATTCACCTGTTCGGGGATGAATGATTCCAAGAGTTTTTGCATGAAGAGTTTGTCCTTGAAGCTTAGGGAAAGGACATTTTCTGGGACCATATACTTGATCTCCTACTAATGGATGACCGATACTGGCCATGTGCACGCGAATCTGATGCGTGCGTCCGGTCTCAAGTTCACATTGAATATAAGTATACTCTCCAAAACGTTCTAGTACTTTATAGTGGGTAATAGCATTCCTTCCGTTTTTGGTATGAATACTCATCTTTTTACGCTCAGTAGGATGTCTTCCGATGGGTGCGTTAACGGTACCGTTATCCTCTTTTATATTCCCATGCACAATGGCAACATAAACACGTTTGATGGAATGAACCTTTAATTGTTCAGAGAGGCTTTGGTGGGCCATATCGTTTTTACAGACAATCAGAGAACCAGTTGTGTCCATATCAATGCGATGTACGATTCCAGGACGCATTGTACCATTAATACCGGACAGTTCCTGACCACAATGATACATTAAAGCGTTAACTAAAGTTCCACTGTAATGTCCCGGTGCTGGATGAACTACCATTTGTTTTGGTTTATTAACAATAATAATATCTTGGTCTTCGTACAAGATATCCAGCGGAATGTTCTCAGGAATAATGTCAGGCTCTTTTGCCTCTGGAAGAGTAATCTCTACCATGTCACCTAAAGAAAGCCTGTAATTGGCTTTTACAGGCTTCTGATTAACGATTACATACTGGTCTTTGATTAATTTTTGAATATAGGATCTTGACCGGTCTTCCATTTCTTCGGAAAGATAACGATCAATTCGCTCTCCTTCCTGATTCTCAACGGTGAAGTATTCTTTCAAAGTCTTCCTCCTTATAATAGAAGCATATTAAGATTGCCAACGCAATCGTTGATACGGTGACATAAATATCTGCCACATTGAAGATTGGAAAATCTATCAGCTTAAAATAGAAAAAATCAACAACGTAATTAAGACGTATTCGGTCTATACAATTTCCCCATGCGCCAGCCATGATGCAGACAGCACATATTCTCAGCGGAAGATATCTTTGTTCCATTGGAGCTCTGTAATAAAAAAGTACTACAATAATAGTTATCAAAATTACACTTGCGAAAAAGAAAACACGCTGGTTCTGGAATAATCCAAAAGCAGCTCCTCTGTTTTCCAAATACTCAAGTTGAAATACATTTTTAATGATAATGTAAGGTGACTGATTTTTCAGATTTTTTATTGCACATAATTTTGTGATTTGATCTAAAATGATGAGAACAACCATACATATGATTGATGTCAGATAGTGCTTATAAGTTTTTTTTTCTGTATTCATAGCAATATTCATTATTCCCTCGTCTATATATATTTGCGAACAGAGACCATATATCGTCCTTTTTTAGTCTCGGATAATATTCCTGTATATGATATTCGTCCCATTTTGCGAACAGAAATCATATCTCCTTCTTTTAGATGATACCCATTGCTTGTGATTAATTTTCCGTTGACAAATACCCTTCCGGATTCAATCAGGGGTGTTAATTTACTCCTTGATAAAGGATATGCAATAGAAAGAATGGTATCTAGGCGAATAGAAGGAACTGTTCCCTTTAATTCTTCATACTTCGGCTCATATGACACTTCATAATCTGGTATGATTTTAGCCTGTACTGTCGTATGTTTGATACGGGTGAGATTTTCCTTGATATAATCAGCTAATTCTTCTTTGCTAAATAGAATTGCCCTGCCATTATCAACAATAATATCTCCAAATTTACTTCGTTCGATTCCAAGATTCATTACAGATCCCAGATAATCTCTATGACTTAAATCTTCTGAAAATTTTTGGTTGATTGGTGCTATTTCTACCATCTGAATGGGATATTGATAATCATAATAAAGAGCATCAGGTAGAAATGCAACCATCTGACGCTCTGATAAGTCATACCCGCCATATGTCTCATATTGAGACATAAACAAATTTTTTGGAGTGGTATGTAATATATTTAATTCATTCAGATTTAGAAAATCAGAGAATGTAACAATCCCACGGGCATATGCAATTTTTGACAGTTCAATCAGCCGTTTTTGTAACAATATCTCTTCTTTATTCATAGCTATTAGAATCTTGAACGCATGGATGATGCGTCGAAAGAAGTATTTAATAAATCCTGTAAATCTCCAGAAATATCGACATTTGTAGGTGTTACCAAGAATATGTAATTGGAAATCTTCTGCAAATTACCGCTGATTGCAAACGCTGCACCAGAAGTAAAATCGATAATACGCTGCGCAACTTCGAGATCCAGGCCTTCCAGATTCAGGATCACAGTACGTCCACTTAATAAAGTCTCTGTAATTTCACGAGAATCCTCAACAGAGTTAGGTTTGATTACACAAACTTCCATGCTGACATTATTTCTTCTGGCCGGCTGACGCATCGGTGTTACTTTATTATTAGAAGAACGTGTAGACTTTGTCTTTACAGGAGGTTCATAATCATCGTCATAATCATCATAAACTTCTTCTTTATCTTTTCGGAAAAAACTTTTCTTTGGCTTTTCTTCGTAATCATCGTCATAATCATCATCGAAGAAATCGTCATCTTCATAATCGTCGTCATCACTCAGTTTCATAATATCTAAAAACTTATCTAATACTCCCATCTAAATTATCTCCTATCTTCGGTTATACTAGAGCATAATTGCGCGCACCAAAAATTCCAGTTCCCACCCGGACCATCGTTGCGCCCTCTTCTATGGCTACCTGATAATCATTTGTCATGCCCATTGAAAGAATGCTCATAGTAATATTATCAACGTTTTTCGCTGCGATGTCAACAGATAATTTGCGTAAACGCGCGAAAATTGGGCGGTTTTCTTCAGGATCTTCTACAAAAGGAGCGATTGTCATCAGCCCTTTTACCTGAATATGTGAAAAACCAGCAATTTTTTCAATGAATTCATCCAATTCTTCTGGCATTATTCCAAATTTGCTTTCTTCTTTTGCAACATTTACTTCAATTAGAATGTTGGCTGTCAGATTGTGTTTTGCGGCTTCTTTTTCAATCGTTTCTGCAAGACGTACAGAATCTACGGAATGAATCAGATCGACTTTATCGATGATATACTTTACCTTATTCCTTTGCAAATGACCAATCATATGCCAATGAATATCTTTGGGAAGTACTTCATATTTATCTGCCAGTTCTTGCACTTTGTTTTCGCCAAAAACACGGACACCTAAATTATATGCCTCTTCCAGTGTTTCAACAGGCTTGGTCTTGCTCACCGCAATTAATGTGACATCCTTTCTATCTCTGCCAGAGCGCTCACATGCAGTCTGAATCTGATTTTCAACGGATGTTAGATTTTCTTTTAACATAAGTTAACCACTCCTTCTTAAAATACCACATCATCTGTACGGACGCTATCTCCATATAATGCTATGTGGTCATAATTTGTCAGACCATAATCTTGACCGGATGCAACAATATAATACTCATCACTTTCACATAGAATCTGCACTTGTCTGAATATAGCATATCCTTTGTTGATATTATACACACCTTTTAATTTCTTGGTTTTAGTCAATTCATAGGTCTCGGATGAATCCGGTTTTTTTAATACAGTATTTGAATCAAAAGCATCATAATCAAGATAAACCAAATTCGATTCTTCGTCAGAATAATAAACTTCCACACTTTGGAATTGTGATTGATCTTTACTGATATCAACGAGTACACCTGTACCACTGCTGTTTCCTCCAGATGTCAGATAATCCTTTGGAACGGTATAGAACTTTTTCGTTACTACAGAAGATTTTGGAATCTTAAGCCCTGATTCATCTTCCAGAATTAATTCCAGATCCAGATACCTTTCTTCCGCATAGCGAATCATGGAGCTGTCGAAGGTAAGAATTCCATAGGAGGTATCTTTTTTCGTTTGTATGGAAAAGCCAGCATATGTAGTCTCGTTATCCTTAGAAAAAGAGACTTTTACACGATTTACATCTGCTAATTCTTTGGCTGTCTCATCATTTAGAAGAATAACAACAGACCAATCATTAGAACGAATTAATTTATATACAGGATCTCCAGCTTTGATTTTTGTATTATCAGTTAGATTTTTTGACTCATAATTAGCTTTTGATATGTCATCTTCTGTCACTTGATCAGTGGTTATGTTTTCATAACCGTCTGTAGAATAGAGAATGATTCCGTCAGAAACAGCTGTATATATCTGAAGATCATTGTTTCCTTCTGCAACCATAGCGTCTAATTGAGCTTGTCTGCTTTGATTAGATTTGCTTTCCAATACATTTGTAATATTATTTTTTAATGTATATACATCACTAAATTGTTCTTCTCTAAAATTTTCTGAAAATGACTGAGTCTTCATCAATATAGAGTTCTGTTCCTCAGAAGTAAGTTCCAGAGATTCTTCGTCAGTATTCGAGGTTAATTCCAGCTTTTTATCAGACAAGGTATATACGCGGGTCTTTGCTCCAACTTTGCTTCCTTCCAAAGCAAAATAATTGATATAGCCATCAGATTCTGCCTGTACAATTGTCTCGTCTCTGACAATAAAGCCAGTATAAGCGTTATCTTTTAAGATGGATCCTTCTCTTACTTCGTAAGCAGTTACATGATTCCCTGTCAGATATAGTAAAACTGTTACAACCAGATAGATGAATACAGCCCCGAAAATGATAACTCCTATATTTATATTCCATTTTTTTCGATAAACCTGAATGTTTGTAAGTTTGTTTCCTGCCAAAAATAAAGCCTCCTGTTTTATGTCTCTAATTCTTTCAGAGCAGCTCCGTTCAGATAATGATATTCTTTTCCCTGATAACTATTAGTCTGTTCCATATATGTCAACAATTCATCTCGTAATTTCCACCAGCTGCAACCCCAATTACAGAATACGGCATCTTTTTCCGGGATACGGCTAAAGAGCCGTTCCACAGCGATATCTGGACTTAGATATTCCAGAAAAGCAGCTAGTCTTTTGATGTAATCTTCTTTTGAACATAAAGCTATTGTACCATTTTCGTAGGCGTTGTACAACTGTGTGTTTTTTGCAATGTACAGTGAATGAGCTTTAACGATTTGTATATGAAGTGCAGATAATATCTTTGCATTCTCAATGGCATCCAGCATATCATCTCCCGGCAGATTTAATATTACATGAGTACACAGATCAAAATCGTACCGATGAATCTTCAAAACGGCATCTATAAATTCTGCCAATGTATGTCCACGGTTTATGCTTTGAAGTGTATGACAGTTTGTAGTTTGAAGCCCTAATTCTATTGTGATTCCAACCTGGTAAGATTCTTTTAATGACTGAAGAACATCCAGATAACTTTCGGTGATACAATCAGGTCGTGTCGAGACGGCAATCTCTATTATATCAGGAACTTTTACGGCTTCATTCATATAAAACGCGAAATCATCTAATGGAAGAAAAGTATTTGTATAGTTTTGAAAATAAGCAATAAATTTATGCGCATGATATCTATTTTCAATATATTCCTTTGTTTTTTCTAATTGCTTATGAACAGGAATATGACAGTCCATAGCTTCAAATCCAGTCCCTGATTCAGCGCAAAAAGAGCATCCGTGACCATTTCTGCGATTCGGGCAGCTGACCGGAAGGTTGACCGGAAGCTTATACACTTTTTCACCGTATTTATTTTTTAAATAATCAGAATAAGGATAATATGGCAATTGTTGATTCATTTGATATTTTTTTCCTTTCCCATGTATAATTATATCTCCATAAGCCATACTAATGGTAGCATGTTAAAAGGAGGAATTTTACATGAAATGGTTTGATAATACCGCTCTGACAATCGTAATCATAGGTGCCATTAACTGGCTTTTGATTGGGATATTCCGTTTTGATCTGGTGGCATTTCTATTCGGTAATCTTTCGTGGATTTCACGTATTATCTACACAATTGTCGGGCTGTGCGGCCTTTATCTTATTAGTTTGTACGGCAGAGTCACCAGTTTTTCATAATAATATGGTTTTTACAGATAAGAGGGGTATCCCGTTCGAGATGCCCCTCTTATTGCTTTTCTGGTATCGCATTTATTAGCATTGTCATATCCTGATAAAGGATACCTTTTGTATCTGCGCCCATTACAATGGAGATATATGGATGCTCATTAGCGCCTTTTTCTAATAGGATCAGACAATTTCCTGCTTCCTGGGTTGTTCCGGTCTTACCGCCGATAACTGTCGCAGAATCGGGTAATTCAGCTTCACCAGTCGCATAAAAATTCGTTGGCTGCCAGGTGATCTGTCGAACGGTTCCGTCTGCCCCTGTAATAGAAGCTACATGAGAATCAGCACTGATAATATTAACAAATTCATCATATTTTAGGCATTCATTGAAAATCAAATACAGATCATAAGCAGTTGTATAATGATTTTCATTGTGAAGACCATTAGAGTTTACAAAATGTGTGCCTGTAGCTAATAAATCCTGTGCTTCATCATTCATCATTTGCACAAAATGATCCATACTTCCACCTACATACTCAGCAATTGCAACAGCATTATCATTTCCTGAATATAAAAGGAGCCCATAAAGCAGATCAGAAAGTGTAAGCTGGTCTCCCGCATGGATTCCGCAAGTCTGTTCATCTGCTGCAAATCTTGCGGCGTCTGCATTGGTAGAAACTGTCACCATATCCGACAAATCTGCATTTTTTAGTGCCACCAGCGCAGTTAATATCTTTGTTGTACTTGCTGGATATAATCTTTCAAAAACATGATATGAAAAATCAACTTTTTTTCCATCCAAGTCAAATAAAGCAGCTGCATGTAAACCTGAAGTATCAGGAGTCCCCTCCAGATCAACGTCTTCGGAAACTACACACAAATTATCTGCAAATAAATCAGCTTTATAAATAGCTTTGTTATAGTTTTCTGTTTCATATGCTGCTACTACTTCTTCCTTTTTTCCACATCCTGATACAAGAAGTAAAAAAGAAGTAATAACAATTAGCACCTTGCCAAACTTACCGATACATTTCACGCCAATCAAGATCTCCTCTATCAATTGCTAATATAATTAATTCTGCGGTGGCAAGATTGGTTGCCATCGGGATATTATACATATCACAGAGACGTATAACGTCATTCACATCTGGTTCATGAGGTTTTGGGTTATTGGGCTCTCTTAAAAAGATAAGCGCGTCAATATCATTCTGTGCAATCTGTGCACCTAACTGCTGCTTACCCCCCAATGGTCCGGCAAGATACTTGTGGACATTCAGATTGGTTACTTCTTCAATTAAGCGTCCGGTTGTTCCGGTCGCATATAGATTGTGTTTACTAAGGATGCCTCTATATGCAATACAAAAATTTTGCATTAAAGTCTTTTTTGAATCGTGCGCTATCAGGCCAATGTTCATTGTTCTCACTCCTTATTGATATTTTTTCGGTTGCAACCCGACGTTCAAGACAAAACCTATACCCATATATAAACTAACTAGAGAAGTCAGCCCATAACTTACGAATGGTAACGGAACTCCGGTATTAGGTAATAACTGTGTGGCAACACCTATATTAATAAAACTTTGGACACCAATAAGACTGCCCACTCCACAACAGATGATCTTTCCCGCCAGGTCCTGCGATCGAGTACCTATTAAAATACATTGTATCACAATTAATAACAATAACGCAATAACTATACAACTACCAATAAAACCAAGTTCTTCACCTACAATTGCAAAAATAAAGTCTGTCTGCGGCTCAGAGATGAAATTCCCATTTTTGACAGAGGTGGTCGTATTATTATTTAACCCTTTTCCTGTCAACTGACCGGAACCGATTGCCATCACAGAATTCTTTTGTTGATATGCTTCATCACTGGCATATTTTTCTGGTTCCAGAAAGGCAAGGATACGTTTCTGCTGATAATCTTTTAAGAGCGGTTGGTTGGGCTGAACTACAATGCTTAGGAAAATAATTGCGACCGGAACAAGAACGACCAATACTGTTCCAATAAATTTATAACTCAGACCTCCGATATAGATTAAAATACAGATAACTGCTGCCGTACAAATAGTCGTAGAAAGATTAGGCTCTGATACGATTAATACAAGCGGTATTCCTGCAAGAATCGCATATTTTATAATCGTAAATTTGTCACTGATATCTTCCTCATGCTCCATGATAAATTTGGCGAAAAACAGAATCAATAGAATCTTGGCAAGTTCGGACGGCTGGAATGTTGTAAAACCAAGATCGATCCAACGAGTTGCACCATTGACTTCTGTTCCAAAAACCAGAACTACAGCCAAAATCACTATTGAGAACAGATAAATCAGCCAATAAAAATTCAAGATCCATACATAATCAATCAACGATATTATAACCATGACGACAAGACCAATTCCAAGTCCTAAAATCTGTTTAGACTGATAAGCCGGTTTGGCACTGCCGACAGCAAGAACCCCCAGTATGGATATTGCTACGACAAGGATGATTAAGCTGAATTTATAATCTTTTAAATGATAAGGTTTTGTAAATCTAGGTAATCTCACGTTTCTTCTCCTGCAAATGTAATAATAACTTGTGTCCGTTTTATATCTACCTGAAAATTTTCTTCTGTAAGTTCAAAATATTTGGAAAGGGATTCATATAATTCTTTGCAAATATTATCATATGCTTCTGGAGTACATTGCACACGGTCAGATACGACCAATGCTTTCAATCGGTTCTTTGCGATAGAAACAGAAGATCTTTTCAGCATTCTTATATCCTCCTATTCTTTTTTGAAGAGGTGTGAAAGCTTTGAAAAAATACCAGTGTTATGTTCCAGATCCATAAATGGAACTTCTACTCCCATGATCCGCTTACAGATGTTCATATATGCTGTCCCGGCCTGAGAATTTAATCCAACGACCGGTTCGCCCTGATTAGTTCCAATGACTACCTGTTCATCATCAGGAAGTGCTCCGATCAAAGGAACGGATAATATCTCCGTTACATCATCTATAGACATCATATCTCCACGTTTTACCATGTCCATACGAATTCGATTGATGATCAGATCAATTGTTTTTATCTGGTTCTTTTCCAACAGACCAATGATTCGATCTGCATCTCGGATTGCAGATACTTCAGGTGTTGTCACTACGATAGCGCGGTCTGCACCAGCAATCGCATTTTGAAATCCTTGTTCAATTCCAGCCGGACAATCCAAAAGTATGTAATCAAATTCTTCTTTTAATTCAGAAGTCAGTTTTTTCATCTGACCTGGCGATATTGCTGATTTGTCTTTTGTCTGTGCTGAAGGCAAAAGATAGAGATTTTCATAGCGTTTATCACGAATTAATGCCTGTTTTAATCGACAAGTCCCTTCAATCACATCTACAAGATTATAGACAATCAGATTTTCAAGTCCCATGACTACATCAAGATTGCGAAGACCAAGATCTGTATCTATGACCACAACTTTTTTGTCGAATTTTGATAGACCTGCACCTATATTTGCTGTTGTTGTCGTTTTGCCGACTCCACCTTTTCCTGATGTAATTACAATAACTTCGCCCATGAATAACTTCCTCCTATTACTGGTTTTACTTCAATGTCTCCTATTTTTAGCTTTGCGCGCTTTATTTGGAGTGCTGCTATTATCGCATCGTAACGACCAGATGCACCGGCAATGACAGTTCCGTAAATTGTACCAGTAGATATGACATTTCCTTTTGATATCACTTTGGCACCTTCCTCGATGTCACCGATAATCACGATACTTGTTTCAGATTCTAAAATCTGTCTTTCTCTTAGCGTACCTCTATAAAACCTGCCGTCTCTCTCATGGATGGCTTTCAGACTTTCATCCAGCATTCGTTTATGAATCTTTTCTGTAACAGTATCTTTTTCGATAATACATAATATACGTATCCCGGCAGCATCTTGAATAACTTCTGTCAGATACTGCTCTTCTTCTTTTGTGAAAGTACGGCCTTCAAATTCCACAGCCATTTCTGCATGATTAAAGAAATGTGCAGAAGCCTGGAATTTATTTTCCACCTCGGATATCAGTTCTTTGTAAGGTATATCCGGTTCAAAATAGATGGTGATGCCGTATCTGTTACTCTTAATGAGTACCGGTTCTTTCACATATGGTCATCCTTTCCCTTAATCTCCTCCTGATGTTCCTGTACTAATTTCTGCGGCTGCTCCGGTAATGATTTCATTTTCCGGCGTTATCTGATAATAGTATTCCATCACATTATTCCCAATTTCAGCAGCATAAGTAGAACTATATCCGTTTGCAATACGAATTGCAAATGCCACCTCTTGACTTTCATCTTGAACGAATCCAACGAAAAGTCCGTGGTCAGGATGTGTGTTACTCTGTTGTGCAGTACCAGTTTTCCCGTACAAAGACAGGCCACTGGAATTTAATTTGGAAAATATATCACTATGTGCGACGGTTACTACCCTTTGCATACCGTTATGAACGGCCGTCCAGGTGGAAGATGCGACATCCGTTATGGTGTTTGTTACTTCCGGCTCATAGTCTTTAATGATTTCTCCGTCTACAGAAGTGACTTTATCAATCAGGCTTAGATTATAGACAGTTCCCTTATTGGCAACTGCTGTAATATATCTTGCCAACTGACTCGTTGTATAATTGTTAGTACCCTGTCCAATCGCTGATGGGACAGATGATTCATCGGATATCTGTGGCTCAGATTCTGGAATTTCCAATCCCGAAGTTTCTCCAAGGCCAAACGCCTCCGCGTATTTTTTCAAAGTATCTGTTCCCAGATCACTAGAATAATATGTGCTTGTAGCTTTACCTTCTACGTTGTCAGAACTAATCTGGTCAAGGCCACTATCTTGCAAACTTAATCGATATCCTACTTCATAGAAGAAATTATTACATGAATTTTGAATAGCACCTTCTACATTTAAACTGCCGTGAGCATTCGGATAGATCCAGCATTTTGGATTTGGTTCCACTTTTTTATAAATACCGGTACAAGGGAGAATTGTATTCACATCAATAACCCCTTCTGTCAAGCCGGCAATTGCGACTAGCGGTTTATAAGTAGAACCCGGTGCAGTTTTTTCTTGTGTTGCATTATTATAGAATGGTCTGGCCTGATCAGTTACCAGTTTATTATAATAATTGGAATCCATGGTATTTGCCAGACGATTATTGTCATAACCAGGATAAGATACACAGGCAAGTACTTCACCACTGTTCGGATCCGTCACAACCATGGAACCGGTACAAGGCTCTAAGGCAAGTTGTCCAGGTGTAATCTCCAGTGTCTGAATCTTACCGCGAAGGAAATCATAGGCAGTAATACTACCTGAATTCAGACCATCATATTGTGCCTGATCATATTCCAGAACTCCCTGTTCATACAACATCAGACATATCTGTCTTCCAGAGACTTCGCCTGATTTGATCATATATTTGTATATCAGTTTATCAAAACTATTATCAGAACTGATGTAATCAAGGAGATACGCAACAATTCCCTGATAAAGTTCACTGGAATCGGAATATTCTTCACCTTTTGAAACATATTCTTTTAACAGAGAAGTATCGATCCAGTTTTGAGAAATTGCATAATTTAAATACGTATTGATATTAATGCTTTCGTCGTCTTTCCATGCTTTATAAGTACTGTCATTGGTATTAATAGCATCTGGCATAATAATCTGAGTCCCATTTGTCAGAACATCTGTCACAAGATAGGTTAAATATGCCTGAATCTCTTTAGGCTGATCTTTATATGCAGCAGCATTTGTATCCTGGAGAATGTCAGAAATTTGCTGAACAACCTCTTCTTTTCTGTTGGTAAAGATACCATAGACTTCCTGTTCGGCAGCGCCGGCATCCTCTTCACCAAAATGTGTCATATCCAGAATATCATTGCTGATAAAGGTATTGTATACATCACCAATAGGAATGATAACATCGCTTCCATCCTCGACCTGATTTCGATCATAATCTAATGCGTTTTGTATCTTCGCCAGAAGAATTCCGGCTAATTCCTGTTCAATGATATGATATGCAGCTTTTTGAAGATTCGCGTCAATCGTAAGATGGACATCGTTTCCAGCTTCAGGATCTTTTCCTTTTACTGTCTCAATAACCTTTCCGACACTGTTAACGTATAGTTTTACTTCTCCTTTTTTCCCTTGAAGCATGGTATCCATCGTCTTTTCCAGTCCAGACTTTCCTACAGTGTCCGTTTTTGAATATGTTTCTTGCTCTTCTTTGCTTAATGCATCATATTCTTCCTGGGAGATCTGTCCGGTATATCCAATAATATTGGCAAAACAGTAACTGTCTGTATATCTTCTTAAAGATTCTTCTTCGATATTGACTCCCTGCAGACTATCTAGATTTTCCATAACATCTGCAACCGTTTCTTCACTGACATCTTCTGCGATTGTAGTTGTTATATATTTTTGGAAATTATTCAAAGAAATTGCGTAGCGGACATTTATCAACTTCAACACATCTTCTTTTTCCATTTTTTTCTGGTCAATTCCATAACCATATATTTCGTCTGTACACAAATAATCAATGATATCCTGCGCAGACATATTTTGTTGTTTTTTAGACAATTCGTCAATTGTTTTTTTGCCAAACACATCGGCGATAAATCTTAATTTCTGTGTCTCATTTTCATGGACAAACATATACTCGTTATCATTATCCAGAATAATGCCAAAACTATTGATTACAGTATCTCCATTGGATTCGACCATCTCAATGACGGTTGTAATGACTTTATTCATCTCTTTGTTTTTTTGCTTGATACTGTCATATTCTCCGGTATCTTCAATCGTTACAGAATATGCCAGTTCGTTATATGCAAGAAGGTTACCATTGCGATCGTATATATTACCACGGGTACCTTGAACTTCCTTCGTCTTCTGAATCTGAAGTTTATAGTCATCATAATATTCCTGGCCTTTGACAATCTGCAGGTAAAAGACACGCTGAACAAGAATTGCTGACATTACACAAAATACTACAATGATAACAAATATTCGGGATTGTAAGAATTCCAATATTCCGGTTTTGATCCGGTCCCATAAATTATACAAATTTGCTTGCACTCCTTTGTTCTTCTACTTCAAGTTTCTTATTGACATGTAATATAATTTGATATAGTACCAGAGTAACCAGAATTGTGTATACCAGTTCTGGCAAAATAATGCTTGTCAAGTGATGAAAAAATGCAAAATCACCTTGAAGCATATACATACAAATATAAATGATCAAACCATAGACAAGTTCACTTGCTCCAATTAACGCGATTGGAAGTTTGATATCGTCATCATAGAATAATCGTTGGAAAAATCCATTAATATATCCAATAACTGCATATAACAACATATGGAATCCCAATACATTGCCCCAAAAGATATCGACAAGAAGACCGGAAAAGAATCCAACAAAAAGCCCTTCCTTTTTCCCACGCATAAATCCAAATGATGATGTTACGATAATCAAAAGATTCGGCTTAATGGAAGCAAAGGATAAATGATGGAATACAGAACCTTCCAGTAAAAAACAGAGGATAATAATAATAAAAGTTATTAACTTTCGCTTCATAGACTATTCTCCTTTACTGCTGTTATCCTTAGAATCCAACAAGTCCTGCTTGGTAGTTGTGATTACCAGAACTTCCTGTAAATTACTGAAATCAACAGCCGGTGTAATATAACCGGAGCGTGTCAGATTATTCGCATCCACTTCAATTTCACTGACATATCCAATAAATAGTCCTTGAAGAAAACGATTGCTGACATGTGATGTTACTACCTGCTCTCCAACTTCGATTTCATTTTCGTTATTGGCAAGTTTTTCAAAACGAATTCTTCCGTCCGCCATTAGCTCCAGATCACCTCGAACAACACACGTATCAGAAGTAGAAAGCATCATGGCACTGATATTGCTTGAGTCATCAATAATAGAACGTACGCGGGCATAATCAGGACCAACTTCTGTTACAATCCCTGCCAGACCACTGCCCGCAAGAACATTGGAATTGACTTGTACACCGTCATTGCTCCCCTTATCAATAGTAAAATCGTTGAACCAATTACTCCCATTATTGGCGATTACATGGGCACCGATTTTTTCATAGTCAGAATAATTCTGATCTAACTTGTATAATTCTCTAAGGCGCTCTAATTCATATTGCTCCTGTCGAAGTCTGGTATTATCAATCGTAAGCTCGTCAACCTTAGACTGCAGTTCTTTATTTTCTTTCTTCACATCTTCTAAGGTCTCAAAATTACCGGATACATCACTCATAAAACGCCCCACATAACTGATTCCTTTCTGCATAGGAATTACTGTATAATTAGCAATAAAACGTAAAGGACCGCCACCATCTGAAAAACGTTCAATGCCCAGCAGGATGATACAGATGGCTGCAAGGATCAAGAGCCAGTATTTACTTGAAAGGGAAGATTGATTTTTTATTTTCATTTTATCTCATCCACCTATAATTTTCATTCAACATTGAGTAAGTAAGTTTCTTTAAATCTTTTGACATAATGATCTTTTTTAGACCGGACACAGCACAGATATCAGGTTCCAATGCTGTCCTTGTTGTAATTCCGACCATCTCTTCGATATAAGTCTCCAATCCCTGGGTATGGGCCACTCCTCCTGTTAAGAAGATGCCATTCTCATGAATTGCTTTACGTACTTCCGGTGGTGTACGGTCAAGCAACGAATTAATCGCATGTACACATTCCAAAAGAGGATCTTTCATAGCAGACCTCACAAGATTGATGGAAATCGGTTTTCTCATCGGTACACCGGTAATCAGATCACGTCCTGCCGCCGGAAGAACAGAATCAGAATCACTGGTAAAAATCCCGAAATTCTTGCGCAATTCTTCAGCAGTATGTCTTCCAATCAGGAAATCGTGGCTGTGACGTATTAATGTCACAACAGACTGATCGAAAGTCGAACCTCCAATCTTCAGAAGACGATTCATAACCATACCACCGCCTGCAATTACAGATAATTCCGTAGTTTCCCCACCAAAATTAACGATAAACAATCCCTTTGTGTTCTTAACATCCAGGTTCAGTCCCACAGCATCTGCGATAGCACGTTCAACAATATTGACTTCTTTTGCTTTTGCCGTAGAATGAATCACCAGATCAAAGAAAGCCTTTTTCTCAACTTCCGTAACATCCGTTGGCACTGCAATAACATATTCGGAACCTCTTGCAAATTGCCTTCCTTTTTTCAAAAGATTCTGAAGCAGGAACTGCATATAATTAAATCGTGATATGACTCCCTCTTTCATCGGAAATACAACTTCAATATTAGAAGGTGCCTTTTCATACATCTCGAAAGCATCATCTCCCACGGCAAAAATATCCCGTGAATCTTTGATTGCAATGACATCTTTCTCTTTCCATATAGTATCCTTCTTCTTATCATAGACCTTGATTTCATAAGAACCAAGGTCTAATCCGTATACATTTCTTGCCATTTGATACGATCCTTTCTAAAGCATTCCCTCCTCCCGGAAACTTATATAACAATTATTGCCAATGATGATATGGTCTAACAATTCTATTCCGATCAAAGCCCCTGCATCGAGGATTCTCTTGGTTGTCAGCATATCTTCACGGCTGGGAGTTGGATCACCACTTGGGTGATTATGCATAATAATTATGGATACAGCATTCTTTTGTAATGCTTCTATAAAAAGCTCTCTTGGTGTGATTAAGGAAGCGTTTACAGTTCCTTTTGATATATTAGTCTCACCAATCAATTTTGCTCTTGAATTCAACATTAATAATTTCATCTGTTCTTGTTTTTCATGCCGCATATCTTCCATATAATATTTTGCAACTGTTTCCGGGCACGAAAAACTTAATGTATCCTGATAGGAAGCTTTTGCAAGCCTTTTGGCAAGTTCTGAGATACATGATATCTGAATTGCTTTTACCTTGCCAATCCCTTTAATTTTTTGCAAACGCTCCAGATTAAACTGATGGATTCCTAATATTCCTGTTTCTCCTGCGTGATAAAGAATTCTCCTTGCAAGAGAAAGTGCGTTTTCACCATGAGTGCCGGTACGTAATAATACAGCAAGCAATTCTTCATCACTTAAACTGCCAGCTCCTTTTCGTTCGCATTTTTCATAGGGACGTTCCATTTCAGGTATTTCTTTCATGGTATTTGACTGATTCATCTTATCTTTAGATTCGTACGACACTCATAATAGAAGTTATAAGAAACGATAAATGATAATAGCAAGAATCATGCCAATAATACTTGCGATGGTAATCTTGATGGAAAGGCCAAATGTCAGAACCAGTATCCCAAGATTCAGGACAATCGGTTCTTCAAGTCCAAAGGACTGCCCATAGGCCAGCCAACCAAGAGCTGGAGTGCCTTCAGCCAGCATTCCAATAAAACCTCCCAACACAATTCCTGTTAATAATAACAGAAATAAAGACCAGGCATTCTTGCTTCCTGTTCCCTTCATATGTACTCCTCCTCGTTTTTCTCTATCTAAAAAACTCACTACATTTTATCATATTTCAGAATCAGTGTATAGACTTATCCCATTAAAAATTTCTTAAGCATTTCGACTAATTGTCGAAAATTTGGTATTTTTGGGCGATGGATTCTGCAACTTTTAGGCCATCCATAGCAGCAGATGTAATACCTCCGGCATAGCCAGCACCTTCTCCACAAGGATATAGCCCACACAAATCACTTTGCATAGTATCATCACGGTGAATACGCACCGGAGATGATGTACGGCTCTCCACGCCCGAAATGACAGCATCCGGGCGAGAATACCCGGAAAGCTTGGTTTCAAAGGTCTTAATACCGTCTTCCAGCGAAGCGGCAAGTTCTTCCGGAAAAATGGCTCTTACGTTAGTCCAAGTGTAATCCCCTTTCATCTGCGGAGTAATATTTCCCGGTTCTTTTGATGGGAGATTTTGACAGAAATCAGCAAACAATTGTACTGGAATTTTTCCAGAACCAGCTTGATAAGCTTTCTCTTCTAGTCTTCGTTGAAATTCCACACCTGAAAGAGCATTTTCAGCTCCGTAGTCCTCCGGTGTTACTGTTACAATGACGGCACTGTTGGCATTACGTCCATCTCTTGCATGATAACTCATTCCATTTACCGCCAGGCGACCGGATTCCGAAGATGCATTGACAACGTATCCGCCGGGACACATGCAGAAAGTATACACGCCTCTTCCGTTGGGGAGATTGGCAGTTAATTTATATGCAGCGGCAGGAAGGTCTTTGGAATACCTCTCTCCATATTGATTCTGATTAATCATTTCTTGAGGATGCTCCATTCGAATACCGACAGCAAAAGACTTTGCATCCATTGGAATACCATTTTTATAAAGCATAGAAAATGTATCCCTTGCACTATGTCCTATCGCAAGTACAGCAAGATTTGTATTTAGGATGCTGAATGTTCCGTCTAACAAATTCTTAACCTTTAATGCAGTCAGTTTTTTTTGACCATTATAAGTTTCAGTCTGAATATCCACTACTTGTGTGTGAAAATGGACTTCTCCTCCATGAGAAAGGATAAATGCTCTTATATTCTTTACAACCCTGGCCAGAATATCCGTTCCGATATGCGGTTTATTCTGATATAAAATTTCTTTTGGCGCACCCTGTTCTACGAAGATTTCAAGGACGCGAGTATTGCGGCCTTGTGAATCATGCACTAGAGTATTCAGTTTTCCATCTGAAAAAGTTCCTGCGCCACCTTCCCCGAATTGAACATTAGAATTTAAATTCAATATTCCTTTTTCCCAGAATCTATCTACATCTGCGATTCGCTCATCTACAGATGCTCCGCGTTCCAGAAGAATTGGACGATATCCGAGTAATGCCAGTTGATATCCGCAGAAAAGTCCGGCAGGACCGGTGCCAATGATAACAGGACGACAGGATAGTTTTTCAGTCCCAGTTACATGCACTGTATAAGGAATTGGCTTCTCTCGAAATAAGATGTTCTTATTTTTTATGTGCTTTTTCAGAGCTGATTCATTTTTTACTATAACATCTATCGCATAGACATAAAAAAGATCCGGTTTTTTACGGGCATCTATAGACTGCTTCTGAATAGAATAAGAAAGAAGCGCATCCTCCTTTATGCGAAGGGTTTTGAGAATCTTCGCTTTTAGATCCGCCTCTGAGTGGTGAATATCTAATTTCAATTGATTGATTCTTATCATACATGTCTCTCCTTTCGAAGTAATGATCAAGATGCGGCAGAGCCACCGGCCAGATATCCTGTTGCCCATGCCCATTGAAGATTATATCCTCCACAGATACCGTCTACATCAAGCAATTCTCCTGTCAGATAAAGACCTTCTACATATTTAGATTCCATTGTTGCAGAATATATTTCTTCGGTACACACACCACCAGCGCAAATCTGGGCATTTTCAAATCCATTCGTATCCGAAATGGTTAAGACAGTTTTCTTGCACGTATCCACAAAAGTTTGTAATTGTTTTTGCGTGAGATCACCAACTTTTGTCTGGATACGAATATGCGCCTGTTCTAATAATCTTGGAATTAATTTCTTGTTGAATATTCCTGTCAGATAATCACCAATATACATATCTTCATGCCCGTTTTTTCGTTCAAAGAGAAAATCCCTGAATTCACTGTGTGTTATATCTGGCAAAAAATCGATATGCACTTCTGTATTTTGTTTGTTATACAATCCATTTGCAATGTAACGACTGATCTGGAATACGGGAATTCCAGAAATTCCATATGCCGTAATCTGTAATTCACCTGTGTCAGAACCCAGTTCATTTCCACTGACATAGGCGGTCACTCTTGCATCTGTGCGTACACCAGAGGCCTTGGCAAATGGATGCTTCTGTACTTTCAACTGAACCAATGCGGGAAACACCGGTATGATTGAATGTCCCATAGATCTGGCCAGTGAATATCCACTCCCATCAGAACCCAATGCACTGGATGCCTTTCCACCGCAGGCAAGAATTACTTTATCAGCCCGGAACGTCTGTTCTTTTGTATATACGCGAAATCCCCTTTTACTTTTTTCCAGTTTTGTTACATGAACACCGGTATATATCTGTACCTCTAGTCGTTTCAGTTCCAGTATCAATAGGTCTAATACGGATGATGCCTGGTCAGAACGGGGATATATATAATTCCCACGAGATTTGGTAATCAGCCCAAGAGAATGAAAAAAATCCAGTGTTGCCTGATATCCAAAACGGTTCAGAACTTCTTCTACAAAGGAAATATTTTCACTATGGTAACAGGTAGCCTCCATTATCTGGTTTGTCAGATTGCATCGTCCATTACCCGTTGCCAATATCTTTTTCCCAATTGTATCTTTATGTTCAAGAATGAAAACTTGTGTATGACTGTCTGATCTGGCGGCTGAGATCGCTGCAATAATTCCCGAGGCACCACCACCGATAATTCCAATTCGTTTCATAAGCTCTCCTTACTTTATAACGTTACAATTCCTTCTCGGACCAGATATTCCAGAGACATCAGTATTCCAAGTTTTGCATGCGGCCAGGTCAATCCTCCCTGAAAATATACAGCATAAGGTGGCTTGATCGGACCATCAGCGCTCAATTCAATGGAGGAACCTTGCACGAAAGCTCCTGCCGCCATAATCACATCACTGTCATACCCCGGCATTGCCCATGGCTCTGGGGTAACATAAGAATCAACTGGTGCAGCCGCCTGAATTCCTTTACAGAATGCAATGACTCCTTCTGGAATACCGAATTCTACAGCCTGAATAATATCATGACGACTTTCCGTGCCGTTCGGGACCACATGGTATCCCAATTTCTCATAAATATTTGCAGCAAAAATTGCACCCTTCAGTGCACCTGCTACAACGGTAGGTGCAAGGAATAATCCTTGATAAAAAGAGCGCATAATACCGAGGGATGCACCAACTTCTTTTCCTAATCCAGGTGATGTCAACCGATAACCGCAAGAATCAATCAAGTCTTTTCGACCAGCAATATAACCGCCAATTGGAGCAAGTCCACCTCCCGGATTCTTAATCAAAGAACCAACGACCATATCTGCACCCACATCACTTGGTTCAATAATTTCCACAAACTCACCGTAACAATTGTCTACCATGCAGATGATATCGGGATTAATCTTTTTAACAAAAGCAATTGCTTCCCCAATTTGTTTTACAGAGAAACTTGGACGTGTCTGATAACCTTTGGAACGCTGGATCGTAGCAATCTTGGTGTGTTCATTGATAGCTTTGCGAATATTATCATAATCAAAGCTACCATCTTCCAATAGATCTACTTGGGCATAAGTGATACCATATTCAGCAAGTGAACCATTCGACGGACGAATTCCAATTACTTCTTCTAAAGTATCATATGGTTTCCCGGCAATGGAGAGAAGTTCATCTCCCGGTCTTAGATTCGCACTAAGTGCCAGAGCCAAAGCATGTGTGCCACAAGTAATCTGTGGACGTACCAACGCACTTTCTGTATGAAACACAGAAGCATATACTTTTTCCAGTGTATCACGACCATAGTCATCATACCCATATCCACTGGCATAATTAAAGCATGTGGCATCTACCCTGTTTTCCTGCATTGCGCGGATGACCTTCAGTTGATTATACTCCGCAATCTGATCAATGTTTTCAAAGCGTTCTTTCAAATCAGCCTCTATGGCCTGACCAAATTCCAGTACTTTAGGCTGAATGCCAATTTCTTTATATAAATGTTCTTTTTCATCTAACATAATATTCCCTTTCCATTTTTACAATACTCTATAATGCTTCCAGAATTTTTGTTTTTACAATTGCGCACTGTGCGTTAAACTCTGGATTTATTGGCTGGATTTCAACAATCACATCCGCTGCCTCTCGATAACGTTTCATATCATATAACAAAGAAGCGCGATTTAGCTGGAACCAGGCTTCTTCTCCTTCCGTACGGATTAATGGCTTTAATTCCATTAACTGTTTATAAGTAGAAGATGTATTTTGTGACTGTGCATAGACTTCCATTAATATATTCATCTTTTTTAAAAAAGCAGATCTGCCAAATAATCTTCTTAACATATGACTCCTTCCAAAGATTTTATCATCTCATGTAATATTTTTTCCTCATCGTAGTTATAATCTTTCTTATTAATCCAGCTTACCTGTCTTTCGCGTTTGAACCAGGTAAGCTGACGTTTTGCGAAATGTCTTGTGTCACGTTTTATTTTGTAAATAGCTTCTTCTATACTGCAGGCACCTTCCAGATAATCAAGAATTTCTTTGTAACCTAGCCCTTGCATGGATACCATCTCTCTGGTACATCCCATCTCCTTCAAATGTGCTACTTCTTCTACCAATCCGTCCTGAAGCATTTGATCAACTCTTTGATCAATGCGGTGATATAGATTCTGTCGGTCATCATTCAGCACAAAATACTTAAAACAATATGGTGATTCTTTTTGGCGTTCCTTTTCATTATGTTCAGAAATGCGCGCTCCTGTCTGATAATAAAATTCCAGAGCACGAATGACACGTTTTACATTATTCGCATGAATTTCTTTAGCAGCATTAGGATCAACATCAAGCAAACGCTCATGAAGTTTTTCATTGCCGTATGTTCTTGCATATTCTTCCAATTCATGACGATAGGATAAATCTCCATCATTTTCCGAAAAATCAATATCATAAAGCAACGCCTGAATATAAAAACCAGTACCGCCTACAATGATTGGAATATGGTGGTGAGAATAGATTTCTTCCATTGCTTTTTTGGCCATCTGTTGAAATCGTACTACATGAAATTCTTCCCAAGGTTCCAGTTCATCTACAAGATAATGAGGAATACCCTGCATTTCATCCTGCCGAATTTTCGCGGAACCAATGTCCATGTGTTTATATACCTGCATGGAATCTGCAGATATGATCTCTCCGCCGATTGCTTTTGCAAGTCCAATAGATGCTTTGGTCTTTCCGACAGCCGTAGGCCCGGTTAGAACTACTAATGATTTTTTCATATTCAAACAATCCTTTTAAATTTTTTCTCTAACTCTCGTTTACTCATTGCAATAATCGTTGGCCGTCCATGTGGGCAATGGTATGGATTCTCCAATGTCAAAAGTTCGCCAATCAGCGAATCTACTTCATCTGCAGATAATTTCATATTTCCTTTTACAGCAGCCTTACATGACATGGAAGCAACTTTTTCATCAATCATATCCGGCGAAAGATTACGGTGAATTTCATCAGAAAGACTATCCAACATCTGTAATAACAGATCTTTTTTGGCAATTCCAAATAGGTTATCCGGAACTGCTCTGACAGCATAAGATTCTTGCCCAAATTCCTCAAATTCAAATCCAATCCGTGTGAACTGATCCATATAGCGGTTCAATAATTCAGCTTCCTGCATGCTTAGATCTAATACAATCGGAGGACTGATCATCTGAGATGTGAATTCTCTTGTCTTCATACTTTTTAGAGTTCTTTCATACAGAACTCTTTCGTGGGCCGCATGCTGATCTATAATATAGAGATTGTCATGGAATTCGACCAGCCAGTATGTCTCAAATACTTGTCCAATTAGTTTATATTCATTTTTCGCTTCTTTGGTTAATAACTTTTCTTCAAAGAAGTCTAATTGTTTTGCTTCTTCTTCCTTTTTCGCGTAACTTACTGTTTCACGAATCCTGTCTACCTGTATCTCTGGCTTGAAGATCTTTTTCTGATCAACAACTTCCGCAGAAGAATTCTGATTATGATACGATTGCACACGCTCCCGCATCTTTGACATAAAATAATCGAGATTTCGTTCTTGCTGCGGGGCAGATGAACTTTTTTTTGTCTCAGTTGACTTTGCCGGGACAGTACGCATGGGTACATTGTTCTTTACTTCCTTTGGCATAGGCGGTGTAACTGGTGGATCCGCTTTTGGTATGGACACTTCCACGTGAGGAATCAGCTCTTGAGCATGCAGTCCCTGATCAACTGCAGTATATACTGCATTATAAACCTCCTGTTGATTATTAAAACGTAATTCCATCTTAGTCGGATGCACATTGACATCCACATGTTCTCCATCAATTTCAATATGAAGAACGGTAAAAGGATATTTATGCTGCATGGTGAAGTCTTTATATGCATCTTCAATAGCTTTTGAAATAATAGTACTTTTTACATATCTTCCATTAATAAAATAATTTTCAAAATTACGGTTACCTCTTGAAATTATCGGTTTTCCCAGAAATCCTGTAATCTTTATTCCATTAGACTCATAGTCTGCTTTCAGAAGATTCGATGCAATCTCTCGGCCGTAGACATGATAAATGACATCTTTCAAATTGCCATTACCTGAACTATGCAGCTTGGATTGCTGATTATTGATGAACTGAAATGATATCTCAGGGTGAGACAATGCCATTTTTGTCATTAAGTCACCAACATGGCTTGCTTCTGTCATAGGAGTTTTTAAAAATTTTCTTCTTGCTGGTGTATTATAAAAGAGTTGTCGAATCAAAAATGTAGTTCCATCTTTTGCTCCTGTATCATCCAGCTCCTCTTCCTTTCCGCCGGAGATGCGGTAAAGTGTTCCAAAGGTCTGTTCTTTTGTCTTTGTAATCAATTCTACCTGAGAAACTGCTGCAATACTGGACAACGCCTCTCCGCGGAATCCGAGAGAACCGATGTGTACCAGATCATCAACAGAGCGAATCTTGCTGGTGGAATGTCTCAAAAATGCATTTGGAACATCTTCTTTTCCGATTCCGCATCCATTATCAGCAATGCGGATCAAATCGATCCCCCCATCCTGGATTTCCACAACAATTGCTGTAGCACCTGCATCAATGGCATTTTCAACCAATTCTTTCACAACAGACGCGGGACGTTCAATAACTTCTCCTGCTGCGATTTTATCAATGGTTACCGAATCTAATACGTGTATCTTGCTCATGTTTTACCACCTGTTTTTTAGTTTGTTCTGTAATTGGTATAAGGTATTTAAAGCTTCAATCGGTGTCAGATTACTGATATCAAGACTTTTGATTTCATCAATTACATCATCATCTTTTACAGTATCGAACAGAGACATCTGTGCCAGGTCTACTTCATCATAATGTTTTGGCTTCGCTTTAGGTTGTTCATGTCCATGAGATGCTATATCTTTGATACGCTCTGTAATATCTGCATGAACCAGTTCCTCTACGATTTCTTTCGCACGCTGAATCACAGAATCCGGCACTCCGGCAAGTCTTGCCACCTGAATTCCATAGCTCTTATCTGCGCCTCCTTTTACAATTTTACGAAGAAAGATGATATCATCTCCTTTTTCTTTGACAGCGATACAGTAATTATTTACATTATCAATTTTGCCTTCTAGTTCTGTAAGTTCGTGATAATGGGTTGCAAAAAGTGTCTTTGCTCCTAATAGCTTACTGTTGCTGATATGTTCGATCACTGCCCAGGCAATACTTAATCCGTCAAAGGTACTGGTCCCTCGCCCAATCTCATCAAGAATCAAAAGGCTTTTATTCGTCGCATTTCTTAAAATATTAGCAACTTCTGTCATTTCTACCATAAAAGTACTTTGTCCACTAGCCAGGTCATCAGAGGCTCCGACTCGGGTGAAAATACGATCTACCAGTCCGATGTCTGCACTGGCAGCCGGAACAAAAGATCCAATCTGTGCCATTAATACAATCAACGCTGTTTGACGCATATATGTAGATTTTCCTGCCATATTAGGACCAGTAATAATTGAAATACGGTTTTTCTTATCATTCAGGTAAGTATCATTGGCGATAAACATGTCATTTGGAATCATCTTCTCTACAACTGGATGACGTCCATCTTTGATATTGATCACACCTTTTTCATTGATCTTAGGCCTTACATATTGATTTCTCTCGGCGACCAACGCCATTGAGGCAAATGTATCAAGTTGTGCGATGGCATGAGCAGTACTTTGAATTCTAAGAATTTCTTTTGCAATCTGATCGCGTACTTCGCAATAAAGCTGATATTCTAATGCATACAGTCTGTCTTCTGCACCTAAAATAGTATCTTCAAGTTCTTTTAATTCTGGTATGATATATCGTTCAGCGTTTGCAAGTGTCTGCTTACGAGTATAATAATCAGGCACCAGATTCTTGAAAGAATTGGTAACTTCCAGATAATAACCAAATACTTTATTATAACGAATACGAAGGTTTTTAATGCCTGTCTTTTCTCGCTCATCTGCTTCCAATTTTGCAAGCCATTCTTTACCATCTGATTTTGCTGATCGGAGTCGGTCTACTTCTTCATTGTAACCATCTTTTATGATTCCGCCTTCTTTCATAGCAAGTGGCGGATCATCCTGAATTGCTGTTTGAATCAGATCGCACAATTCCTCCAATGTATCAAGATTTTCATAGATCTCGTGTAAGAGTGGTGCTTTCATTTCCTGAAGAATGTATTTTATATGCGGAAGCATGGACAATGAGCTTTCAAATGCAATCAGATCTCTTGGGTTCGCAGACTGATAAGTAATCTTGCAGACCAATCGTTCCAGATCATAGATTGGAGAAAGATATTCTCGTATTTCTTCCCGTGAGATTGCGTTATTCTTCAACTCATCTACAGCATCCAGTCGACGTTCGATTTCTTTGCGATCAATCAATGGCTGTTCAATATATTTACGCAGAGTTCGCGCTCCCATAGCCGTTTTAGTTTTATCCAGTACCCAGAGTAAAGATCCTCTTTTCTGCTTTTCTCGTAATGTCTCGCATAGTTCTAAGTTTCGTCTTGTTGAACTGTCCAGAAGCATATATTTTCCAGAAGCATATACAGATAATTTGGTAATATGAGATAAATCTCTTTTTTGTGTTTCCAGCAGATATTGAAGCAGTGCTCCAGCTGCAATGACTCCACAGTCATAATCCGCAAGTCCCAGACCTTCCACTACATTCACATGAAAATGCTCTTTTAAAGTCCGCTGACAGATGGCATCATCAAAATACCATGCATCCAAAGAATAGATTGTGATGCCTAACTTTTCTTTTAATAGTTCCAGATCCATGCCACTCATATAAAAAGCCTCATTGCATATCAGCTCTGAGGGCATAAATTTATAGATTTCATCAAATAATTTTTCGCTGTCACCTAATTCTGTCACCAGATATTCTCCGGTTGTAACATCCGCTACTGATAATCCATAACGATCGGCTATATAGACAACGCACATAATATAATTATTTTTCGTTTCATCTAATGACTGTGTGTCCAGATTAGTTCCTGGCGTCACAATACGAACAACGTCTCTTTTGACCAGTCCTTTTGCTGTGGCTGGATCTTCCATCTGTTCACAGATAGCAACTTTATAACCTTTAGATACAAGGCGGTTCAAGTAACCATCTACAGCATGATAAGGAACGCCACACATTGGTGCACGTTCCTCAAGGCCACAGTTTTTTCCGGTTAATGTAATTTCAAGTTCCCTGGATGCAGTAATTGCATCATCAAAGAACATCTCATAAAAATCTCCCAATCTATAAAACAAGATGCAGTCAGGATATTCCTTTTTTGTCTCCATATATTGCTGCATCATTGGTGTTAATTCCGCCACGTTAATTCTCCTCTTTTGCTAACATTTTTACATTTTATTATATCATTTCTTCTCAAAATAAGAAAGATAGAATTTCTCATTTATAATACATGGTAATAAGGCTTTTCTTCACCATATAACCAATAAGAGAGATAACCTCCCAGAAAAATTCCACAGACACATAGTCCTGAAAATATGATTACAAAAGGCAGACAAATCTGTCCAAACAACTGAAAAGGTTGATCGGAATAATCCCAGACTTTCCAGTTCATCCATTTATTAACGATGATCCCGGTAATGAACTCCATTGCAGTGACAAAGATCACACAACGAAGAAGCTGGCGCCATAAAGGATCTTTCCAATGAACCATTTGGCCTTGTATAGTAAAAAACACAAGACAGATTCCACCTAGTATAAACATGGTCCAGTGGGAAAAACCTCGAAATGCGACTTCAAACAGATAATATATACTTCCTCCCAGAGTCCATAAGAATAAATACTCACTTAATTTTCTCATAAAAAACGCCCTCACTTTGTTGTTCATACATAGTGTGAGCGTTTTTGATTCATAATATAGGTGGTATATATTTCTTGACTAGATTTTCTCTCCGAGATAGTAAAAGCCCTTGCATTCTGTCAAATGTACGTCTATCAGCTGTCCTATTAATTCTTCACTTCCTGCAAAATGTACCAGGAGATTGTTACTTAGACGTCCGGTTACCATTGAACTGTCATGTTCACTGACAGATTCCACCAAAACTTGCTGAGTAGTTCCTTCATGAACAGCACATACTTCCGATGCAATGGTCTGCACTTCATTCAGCAGACGATCGAAACGATCTTTGATTACGTCTTCCGGTATCTGGTCTTCCATGACTGCAGCCGGAGTTCCTGTTCTTTTTGAATAGATGAAAGTAAACGCGCTATCGTAGCGGACTTTGCGTACAATATCAAGCGTCTCTTGAAAATCTTCTTCTGTTTCACCCGGAAAACCGACAATAATATCTGTTGTCAGAGATATATCTGGTACAGCTTTCCGAATCTTATCTACTAATTCCAGGTACTGTTCTTTTGTATATCTGCGATTCATTTTTTGAAGTATTCTGGTACTGCCTGATTGAACCGGCAAGTGCAAATGTTTACAGATTTTTTTCGAATTTCCCATGACTTCAATCAATTCATCAGACAGATCCTTCGGATGTGAAGTCATAAAACGAATTCTTTCAAGACCGTCAATCTTTTCAATTTCCTGGAGAAGCTGCGCAAATGTAATCGGCTGTTCCAGATTCTTACCATAGGAATTTACATTCTGACCTAACAGCATAACCTCCACTACACCGTCTGCAACCAATCGCTCAATTTCACGAATGATTGCCTGGGGTTCACGGCTGCGTTCTCTTCCTCTGACATATGGGACGATACAATAACTGCAGAAATTATTGCAGCCAAACATAATGTTAATTCCGGACTTAAAGAAATATTTTCGTTCATTTGGAAGATCTTCTACGATTTGATCTGTATCTTTCCAGATGTCAATGATCATACGCTGGGATTCCAGACGTGTTACGATTAGTTCTGCGAATTTAAAAATGTTATGAGTCCCAAAAATAATATCAATAAAACCATAACTTTTCTTAAGCTTTTCCACAACTTCCGGTTCCTGCATCATACATCCACACAGACCGATCATCATATTAGGATTCTTTTTCTTCCTTGGCTTCAACTGTCCCAAACGTCCATAAACTCGTGTATTTGCATTTTCACGAACGGTACAGGTATTGTAGATAACAAAATCGGCGATATCTTCAGATGCTTCTATATAGCCGATTTCCAATAGAATTCCGCGTAATTTTTCGGAATCCCTGGCATTCATCTGACAACCAAATGTGGTTACACAAAAGGTAAGCGGTCGTCCAATCTCCTGGGATTTTTTTTGAATATATTCTTTGGCTTTTTCTATGTAATAATATTGACGCTCAGGTTCCTTATCCGGTATCTCATTAGACAAATTGATGTTTTGATTCGTCATATTCATAATCAATTCCTTTCAGTTTGCATATAATCTCATCTTTTTCTACATTCATGTCCTCGCATAATGCATCCAGAGTATGGTAATAATCTCTGATTTTCGTATTTACCACACTCAGCAAAAGCATAGGATCTTTTGGTAATCCTGTCTGCATATCACTTACTCCTCATAGTATTCTCTCTGGCATATTTTTGTCTCTGTAATCAGTACTTCCGGCTGGATATCATGTGTCTCATGAGGAATCTGTTGAAAAATCTGAAAATCAAAGGCAATGGCCATTGTACGAAGTCTTGGATGTGCGGCAAGATATCGGTCATAATAACCACCGCCATAACCAATTCGATGGAAGCTGCTGTCAAAAGCGACTCCCGGTATGATCATCAATCCCTCGGTCCCTTCAGATATCCAGTCTGTTTCTGGTTCCAATATGCCATATGCCCCTGTCCGCAGCTCTTGTATACTGCTGATATGACAGAAAATCATTTCAGCGCCAATAACTTTCGGAACCCAAACATTTTTCCCCAATCGCCAGGCTTCTTCTATTATCTTAGTTGTACCGGTTTCTCCATGGCAATCAACATAGCTATAAATATCGGTTGTCTCTCTAAACCACGGATGGGAAATCACCGCTGATGCGATGGATTCTGTTTTTTGTTGCCATATAAGAGGATCCAATTCCTGTCTCAGTCGGCTAATCTTTTTTCTAATTTCCTTTTTGGTTTCCAAATTTCTCACCCAAATCTGTAATTGTTCCATCCGCTTCCTTGATGGAAATGTTATTAAGCTGGCTGCGAAGGTTGCGCTTAAATGAGTCAATATACTCTCTTCGTAATATTTGTTGTTCTTTCTGTTCGGCGATTGTCAATCCTTCGGCTTTCGATTTGTGATATAATTCATTAATTCTTGCGATTTTTTTTTCGTCCATATCTTTTGTCCTTCCTTATCTGGTTTCTAAGAAATTACGATACTTATCTTACACTATCTTTTCCTAGAAGTCCACTGCTTTTCTTTTTCCAAAATGTTAGATTTATCGTAAAGAGTATATTAGCTGGAATAATTTTCCAGGAATCCATATAAAGCTTCGGTGTCTTCGATATATTTTCCATTTTTTATTTCTTCACGCAGAGTGCCTGGAAGTTCATCATATAAAATATCTGTATATTCATAAGGCGTCTTCTTATCACTTAAATATACGACTACATATCCATTAACTTCCATCAGATAAAAACAGTCATCTTTAAGTGCCTGTCCTTCCGTTGCAACAGAAGGTTCCAGAGATGTTGCCGCTTTCTCTGTTTTTTCTTCGGTAACTTTTGATTGAGCAAGTTCTTTTGATCTTTGATAACTTGATTGATAAGCTCCTGCGATTAAAACAAAAGCAATGATCATGACTACAAAAAAACCAATACCATACTTATTTTTCATAAGGACAACTCCTTTTTTAGTACAGTATTGGCTGAAAATTCCTGATTTATACAAGTCTACGCAAAGTTTTTTCGATCAAGAGACCCTCTCGTTCAGGATAATCGAATTTTTGGCTTTCCTGAATGCACGCACATACAAAAGCATGGGAAGCCTGTACACTTTCTAACAATGAATAACCCTGAAGTAGTTTTGACAAAAACATTCCGTCAAACGCGTCCCCAGTGCCATGATATTCACTTAAAACTTCACCATTTCCAATATATAGGAATGCGTTATCTTCATAAAGTACAATTCCTTTTTTACAGTCATCTTTTGGGACACTGGTGATAACCATATCAAAATTTCCGTATTTACGCAATTCCTTACATAATGGCAAGACATTTCGATGGTTTCCAGTAATCTGATATTCTTTCCCGGTTAAAAGATAACATTCCGTTAAATTAGGGAGAATAACATCTGCATAAGGCAGCAGTTTTCTCATAGCCTTTCCATAAGAAGCATCAAAATTAGAATAATACTGTCCATGATCGCCCATGATTGGATCGAATATTACCATGGTATCTGGAAATTGTTCAATAAAGTAGATAACAGAATCTATGATCTGTACACTTCCTAGATAACCGATAAATATAGCATCAAAAGAGATCTGTTCTTTTTTATAATGATCAGCACAATTACGGATATAATCTCCTGGAATGTGTGAAATAGCCGGCGTTTTGTATCCACCGGTATGAGTGGATAATAATATTGTTGGAATCGGACATGCTTCAATTCCCATTACACTTAATATCGGCATCATATTCATAAGTGCAGCTTTTCCGACGCCACACAGATCATGCAGCAAAGCTACTTTTTTTACTGGTCTCATTTTTATCTGTATTCTCCTCTTATCAAATGTAATTTTCTGCATAGAGATATTAAGGTTGTTCCTTTTGGCATTTCCAGCATCTCTTCTTCTGTTACTCCACCGAGCAATACAAGTGATGCACCATATGTAACGACAGCTACAAGTAATGCAATAATTGTGGCAATACTCTCACCAGCAAATAGTTCAAACAACAAATGAATAATAATCGTCACCACAGCCATAATAGCAGACGCTATCACTGGAATCACAAAAGTACGTTTCTTTTCTTGAACATAACCAACCCGTTCTCTCAGAGAATGAGCATTCAAGATACAGATAGCACCAGAAAAAACAATCTTGCTTAATACAACTGCATAGATATTCCATTTGAAGATGACCATCATCAGTATTAGAGATATGACATGAATTAATAGAGAAATTGCTGCATTTTTGACAGGAGTAATCATGTCATCAAGTCCCTGAAGCACAGAATTCGTTACAGTGGACAAGCAGAAAAATACAACAGAAATAGAACCCATCTGTAACATTAGAGCTGCTGTTGCATTATCTTCCGTGTAAAACAACAGATCCATAATTGGTTTTGCAAGAATTAGAAATCCAGCAGCACATGGAATTGCAATCATCATATTGAATCTGGTAACCGTATGAATCTTATTATGTACCTGTTTGCGATTTCCCGTCTGTACAGTTGTAACAAGGCTTGGAATCAATGAAGCTGCAAGAGAACTTGCAACAGATAATGGAACGTTCACCAAAGTACTGTACTGACTGCTGAACATTCCCATTAAACTGGCATATTCTTCATTCTTATATCCCTGAGCAGCCATAATATTATTAAAGATTGCGGTGTCTAAAAAGTCGCTGATATTATAAACGGTTGCGCTCAGGATGACTGGTGCGATCGTGAGGAGAAGAACTCTGGATAATTTTTTATAATTTTCCCTATGGCGCGAGCGGTCACGTCTTATTTTACGCTTAAATATTTTCTGATAAGCAAAATAAATGACTGCACTGACTAAGAGTGCAAAAAATGCACCAGAAATCGTACCTATGGTACCGCCTGCAGCAGCATAAGCTGGACCAAACGATTGATTTCCTCTTGTTTCCGCAATATTTTTTCCTGCGCTAAGCAACAGATATGCGCCAACAACAGACATGACTGCATTGACGATCTGTTCCAACACTTGAGAAACTGCGGTTGGAACCATGGAGCCATTTCCCTGGAAAAACCCTCTTAAAACTCCCAACAAAGCAACAATCAGTATACATGGAGCAAGAACACGCAACGCATATACACTCATTTCCATGGACATGATATTTGTTGCGATAAAGTCTGCACTCACAAATATAATTAAAGAAACCAGCCCTCCTGCAATCAATGCAAAAGCCATGGCACATTTGAATACTTTATATGCATTCCGATATTCCCCTACAGCGATTCTGGCCGATACCAGTTTTGAGACAGCAAGAGGAAGACTGTATGAGGTGAGCATTAAAGCTACCGTATAGATAGAAAATGCAACGTTATAATACCCCATTCCTTCGCTTCCAACGATATTGGTAAGAGGAATTCTATAAACTGCTCCAATCAGCTTAGTGATTACCCCGGCAATTGCCAGGATAGAACCCTGAACCAGAAAATTTTTTTCTTTTCTACTTTGTTGTTTTGCCATAATAACTCCATCTTATCGTAAAATATTTAATATATTCATGATCTCATTCTGTTTTTCTTCCATAATCTGACGTTCCTCATCTTCCATATGGTCATAACCAGTTAAGTGTAACACAGAATGAGCAATTAAAAAAGCATATTCTCGCAACACAGAATGACCATATTCTTCTGCCTGAGTCAGAACCTTTTCTTTAGAGATAACGATATCGCCCAGAGAAAGTTCTCCTGATTCCGGATTAAAACAATCATCTCTTTCTTCCAGAAAATCGAATTCACCAGGAATTGGATAATCAATCAATGGAAAAGACAATACGTCTGTAGGACGATCAATCCCACGAAACTGCAGATTCATCTCATGAATCTGTTCATTCATTGTAAGCAAGAGATTCACTTCAGCCTCATACGGACATCCCACATAATCTAAGGCAGCTTCAACCACCTGTTGCGCAATCTGCTGACATTCCAACGGAAGCTTTACTTCGCCTTCTTCTTCAAAATACAGTGTCATGATCTTCGCCTCTTCTCTCTGTTCTTTGACCGGTTACGGTTTTGAATCTCGTGTTTCTCATATTCTTCATATGCTTTTACAATCTTTTGTACCAATGGATGCCGAACTACGTCTTTACTGGTAAGATGGCAGATACTTATATCATCAATATTTTTTACAACGGATGTTGCTACGTCAAGTCCAGATATCTGTCCGGATGGAAGATCTTTCTGCGTGGCATCTCCGGTAATTACAACCTTAGATCCAAATCCGATTCTCGTCAAAAACATTTTCATCTGCGCTGGCGTTGTGTTCTGTGCCTCATCCAGAATAATAAAAGCATTATCTAAAGTTCTGCCACGCATATATGCCAATGGGGCAACCTCAATCAGTCCTTTTTCTGAATTCTTTATAAAACTCTCTGCTCCCATGATCTGATACAAGGCATCATAGAGTGGTCGAAGATAAGGATCAATCTTACTCTGCAGATCTCCTGGAAGAAATCCTAATTTCTCGCCAGCTTCAATTGCCGGACGTGTCAGGATGATTCTTCCTACTTCATTATTTTTAAAAGCAGTAATTGCCATTGCCATGGCAAGATATGTCTTTCCTGTACCGGCCGGTCCAAGGCCGAATACAATCATCTGCTTTCGTATTGCATCTACATATTTCTTCTGACCAAGAGTTTTTGGTTTGATAGGTTTCCCTTGTAAGGTATGACAGATAATATCTTTATCGATTTCTAACACATTCTCTTCACTGTCTTCCATAACGAGAGCAAGTGTATAATCTACATTCTGTTCCTGAATGGTGTTGCCCCTGCGAGATAATTCCACCAATTGTCCCAGCACATTTCGTGCTCTTTCTACATTGGCAGCATCTCCCATGATTTTTACACTTTCTCCTCTTGCAATTAAAGTTACGTGAAGTGTCCGCTCGATTTTTTTTACATAAGCATCAAATTGGCCAAATACATTCTTTTCATGCTCAGCCGGTATGTCAATGACTGCTTCCATTAATCCCATTCGTTATTCTCCTGACTCATCTTGTTCTTCTTGCACTGGAATCTCCAATAATTGAGAAGGAGCTGAGGTGCCGATCGACATAATAACAGTTAATGTTCCCCGTGCCTCGGCCTTTTCAGACTCTGTGTATATTTTAACATCATTCTCAATAATTTCTACCCCTTTTTTCTCCAAATCCTTACAATATTCCTCAAATTTATCGGATAATATCTGTTGAACTTCTTTTGTTGAATATTTTTTATTGATTGATTTATACGGTTTTGCGTCTCTGATTCCATAAAAAACCGGAAGATAAAAGTTTTCCCCAAACTTTAACTGTTTTTCCCAACCGTGCATTTCCCATGAGTCATACTGATTATGGATAGATGCAAATCGTAATCTATAATTACCAATACTTAGATAATATTCTTCTTTTTCTACAGATAGATATTCCTTTTCTTCATATGTCATCTGCATCTTTTCTTGATATACAATTGTGGTCCGTCCACGAATGTCGGCATCTGCTTCGTAATATTGATAGCTGATTATTTCACCAGAATCATCGGTGACAGGAACCTGACCGGACACCAAAATATCTCCCTGCTTTACTTCGGTTCCTTTTTCTACAGCCGGTACACCATTTCTTGAAATAATCTCTGTAATAACACAGTCGTGATCAGCTATGATATCGGTTGGTAATATTTCTGTAGTATTATCTGATGTGATCGTAGAAGTGTCCATAGAATCTTCATTTTCTTTGATTTGAATGATAAGGCGGCTTCCCTGAATTGATGCAGATACCCAGATGATATCATCATATTCTTTTCGAATATCTTTTACGATTCGGTCACAATCAACTTCGGATTTTGGCATTCCATTTGCAACATTCTTTTCTGCAAGAAATTTCAATAATGTATCATCTGTATATGTCTGATTTCCAGTGATGTTGATATTCCATATGTAATGCGACATCAAGATGGTAAGGCAAACACAGATGAAAGCACCTGCAATGAAAAATCTTCGTCTGTGATATTTGTGTAAAAAAAAAGGAAGCCCCAGTCTTTTTACAATTACCACTTTTGTTCCAGTCTTTCTGATAATCGGTTTCAACTGTCGGAATCCCTGAATTGAAATATTCATTTCATAAGCGCCTTGCACCGGCTGTAGTTCCCATAACGAAATTCCTTTATGGCAGCATGCATTTAGGAAACGTTCTGTTGAGTACCCGGTGACCCGTATTCGAATAAACCCTTTCATGTATCGAATGATCTTTGGCAGCAACTTAATATCCTCCTTTTTAATGCTGATATTCAACGGACAAAATCTGTCCGTTTACCTTCATCTCGTCGTTCGTATAATAGATGACATGTAGATTTTTTCCAAAGATGCGAATCTGCCCGGTTTTTGTCTGAATGCGTACTAAAGAATCTGTGTATTCAATAATTCCTCTATAATTCTCCAGACACAATTCATTTTGTCCAAGGATAGTCAATACCGGCATTCCCATGACAACATCCTTTGGCAATTCGGATAACTCAGCTATTTTATTTCGAAGGAAATGATCGTTATTTGATTTCATAGAAATGCCACTCGCAGAATTTATAATAATCTATGTGGCGAGTATGAAGATTATGCATGCCTCCTTTTTATTCTTACGGAACACTTTGAACCTAACTGACAAGGAATCATACATTTATAAAAAATACAGGCAATTGTCAGTAACCAGAGTATTCTTTGCCTTTGCCCTGAATCATTGGTTAGATTATGTATGCTGTCACAGACCTGCCGAAATCTGGGAATACCTGTGACAGCATCTCTAAGGATTTTAATGCCTGCCCAGGACTGAAACGATGTAAAAAGAATCAGCCCTCCTTTTCTCCAACAGTTCAATTCCTTTGTCATTAACTGGTATAAACCGGCATATATTCCTGTAACTGTCGCGATATGATGAATCCACGTGCACAGTGATACTTCTTTTTCCTGCATTGTATCAAATCCTCCTATCATTCAATAAATATGATATTATTGTACAGGATTTTTTTATTGTTATACAGAAAAAGAATTCGCAAGTTTCAACATTGTTCGTGTCTATTCTTCATGATATGCCATTGCATAAAATTTTTCCTGTGAATTAAGAGGTTTCTGATCATTCTCTACTCTCCGGTATGTACCATCCGGATACAATTGCCTTGCTTTTTGATTATCATTTAACATAATATCAAACATGTTCTGCAATTCTTCTTTTAAATGCTCTGCATAGACTGGTGCCGCAACTTCTACTCTTCTTACTGTGTTCCTGGTCATAAAATCTGCAGATGCAATATAGTATTTTCTTCGGTCACCAGATCCAAATATATAGATTCTGGAATGTTCCAGAAATCTTCCTACGATACTGATAATACGAATATTATCTGTCTTTCCTTCAATTCCTGGAATCAGACAACAGATTCCTCGAATGATCATATCAATCTTAACACCGGCACTGGATGCTTCTATTAATTTATCGATGATCTTCTTATCAGTCAATGAATTCAGTTTAAAACCAGCATAAGCTTCCTCTCCACTTTTTGCATGTGCGATCTCTTCGTCCAACATCTCAAGAACTTTATTCTGAAGACATTTGGGTGCTACAAGAAGATGTTCGGATTTTTCTATGACTTCCCCTTTTGCAAGTGCCTGAAAAACATTAGAAGCCTCTATACCAATATCCACGTTGGATGTCATTAATGATAAATCTGTATAAAGTCTAGAAGTTTTTTCGTTATAGTTTCCGGTTCCGATCTGTGTAATATATTCAATCTGCTTATCGGTCTTTCGGGTAATCAAACATAATTTTGAATGCACTTTGTAACCGTCGAGTCCATAGATGACCTGACATCCTGCATTTTCCAGGCGTCTGGACCATTCAATATTATTTTCTTCATCAAACCTCGCACGAAGTTCAACTAATACTACTACTTCTTTGCCATTTTCAGCAGCTTCGATCAATGCCTCTACCACTTTACTTTGCTTTGCCACACGGTACAAAGTCATCTTGATAGAAACTACATCTTTATCTTCTGCGGCTTCGTTTAACAGATGTAAGAAAGGGCGAATTGATTCATAAGGATAAGAAAGAAGCTTATCTTCTTCTTTTATCTGTTCTATGATACTTCTTCCTTCCTGAAACTGATCTGATTTTTGAGATGTTCTTTTGGGGAAGAACAGTTTGGTTTCTTTTCGAAGAAGATCTTGTATCTGAAATACAAAAGAAAGATCAAGCGGTGTTGAAGTTTTGAACACATGATTCTTTCCTAATTCGAGATAATCACAAAGAAGGGAGATGCCATAAGAATCCATTTCTCTTGAAAGCTCCAGACGGATTGGTGCCAACTTCTTCCTTTGCTTAATGATACCTACCATAAATTCCCGGTAATCCAGATCTTCATCATACAGAGCGTCCGCGTCAATATCTGCATTTCTTGTAACGCGCATAAGGGATTTTGATTTAATCTTATAGCCCTTGAATATTTTTGATACAAAATGTAAAATTAATTCTTCTGTCAATATGTAACTTCCCTGCATGCCAGGAATATTGACCATACGGCCAAATACACTACCGGTACATGGAATCAGACCTATTCTTTCTTTTTTATTCTTTGTTTCCAACACAACAACTGCATATATCTCTTTATTGCGAAGAAATGGGAATGGCTGCCGTCTACCTACAACAGTTGGCGAAATTAGTGGGGCAATCTCTGAATCAAAATATTTTTCCAGATACTTGCATCCTTCGGAATCAATATCCTGGAATCTTAAAATTTGAATTCCTTCTTTTGCAATACATTCCATGAGTTCGTCATAGACAGCTTCTTTACGGCAGTCTGTCTTACGAGTCTGCTTCAATATTGCATCTACTTGTTCCTGAGAAGTCATCCCTGTCTTATTCTCCCGGATTTCTTTTTGAAGCAATGTCTGATCAAAAAGTGAACCCACACGCACCATAAAAAATTCATCCATATTAGTCTGATAGATTGACATAAATGTCAGCCTTTCACATAACGGCACAGATGGATTTTCTGCTTCTTCCAGTACTCGTTCATTGAATTTGAGCCAGGATAATTCTCTGTTCATATACATATTATCCATTGTATACACCTTTCTTTATCAGTATTGTATAAGTTTATATCGTATTACATATATCACAACTACAAAAAGAG
>NZ_JAFBIX010000019.1 GCF_021531895.1 Faecalicatena contorta | reverse complement strand
AGAATCAGTTAGTTATTCTGCCAGTTTTTTGACAATATCTTTACTATGATCTTTCCCTCTGCATGACGCGCAGGAATTCTCCCAGATGAGGAAGTTGCGGACTTGGGGGATGTCAGGCGAGAAGACGGATGGAATGGTTGCCGTTCGCTGGACAAGCGCTAGAATCCGTTACTGGAAAAGAAGCAGATATTTTGTGCGAAGATTTGGCTTCAAGCCAAATCTGAGAAGGCTGCTGAGCCTCGAAATCATCAAGATTTCGGGGTGAATCAGCCTGGTCACAAAATATCTGCTCCTTTTTCAGTTATGGATTCTAAGCGAAGGACTCCGCAATGGCAACCATTCCATCCGTCCTCTCGCCGTACACACCCAATTACCAACTAACTAATCTAAATTCCCCTTAAATAAAGAAGTGATAGACTTCATCTACAGTGTATATTATAATAGATACAAAAAAGGACATGGCAAATTCGATTGGGGACGGAGGAAAATGAAAAAATCCCGTCCCCAATTTAATTTTTTGTAACAAAATGCTGAATTCCGACTAGTGAATGTAGAAGTTATATGAATCGGATGAAGCAGGAATGTTAAATTTGATATTCTAGCAAATCTGATGATTTTTATTGCAATATTCTATCGTAATGTATCCTTCTATCGCATAGGACTTTGACTTCTTTTCTGGTCAGCTTCTGAAATTATATTTTTGAGAGGCAATAAAAAAGGAAATGCGGATCCGATGGCGTGGGTAATGTCGGTTGTTTCTATTGCCTTTAAGGTTGGAATCTCGTGTGTGTGTGGAATTGTAGGTATTGCGATGTTACTTATAAGGTAATATGGGGAACAAGGAGAGGGAAAGAATGAAGAAAAGACTGTCACTTGATCGAAAGTATCTGCTTGTTACAGGAATCATAATGCAGATCATATTGCTTCTTCCGTGGATTTCGCTTGGAGGAAAAAGATATAATACATATGCATATTTATTTCGTTTGCATGCATCTGAAGATATGCGGACAGTAATGCGGGCGGATTTTGCATCAATCGGGGAAGGCTGGATGGACTGGACGGATATCCAATCCATGATGTTTGTGTTTATTGGGCAGCTGCTTCTCTTAGTCGTGCTACAGATTTTGGGGATTATAAGCATTTTACAGGTGTTCTCGAATAAGAAGAAGGGATTTGTGTCGGGCGTGTGTCTGGTGATCTGCGCTGCAAATCTTTTCAGTATAACAAGTGGCCCTACTTTTTATATGGATAGTTGGTTTGCTAAGTTGTATCTTCTTATTATGCTGATACTTCAGGGAATCAATCTCATTGGGTATCGTATGATAGATTCATGGGTGGAAGCGACCGAAGAGATGCGTCGGATTAAAGAGCATGAACGACAGGTAAAAAAAGAGCGGAAAGAACGGCTTGTATTTGAAGGGAAGTACTCCGCGTTATTTTATCAGGTTGTATGGAAGAATTTTAAGAGCAATTGGGCGACTTATCGTATCTTTGTGCTGGTAGATACTGTGTCGATTAGTTTTATTTTTGCAGGTATGGGGATGCGAGAAATGTTATCTGGGATGCAGGGAGTGGAAAATCTCCTTACCGGACAGGGACTTGGCACAATCCTCCTAAATTTTCTTGCATCGGCAATCATAATATCCATTTTCATGATAGTATCTGTTTTGATGTTTTACCTGAAAAATCATATGAGTAGCTATTCATTATTTCAGAATCTTGGAATTCGAAGCAAAACACTGTATTTGTTTATAGGAACAGAATTGGCAGTATGCATGATACTGGCATTGATTGGTGGATGCATTTTGGGAAATGTGATTCTGTTTGTATGCCGTATCGCAATTCGGAATGGATTTAACGGGGCAATTCTGCTGGAAAACATTACGGTTAAGAGTTATTTGTTGACACTATTGGTCAGTTTTCTAGTCTATCTGATATCTGCCATGGCAACTCATGATGTTTATTATGAGACGGGTGGAACTTCTGCGAGATATAAAGCTGTACAGAAAGAAAAGATGCCGGGAATTTTGAGCCCTTTATTCATGATATTTGGAGCAGGAGTCATTGTGTTTTCTGTTTATGGATTTTCTCAGAGAGAACATGCAGAAGGAATGGTGTATATTGTATTTTTCCTGATTGGGTTATATTTATTTATGCGACATTGCTGGAATATGTATTTGCGCTTGAGAAAAAAGAAGAATTCAATTTATTTGGGAAGTTTATTAAAGAAGAATTATTTTTATCATCATTTTAAGACGGCATATCGGTATTTATTTTTATTTACGATATTACATATCTGCGTGCTTTTTGTGTTTTCGCGAGAAGTAACCACATCTCTGATTGAAGAAGAACCAGAGACAATGTTCCCATATGATTATGTATGTATGGCGATTGAAGATGATATGCCTATATTTGAAGAGATAAAAAATGAGAATCAGGCGGAAGTGTTAAGTTATCCAATGGTTCGAGTCAGTAACGCAGATAATTCTACAGAAATCAACGGTGCAATGGAGTGTATACAGCCTCAGGGACAACATATCGGAATCTCAGAGTCTACCTATCGAAAATTGTGTGAGAACATAGGAGAAAAGCCAAAACAACTGAATCTTGCAGAAGATGGAAGTGAAATATATGTCATCTATCAGGAAGATAAAAGTGTGAGAGCACATCCGATTGATTATTATATGGGGACGAAGACTCCTTATCTTCATATTGGACAGCCATTGATAGCTTATGATTATGTTAAACGAGAGAAATTATTTCAGCCACGTAAAGTTATTGGAATGGAGCGAACCAGCCTTATCGGCAATTTGAGACAGGGTGAACATGAGAATATTGTTGTGTTCTCGGATGAATATTTCGCAGAAGTTGAGGATATGTGGAAAACTACGATATACTGGAATGGTGAGCAGATCAGCGAGGAAGAAGCAATAGAAGATGTGACGATCCATCACTGGCCGGATCAACTTGTTTTAATAAATGTGGCAGATGATCAGAAACAAGATGTGGAAAAGAAACTGCAGATATTTGACGATAATCATGTATTTGATAATTCTTTTGACAGTGAGGTGCAGTCATGGTACTCAAAAACTACTCTCATTGATCAGATAAAGTCCGAACGATTTATGAATATTGCAGTCAGTATGTTTATCATGATAATTATGGCAATCGTAAGTTTGATCCTTCTCTACATGAAAGTAGAGTCTGAGATGGATGAGAAGAAGAGACAACAAGAATTTCTTGAGTGCATGGGTATGCGAAAAAGAGAACGCTTACAAATCATTAAGTCAGAATTGGGGTTCTACTTTTGGGTACCCATGACAATATCGATTATTTCGATTATAGTATTTACGGCAATAACGTGGAAACTGAGATTATTTTCACAGACTGACTGTATTGCATATTCCAAAGTATTGACAATTATTTTCCTTATTTATACAGCGGTAGAATCACTAGGGATGAAGTGCCTGGAGTATTATATCATAAGAAAAGTGGAGGGCAGCCATGGAAACAATCATTAGAACTGAAAAGCTATATAGAAGTTATTCAAAAACGGGCGGCAAGAAAGAACAGCCAGATGATATCCGGGTCCTAAAAGGGATTGACCTGGAGGTAGAAAAGGGAGAATTTGTTGGAATTATGGGAAAATCCGGCTGTGGAAAGACTACGTTGATTAAAGTGTTGGGATTAATTGATGAACCAACAAAGGGAACCATATATTTTAAAGAAAAGGACATCGATAAACTATGGAAAGACGAATTAGCAGATATCCGACGCAGAGAAATCGGGTTCGTATTTCAGGATTTATATTTGATGGATAGTCTGTCCGTAAAAGAGAATATCATGCTTCCGATGATTCTAGATAAAGCAGAAGCTGAATCATGCATCGAAAGAGCTGAAAGCCTGGCAGAACAATTCGGCCTTACCCATCTTCTTGACAAAAATCCATACGAATTATCAGGTGGAGAGAAACAAAGAGCAGCAATCTGCCGGGCACTTCTAAATAATCCCGAATTAATCTTAGCCGATGAGCCTACCGGAAATCTTGACTCAAAATCCGGGAAAATCGTGGTAGATGAATTCATAAAAATCAATAAAGTTATGAAAAAGACCATCATTATGGTTACACATGACCCACAGATGGCAAGCAAATGCAAAAGAATCATATTCTTAAAAGATGGAATCGTGCTGGAAGATCTAAGACGTATTGGAAGCTGCGAAGAATTCTATCATAAAGTGTTAGAAAGAATGGCAGAATTGTAAATTGGGTACAGGGCATATGACGATTGGGTACACCACATTTTTTAATAGGGGACGTAGTAAAATTGCATTTTACTACGTCCCCTATTAATTAAATTGCTCTAGTATATTCTTTTAACCATTCTCTTTCTTCATCTGTCAGATGTGGTCCGATTTTTTCATATACTTCTTTATGGTAGTTGTTCAGCCATTCTTTTTCATCTCTACTCATTTCATCAGGGTCAATTCCGTCTAGGTCGATTGGAGCGAATGTGATAGTCTCGAAGTGCATGAACTGTCCATATTTGTTCTTATTGCCTTTTTTTACGACAAATTCATTTTCAATACGAATACCGAATTTTCCATCTTCGTAGATTCCTGGTTCATCGGTGATGACCATGCCTTCTTCTAACTGATGATGTTCATTCTTGCTTGGAACGACATACCAGCGGAAGCCAGTCGGTGCTTCGTGGATGTTACCGAGGTATCCGACGCCATGTCCGGTACCGCACTGATAGTCGAGATCAAGATCCCAGATTGGGCCTCTTGCAAGGACGTCAAGATTGTATCCGTAGCATCCGTAAAGGAATTTTGCACGGGACAGGCGCATCATGGCACGTACAACAGCAGTAAAGTATTTTTTCATCTGCTGGTCAACAGAACCAAGGATAAATGTTCTGGTGATATCGGTAGAACCTTCATAATATCCACCGCCAGTATCATTTAAGAAAAATGCGCCGGATTTAAGTTGTACGTCAGACTCTTCGCAAGGAGAGTAGTGCATCATGGCTGCGTGGTCGTCAAATGCACACAGTGGTTCGAAACTGTCGCGGATATAGCCTTCTTGTTCTGCACGAAGCTCCGTTAATTTTGCAGCAGAGCTAAGCTCTGTGATTGGTTCTTTGTCATAACGTGTTTTTACCCAATACATGAATTTGGTGATTGCAACACCATCCTTGATATGAGCATTTTTGATGTTCTTAAGTTCTACATCATTTTTCATGGCTTTCATAAGGATAGTTGGATTTGCAGCTTCTACGATTTTGCAAGGGATATTCTTGTACAAAGCGTAGTTCATTTTCATTGGGTCAATCAGTGCAACACTGTCAGTGCTGATATTCTTGATATCTTCATAAATATTATTGTAAGGATGAATATTGACGTTATTCTTCTTTAATTCTTCATGGATTCGGTCATCCAGTTTGGAGTCGTCAACATATAGTTCAACAGCATCCATGGTTACGATTGCATAGGAAAGCAGTAATGGGAAGAAATCGATATCATCTCCACGGACATTCAGAAGCCAGCATACATCATCAAGAGAAGCAATGATATGTGTATCTGCTCCGTTTTCTTCCATTTTCTTTCTCACGCGTGCAAGTTTGGAAGCTGTACTCTCGCCAGAATATTTTTCTTCCAGGAAGAATGCTGGTTTTTTAGAAAGAGATGGACGGTCTTCCCAGATTGCATCAATCAAATCTTCAGAATAATCAATCTGAATATTCTTTGCTGTTAATGCATCTTCATATTCCTGACCTTCTCCCATGGAAAGCACACGGCCATCGAAGCCTACCGTGCCGCCTTCTGGTACATTATCGCATAAATATTCTGTGATAGATGGAGTATCACCCACGAACATTTTCATCAGTCGGATGCCGCTTCCTTCCAGTTCGTTAGTTGCCTGGAAGAAGTACCTTCCATCTGTCCATAGACCACCGTCATCTTTTGTAATCACGGCTGTACCATAAGAGCCACTGAATCCGGTAATGAATTTTCTTGCCTTAAAATGTTCTCCTACATACTCGCTCTGATGGAAATCGGCAGTAGGAACAACATATGCATCAATCCCTTTTTCAGCCATCAAAGCACGAAGTTTTGCAATTCTTTCTGCTACAATTGTCATAATCAATTGCCTCCTTTATATTGTAATTTCATTATGAAATACACAGATATATTTTGGAAAATGTGATTTCCTGTAGAAAAAAAGGCTCCCGGGGAACCGGGAGCCCTTTCCTTCAAAAAGTAAATCCTTTTATGTATTGACTTATTTACCGCCAACCATTTCGTCAAATTTCTTCGTGAACGCTAACATGATAACACCGCAGGCGATGATCAGGATTGTAACGATACCGTAAGCTTTAACGAATGAGAACTGTGCAAGGAAGTTGTAAAGTGGACCATATCCTTTTCCAGCGAAGAAAATGATGAGTGGCCATACACCAAGCAATGTTCCAAGCAGTTTCTTAGGAGCATATTTGTTGATGAAAGAGTTTCCAAGTGGTGAGAAGATAACTTCACCGACAGACATAGCAACAGCTGTCAGGATGATAACCCAGATACCAACTGGATCTTTTGTTCCTTCACCGCTAAGGAATGCAGCAAGTACCATGGATGCTGTACAAAGACCAAGGATAATAATACCTACAGATGTCTTTGTGAACATTCCCCAGTCGCCCTGTGGTCTTTGTTTCATCTTAGCCCAGATTCCAGCGAATACAGGACAAAGAATAATACAAAGAAGACCATTCATAGAGTCAAACCATGCAGTAGGCATCTGGAAAGAACCGATGTTCCAGTTAGCCCATCCGGAACCGCCCTGCTCAATTGGACCAAATTCATAGTAAACTGGCATGTAAGCCATGTACCAGATTAACCAGAATACACCAGAGAACAGTGTTACGATTAAGATAGCGATAACACGATTTTTCTCAAGCTTTGTAAGAGGAGCATTGTCTTTCTCTTTGTCAGCTTTGTCAACATCTTCAGTTCTGTTGTCAACAAGGAATGGTTTCTTACCAGCATCACCTAAGAACTTCATTCCAAAGAGCCACCATGCACAGTCGATGAACATGAAGATTCCGCAAAGAAGGAACATGAAGCGATAGCTGTAGTTTGTAGCAACAAGAGTCAGGAATGTTGTTCCGCAGAATGAACCAATATTAACGAATGAATACTGGATACTGAAGATAGAGTCCAAAGTATCTGCGTCAGCTAATGGGAACAGACGTCCGTTGATACCAGATACATTTCCTTTGAAGAAACCTGTACCGATAGCAATCAGGATAATCATAACCCAAACCATACCTTTGCTCTGTGCCTGCCATGCACATAAATAACCAAGACCCATTAAAATCTCTCCGATTGGAACGAGGAGTCTTGGGCTAATCCAACGGTCAGCAATGTATCCACCGATAACTGGTGTGATATAAGTAAATGCTACCAGGTTGGAACTCATCAACGCACCCTCAGCTTTGGAAAGTCCAAGACCTCCTTCTGCTGCAGAAAGAACGATGAAGATGGCAACGCCCCATTTAGCAGCGTAGTATGCAAGTCTTTCAAGAGTGAAAGAGAAACTACATACATAGAAACCAAATGGCCATTTCTTTTTTGTTGTTTCCATTTTTAACCCTCCAATTAAAAATATAGTATTGTTTCGGTTTTTGTGTAGAAAAATGTCTACATTTAAAAACCATGATAAATATATCATAAATTAGACTAAAGTACAATAAAAAGTTAAGAAAAAGTTAATGAATAGTGCAAAATTCACAGTTGCTTTAACGTGCTGCCATGATAACTTGATATAATAAAAAAATAATTCGATAATATTTTAACAGAAAAATGCGAAAAGTATTGCATGGAGAGAAGAAAAACGATATAATACAATTGGCAAAAATTTGGTTCTACTTTACAATTAAGTATCAACCCAATTTAAATATGTAAGAAAATGGAGGACTATACTATGGGCAACATGGCAACAGAAAATGTAGCAAGTGCAAGAATTGCTTCTTTACTTGATGCAGGAAGCTTTGTTGAAATCGGTGGTGCTGTTACTGCCAGAAGCACTGATTTTAACATGCAGGAAAAAGACACTCCGGCTGATGGTGTAATTACTGGTTATGGAGTAATTGACGGAAATTTAGTATATGTATATAGCCAGGACGCAACGGTATTAAATGGAGCAATTGGTGAGATGCATGCGAAAAAGATTTCAAATATCTATGATATGGCAATGAAGATGGGTGCGCCGGTAATCGGTCTTGTAGACTGTGCTGGTTTTAGACTTCAGGAAGCGACAGATGCATTAGAGGCATTTGGTAATCTGTACTTAAAACAATCAATGGCTTCTGGTGTGATTCCACAGATTACAGCAATCTTTGGGACTTGTGGTGGTGGACTTGCTCTCGTCCCTGCTTTGACAGATTTTACCTTCATGGAAGCATCTGATGCAAAGTTATTTGTGAATTCACCAAATGCAATTCCTGGCAATGAGATTTCAAAGCTGGATACCTCTTCTGCAGAATATCAGAGTGAAAAGTCTGGTCTTGTAGATGTGGTGGGAACAGAAGCAGAAATCCTTGAAAATATTCGTGCCCTAATTTGTATGCTTCCTTGTAATAATGAGGAAAATGTTGCCTACGATGAGTGTACAGATGATCTCAACCGTGTATGTGAAGGGATTGAAAATGCAGTTGAAGATACTGCAATTGCACTGGCCAATATTTCTGATAGCAACGTGTTCTTTGAGACGAAAAAGAATTTTGCAAAGGATATGGTGACCGGATTTATTCGATTGAATGGGATGACAGTGGGTGCTGTTGCGAACCGTTCAAAAGTATACAATGAAAATGCAGAAGTTGTCGCAGAATTTGATGGCTCCTTGTCTGCTCATGGAGCAAGAAAAGCAGCGGAATTTATAACATTTTGTGATGCTTTTAATATTCCGATTCTTTCTTTGACAAACGTGTCTGGATTTAAAGCCGGAAAATGTGAAGAAAGAAATCTTGCGAGAGAAGCTGCAAAGCTTACTTATGCATTTGCCAATGCAACAGTTCCAAAAGTGAATGTTGTGATTGGAAAAGCATTTGGAAGTGCTTATGTAGCAATGAATAGTAAGTCTATCGGTGCAGATATAGTGTATGCATGGACAACTGCAGAGATTGGTATGATGGATGCAAATCTTGCAGCTAAGATTATGTATGCAAATTCTGATTCGGCTACTGTAAAAGAAAAAGCAGCAGAATACAAAGAATTGCAGTCAAGCCCGCTTTCAGCAGCAAGAAGAGGATATGTAGATACGATTATTGAACCAGCTGATACCAGAAAATATGTCATCGGTGCATTTGAGATGTTATTTACCAAGAGAGAAGAACGCCCGATGAAAAAACATGGTGCAGTTTAGAGAGGTGAGGTAAAGTGAGAAAAAAGATTAGTTTATTACTCTGTGTGCTTGCGACAATGCTCTGCTTTACCGCATGTGGAAGCGGCAATAAAACAATGGATTATGATGAAGCTACCATTGAACAGACGACAGAATTTCTGTTGAGTTATTGTGCGAGTACCGATGAAGCAACGCTCGAACAGTGGAAGTCCATGACAGATTTTAATGTTGAGCTACAGTTGACTGAGGCTGGGATCCCTGTTACGCAGGAAAGTTTCCTTGGAGCATTGGAGGCGTGGCAAGCGGCTACTAAAGAGTGTGGTGAATATATAGGTCATGGTGATTATACATTTGAGGCATCTACAGATGAACTTAAAGTTACAACAGCAGTTGAGTTCTCAGACCGTGAAGCAACGATTACATTTGTATTTGATGAAGATTCTTATCTGGACAGCATGACAGTTGATGCAGAATATTCAACAGGAGAAATATTGGAAAAAGCAGGATTAAATACGATACTTGGAATGGGAACGGTATTTATAGTACTGATTTTTATTTCATTCCTGATTTCCTTATTTAAATATATTCCTGCGATTGAGAAAAAATTCAAAAAGCAGCCTGTACAGGAAGTTAAGACAGAGAAAGCTCCTGTTCAGAATCTTTCTGCAGTTGAGACTCCGGTCGCAGATGATCTGGAATTGATCGCAGTCATTTCTGCAGCAATTGCTGCCGCCAGAGAGGCAGAAGGATGCAGCAAAGATGGATTTGTTGTAAGAAGTATTAGACGTCGTCCGTCAAATAAATGGAATGCATAACTACCCAAAGGAGGAATTTAAAATGAAAAATTATACAATTACAGTAAACGGAAATGTATATGATGTAACAGTAGAAGAAAAAGGTGCAGGTGTGGCATCGGCTGCGCCAGTAGCAGCACCAAAGGCCGCACCTGCTGCAGCACCAGCAGCACCAAAGACTGCTGCACCGGCTGCAGGAGCAGGTTCTGTTGAAGTAAAAGCCGGAGCTGCAGGAAAAGTGTTCAAGATTGAAGCAAATGTTGGACAGAGTGTAAAAAGAGGCGATGCGGTTGTAATTATTGAAGCAATGAAGATGGAAATTCCAGTTGTGGCACCAGAAGATGGAACAGTGGCAAGTATTGATGTGGCAGTTGGTGATGCTGTAGAATCAGGAGCTGTTCTTGCTACATTAAACTAGAGACATAATCTGATTATGTTTATTTAACACGACTGGAGGTTAAAAAATGGAATATATAACAACAACATTAGGAAACCTCGTGCATCAGACAGCATTTTTCAGTCTCACATGGGGCAATTTGATCATGATTGCAGTTGCATGTTTTTTCCTATATTTAGCAATCAGACATGGGTTTGAACCTCTGCTCCTGGTACCAATTGCGTTCGGTATGCTTCTTGTAAATATCTATCCAGATATTATGTTGCATGCAGATGAGGCAGCCAATGGAACCGGAGGATTACTTTACTACTTCTATGTTTTGGATGAGTGGTCAATTCTTCCGTCTCTGATATTCCTCGGGGTAGGTGCGATGACAGATTTTGGGCCATTGATTGCTAATCCAAAGAGTTTCCTGCTGGGAGCAGCAGCGCAGTTTGGAATTTTTGCAGCATATCTTGGTGCAATGGCAATGGGATTCTCTGATAAAGCAGCGGCAGCAATCTCTATTATTGGTGGTGCAGATGGACCGACTTCTATCTTTCTTGCCGGTAAATTACAGCAGACGGCATTAATGGGGCCGATTGCGGTGGCGGCATATTCTTACATGTCACTGGTTCCGATCATTCAGCCGCCAATTATGAAGTTATTGACAACTGAAAAAGAGCGAAAGATTAAGATGGAACAGCTTCGCCCAGTTTCTAAATTGGAAAGAATTCTTTTCCCGATTATTGTTACTGTTGTAGTGTGTACGATTCTTCCGACGACAGCACCGCTGGTTGGTATGCTGATGCTTGGTAACCTGTTCCGTGAATCGGGAGTTGTAAGACAGCTGACTGAGACTGCCTCTAATGCATTGATGTATATTGTAGTAATCTTGCTTGGTACTTCTGTAGGTGCAACAACGAGTGCAGAAGCATTCCTGAATATGGACACCATTAAAATTGTTGTTCTGGGACTTGTAGCATTTATGTTTGGTACAGCAGCCGGAGTATTGTTTGGTAAATTGATGTGCTATGCAACGCATGGAAAAGTAAATCCTTTGATTGGCTCTGCCGGTGTATCTGCAGTTCCAATGGCGGCCAGAGTATCACAGAAGGTAGGTGCAGAAGCGGATCCTACAAACTTCCTTCTGATGCATGCGATGGGACCGAACGTAGCGGGTGTAATCGGTACTGCAGTTGCAGCCGGAACATTTATGGCAATTTTCGGCGTAGGTGTATAATGATCTAAAAATTGTTGATAGATTATAGGAGGATATAAAATGGCAGAAATTGAGAAAAAACCAATTAAAATAACAGAAACCATTCTGCGTGATGCACATCAGTCTCTGATTGCTACCCGTATGACAACAGAACAGATGCTTCCGATTATTGAGAAGATGGATAAAGTAGGATATCATTCAGTGGAATGTTGGGGAGGTGCTACATTCGACGCATCCCTTCGTTTCCTGAAAGAAGATCCGTGGGACAGACTTCGCAAATTCCGCGATGGATTTAAGAATACAAAATTACAGATGTTATTCCGTGGACAGAACATCTTAGGATATCGTCCGTATGCAGATGATGTGGTAGAATATTTTGTTCAGAAATCTGTAGCTAATGGTATTGATATCATTCGTATTTTTGATTGCTTAAATGATCTGCGCAATCTGCAGACTGCAGTAACTGCAGCTAATAAGGAAAAGGCAGAGGCTCAGGTGGCTCTTTCTTATACTTTGGGTGATGCTTATACATTAGAGTATTGGGTTGATATTGCAAAGAGAATTCAGGACATGGGCGCGGATTCTATCTGTATTAAGGATATGGCAGGTCTCTTGAAACCATACCAGGCAACAGAACTGATTGGCGCGTTAAAAGAAGCTGTAGATCTTCCGATCCAGCTTCATACGCACTATACATCAGGTGTTGCATCTATGACTTATTTGAAAGCTGTAGAGGCTGGAGTGGATGTCATTGATACAGCAATGTCACCATTTGCACTTGGAACTTCTCAGCCGGCAACAGAAGTTATGGTTGAGACTTTCAAAGGTACACCATATGATACTGGATTTGACCAGAACTTATTGGCTGAGATTGCTGATTACTTCCGTCCGATTCGTGACGAAGCATTGGAAAGTGGTCTGTTGAATCCAAAGAACATGGGTGTTAATATTAAGACTCTGTTATATCAGGTACCAGGTGGCATGTTGTCAAATCTTACTTCTCAATTGAAGGAGCAGGGTGCAGAAGATAAATTCTATGATGTACTGGAGGAAGTTCCGAAGGTACGTAAAGATTTGGGAGAACCACCTCTTGTAACTCCTTCTTCCCAGATCGTAGGTACACAGGCTGTGTTTAACGTGCTGATGGGTGAGAGATATAAGATGGCAACTAAAGAGACAAAAGATATCTTAAGTGGTAAGTATGGTGCAACTGTAAAACCATTTAACGAAGATGTGAAGAAAAAAGTATTGGGTGAAAATGCTGAGACGATTACCTGCCGTCCGGCAGATTTGATTCCTGATGAATTGGATACATTGCGCAAAGAGTGTGAGCAGTGGATTCAACAGGATGAGGATGTTCTGTCTTATGCGTTGTTCCCGCAAGTAGCTGTTGACTTCTTTAAATACAGAGAAGCACAGCAGACAAAAGTGGATCCAACAGTAGCTGATACGGAAAATGGAAGTTATCCGGTTTAATTCAGAGATATAGAATGACAGAAAGCATGATAAGAACAAGGTGTGCAGATTTTTGCACACCTTGTTTTGGTGAAGAAGAGTAGAATCTTCAGATGTCCTCTTGAATCTTAAGAGGTTTGGCTATATAATGGAAACAATGTTGAAATGGAAAGAGAAATGTCACATGCAAAGTAAAAATGAGTTGTTAAAGAAAATAGAAGACGGTTATCCGAAATTCAGTAAAGGTCAAAAAAAGCTGGCAGATTTTATTCGTGAAGATTATGACAAAGCCGCTTTTTTGACGGCTGCGAAGATGGGAGAAGAAGTCGGAGTCAGTGAATCTACAGTCGTTCGTTTTGCAACAGCGCTTGGATATGACGGTTATCCGGGATTTCAAAAAGCACTTGGGGAGTTGGTACGGACGAAATTGAATTCCATCCAACGTATGGAAGTGACTTATGGACGTATCAGCCAGGGAGAGATTCTGACCTCTGTATTACAATCCGATATTGAGAAGATAAAACTGACAATGGAAGCAATTGACCATGAGGCATTTGAATTGGCTGTGGATACGATATTGAATGCCAGAAAGATCTATGTGGTTGGCATTAGAAGCTGCGCTCCTTTAGCCAGTTTTTTGTGCTTTTATCTGAATCTTGTCTGTGATGATGTAGTGGCTGTGAATACAAATAGTTCCAGTGAGATTTTTGAACAGTTACTCCGCATTAATGAGGAAGATGTCATTATTGGAATTAGTTTTCCGCGATATTCTATGCGTACACTGAAAGCATTGGAGTATGCAAGTAATCGAAAGGCGAAAGTAATTACTTTGACAGATAGCGTACATTCTCCTATGAATTTATATTCTTCATGTAATTTAATTGCAAGAAGTGATATGGCTTCAATAGTAGATTCATTGGTTGCACCTTTAAGTGTAGTTAATGCGTTGGTGGTTGCTTTGTGTATGAAGAAGCAGAAAGAGGTTATTTCCACTCTGGAGACATTAGAACGGATTTGGGATGAATATCAGGTGTATAGTAAAGATGAATTGAATATGGTAGGCGATAAGGTGGAATTATCGGGAAGTGTCGAAAATGAAAACGCAAAGGATATGAAAGATGAGTAAAGTGTTGATAATTGGCGGGGGCGCGGCAGGAATGTTCGCATCCATTATTGCAGCGAGAAATGGGCATGAAGTCCTGGTGTTTGAAAGTAATGAAAAACTAGGGAAAAAGCTATTCATCACAGGAAAAGGAAGGTGTAACTTGACCAACGCATGTGATATGGATGTGTTATTTGATTCTGTGGTTTCAAATCCAAAGTTTTTATATAGTAGTTTTTATGGGTTTACGAATCAGGATGCCATTGCGTTTTTTGAAGAACTTGGACTTCGGACGAAGATAGAGCGTGGGGGCAGGGTGTTCCCGATATCTGACCATTCTTCTGATGTGATTCGTGTTCTTTCCGATGAGATGCATCGCCTTGGAGTTGAAATATCTCTTCGGACAAGAGTGAAAAAGGTCGTATCAGAGGAAGGAGTATTTCATCATATTATATTAGAGGATGGCACGATAGTTGCTGGAGATGCTTGTATGATTGCAACGGGTGGTTTGTCCTATCAAAGTACAGGGGCTACTGGAGATGGATTTCGATTTGCGGAGGATCTGGGACACCATGTTACAGAGTGTATGCCATCACTTGTTCCAATAGAGACAAAAGAATCGTGGGTAAAAGAGCTGCAGGGATTATCCCTGAAAAATGTAAACATAACTATTTGTGATGGTAAAAAGATCTTGTATGATGAATTTGGCGAAATGTTGTTTACCCATTATGGTGTCAGTGGTCCCCTAATTTTAACTGCCAGCAGTTATGTGGGAAAGAGGTTAAAAACAAAAGAATTACGTCTTTCAATCGATTTGAAGCCCGCACTTTCGGCTGAACAGTTGGATCATCGGATATTGAAAGAATTTGAAGAAAATCAGAATCGTCAATTTAAAAATGCGGTTGGAGGATTATTTCCTTCCAAATTAATCCCGGTTATGATAAAATTGAGCAATATTCCGCCAGAGAAGAAAGTGAATATCATTTCTAGAGAAGAAAGAAGGTTCTTTGCAGAGTTGATTAAGAATCTTTCAATTACGCTGACTGGACTTCGTGATTATAATGAAGCGATTATCACAAAGGGTGGTGTCAGAATAAAAGAAATTGATCCGAGCACCATGGAATCCAGAATGATAAAAAACCTTTATTTTATTGGCGAAGTCTTAGATCTGGATGCTGTAACGGGGGGATTTAATCTTCAGATTGCGTGGTCTACTGCGTATGCGGCAGGAAATAGTATTATATAGAGTGAAGGAGAAGAATATGAAAGGAAAATATCAATTTAGATATATAGAAACAGAAGAAGTATTGACAGATTTTTTGAAAGTCCATGGAATGACTAAGATTTCAAAAAATTATAAAATCGTGGTTTTTACGGGAGGAGTATTCGTATTATTGTTCATGCTTGTATACAGTAATGTATTACATGGTACGGCGGGCAGCATTGCCTTTTTCGCGTTAAAATATCTTGTGTGTTGGGCGCTGGCTTTTGTTATAGCAGAAGTTCTGGCAAGGACTTTCGGGAAAAAGATGGAGATGCTTGCGTCAACCGGAGACGGGCAGACAATGTATGAAGAAAGAATGAAAAAATGGAAAGAACCTTTTAATGTAAAACTGGAATTCGGTAAAGATTCTTGGACGAGTTTTGTACATGGTAATAAACAGACGCTTTATTATAAAAATGTAGAGCGAATTATCGAAAGTGAAAAGATTATAGCAATGATTGTTTATGTAGAAACTGGCGGAAAGAAATTCTTTGGTTTTCCAAAGGATGGGATTCAGGATGCTGATATTGAAGAATTTAAACAATTTTTAATACAGAAATGTACTGGAGTTAAAAAAGGAATCGAAAAAGTAAATATTGAATAAAGGAGAAATATCATGGGATATAATGTGGCAATTGATGGTCCAGCAGGTGCAGGAAAGAGTACGATTGCAAAATTAGTGGCAAAAGAAAAGGGATTTATCTATGTTGATACCGGTGCCATGTATAGAGGTCTGGCGATTCATTTCCTGAATCAGGGAATTCAGGCGGATGAGACGGAAAAAGTGATTAAGGCATGCCAGGATGCTGAAGTAACCATTCGCTACGAAAATGGTATCCAGCAGGTTTATCTGAATGGAGCAAATATTACTTCCAGATTGAGGGATGAGGAAGTAGGAAATATGGCATCTATGACATCGGCAATCCCAGAAGTAAGAGCCAAGTTATTGGAGCTTCAGCAGAATCTTGCACGTACACAAAATGTGATCATGGATGGCAGGGATATCGGAACGTGTGTATTGCCGAATGCTGACGTGAAGATATTTTTAACTGCAAGTGTTGAGACGAGAGCCAAGCGTCGCTATGAAGAGCTGATGGCAAAGGGAGTCCCTTGTAATTTGGAAGAAATTGAATCGGACATTCGAGAAAGAGATTATCGTGACATGACAAGAGAGATTGCTCCGCTGAAACAGGCTGAGGATGCAGTAAAGGTAGATAGTTCTTATATGACAATTCCTGAAGTTGTGGATAAAATTGTCGAATTGTGCAGGTGATGTGGATTAAGGAGAGAAAAGAATGGAGATAGAGTTGGCAAGAACAGCGGGATTCTGTTTTGGTGTAAAGAGAGCTGTTGACACTGTATATGAACAGGTAGAACAGCACCGGGAAGATAAAATCTATACCTATGGTCCGATTATCCATAATGAAGAAGTGACAAAAGATCTAGCCAAAAAAGGAGTTGAAGTGATTGACTCTGAAAAAGAATTAGATGCAGTGGATAAAGGCGTTATTATTATTCGTTCTCATGGAGTAGCCAGAGACATATATAAAAAAATACAGGAAAAAGGCCTGACTTGTGTAGACGCTACCTGTCCTTTTGTAAAGAAGATACACAGAATCGTTGAGGAAGAAAGCAAAAAAGGGGCATTTATTGTCATTATTGGTAACAGCGAACATCCGGAGGTAGAAGGAATCAAAGGGTGGGCAGGAAAACAAGTAATTGTTGTACAGACAGCAGAAGATGCCAGACAGTTTCAGTTGAAAGATGCTGAACAGAGGGTCTGCGTCGTTTCTCAGACGACATTTAATTACAATAAATTCAAAGATTTAGTTGAAATAATCTCAAAAAAGGGGTATGATATAATTGTTTTAAATACGATTTGCAATGCAACAAAGGAACGTCAGGAGGAGGCTTGTGAAATTGCAAAGAGAGTAGATGCTATGGTGGTTATCGGCGACAAACGTAGTTCAAATACTCAGAAGTTATTTGAAATATGTAAGAATGAATGTTTGAATACGTACTATATACAGACACTTGACGATTTGGATATGAATCAATTAAGGTCCGTGGAAACAGTAGGTATTACAGCAGGGGCATCCACGCCCAATAATATAATTGAGGAGGTTCAAAATAATGTCAGAATTAACTTTTGAACAAATGTTGGAAGAGTCATTCAAAACAATAAGAAATGGAGAGGTCGTAGATGGTACTGTCATCGATGTAAAGCCCGATGAAATCATCTTGAATATAGGTTACAAGGCAGACGGTATCATTACAAGAAGCGAGTACACAAACGAAGCAAATGCAGATTTAACGACTATGGTATCCGTTGGTGATGCAATGACTGCAAAAGTCCTGAAAGTTAATGATGGAGAAGGTCAGGTGCTTTTGACCTATAAGAGACTTGCAGCAGAAAAAGGAAATGAAAGATTGAGAGAGGCTTATGAGAATCATGAGGTGTTAAAGGCTCCTGTTGCTCAGATTCTTGGCGGTGGATTAAGTGTTGTGATTGATGAAGCAAGAGTGTTTATCCCTGCAAGCCTTGTGTCAGATACTTATGAAAAAGATTTGAGTAAGTATCAGGATCAGGAGATTGAATTTGTAATCAGTGAGTTTAATCCTAGAAGAAATCGCGTAATTGGAGACAGAAGACAGTTACTTGTTGCTGAACGTGCAGAAAAGCAAAAAGAATTATTTGCTAAGATCCAGGCTGGAGACAGAATGGAAGGAACTGTTAAAAATGTGACAGATTTCGGCGCGTTTATTGATCTTGGTGGAGTTGATGGACTTCTTCATATTTCTGAAATGTCTTGGGGACGTGTTGAGAATCCAAAGAAGGTATTCAAAGTTGGTGAGACATTAGAAGTAATGATTAAAGAAATCAATGATACAAAGATTGCCTTGAGTTTGAAATTCCCGGAGACTAATCCATGGGTGAATGCAGCAGAAAAATATGCAGTTGGTACTGTGATTGAAGGAAGAGTTGCTAGAATGACTGATTTTGGTGCATTTGTTGAACTTGCACCTGGAGTAGATGCATTGCTTCATGTTTCTCAGATTTCAAGAAATCATGTGGACAAGCCGTCAGATGTATTGTCTGTAGGTCAGGAAATTACGGCTAAGATTGTCGACCTTAATGAGGATGAGAAAAAAATCAGTTTAAGTATGAAAGCTTTAGAGCCGGCAGCAAATGAACAGACTGAGGCAGAAAGCGTGGATGAAAGTGCTGAAGAGGAAACTAGCGAAGAATAATTTGCATGTTGAATATTGTTGGGATTGTAGAGATAGAGACCGCTAGGTCTCTATCTTTTATATGTTAAAATTTCGACAAGATGTTTGCGGAAATATACAATGAAATCCCTGGATTTACTGGATTATTAGGGAGTTTTCATGTATAGTATATAAAGAGTAAAAAGGAAGGAAGGAAAAAGGATGGCATTGTTAACATTTAAGGGTGGTATTCATCCGGATGACGGCAAGAGCCTGGCAAAAGATAAGGCGATTGTCGAAGTAAAACCCAAAGGGGATTTGGTATATCCAGTTTCTCAGCATATTGGCGCTCCGGCCAATCCGATAGTGGCTGTAGGGGATCGTGTTTTAAAGGGTCAGATGATAGCAGAAGCCGGGGGGTTTGTGTCTGCGCCTATCTATGCATCGGTTTCCGGAACAGTTAAGGCGATTGCCCCACATTTAAATCCAACAGGGGGTATGGTAAACAGTATCGTTATTGAAAATGACGGTGAATATGAGGAAGTGCAATATCCAGAAGTGAAACCTTTGGATGAGATGACAAAAGAAGAAATCCTCAATACAATCGGTAATGCTGGTGTTGTAGGTATGGGTGGTGCAGGATTCCCAACGAGAGTCAAACTGTCACCGAAAGAACCAGAAAAGATTGATTACATTATTGCTAACTGTGCAGAGTGTGAACCATATATCACCGCTGACTACAGATCAATCATGGAGACGCCGGAAAAATTAGTCGGCGGTATGAAAATTGTATTAAAGCTTTTTGATAATGCAAAAGGTGTTTTTGGAGTAGAAGATAATAAACCGGATTGTATTGAAAAGTTAAAAGAACTGACAAAGGATGAACCACGTATGGAAGTACTTGCGTTAAAGACCAAGTATCCACAGGGTGGTGAGCGTCAATTGATTTATGCAACAACTGGAAGAGCAATTAATTCGGCAATGCTTCCGGCAGATGCAGGATGTGTTGTAGATAACGTGGCAACATTGATCAGTATTTATCAGGCAGTGGCAGAAGGAAAACCATCTATGGAACGAGTTGTTACTGTGAGTGGAAATGCAGTAAATGAACCAGGTAACTTCAGAGTACCATTTGGAACAAATCAGGCTGAACTTGTAGAGGCTGCTGGTGGATTCAAAAGTGAACCGGAAAAATTAATCTCCGGTGGTCCGATGATGGGATTCTCTATGTTTACACTGGATGTGCCGGTCACTAAGACTTCTTCGTCTATTCTTGGCTTTACAAAAGATGAAGTGGCTCAATATGAACCATCTGCATGTATCAATTGTGGACGTTGTGTAGATGCCTGTCCAAGTAGATTGATTCCGTCAAGACTTGCAGATTATGCAGAACATCATGACGAAGAGACGTTTACAAAACATGAAGGTCTGGAATGTATGGAATGTGGTTCTTGTAGTTTTGTATGTCCTGCAAAGCGCCCATTAAAGCAGGCAATTGGTTCAATGAGAAAGATTGCGATGGCAAACCGCAAAAAGAAAAAATAGTCAAATAGAAGAGGAAGAGGTGAACAAACGTGAGTGAGAACAAATTAAAAATGTCATCTTCACCACACATTCGTTCCAAAGACACCACAAGCAGTATTATGATGTGGGTAACGATTGCACTGTTGCCGGCTTCAGCCTTTGGTGTATGGAACTTTGGATTGTCAGCGCTTATTATGCTGATCAGTACAACTGCAGCATCTGTTCTGACAGAGTACATATATGAAAAATTAATGCACAAGAAAATTACAATCGGCGATTGGAGTGCCGTTGTTACAGGTCTTTTACTTGGCCTGAATATGCCGGCTTCAGCTCCATGGTGGATGGGTGTTATCGGTGGTATCTTTGCCATTCTGATTGTAAAACAGTTATTTGGTGGTCTGGGACAGAACTTTATGAACCCGGCACTCGGAGCAAGATGTTTCCTGTTAATTTCTTTCACAAGCCAGATGACTACATTTGTATATGATGGAGTATCTGGTCCTACACCTTTGGCACAGCTGAAAGCTGGAGAGGCTGTAAATTCTATGGATATGCTGATCGGTACTATCCCAGGAACTATTGGTGAAACATCTGTAATTGCGATTATTATTGGTGCAATTATTTTGATTTTGAAAGGGATTATTGATCTTAGAATCCCAGGAACTTATATTGTATCTTTTATAATTTTTATTGGTATCTTCGGACCGTTTGCAAATCCGAATGTTGGATTCTTTGATCCTCAATATATTACTGCACATCTGTGCGGCGGTGGTCTGATGCTTGGTGCATGGTTCATGGCTACCGATTATGTAACATCTCCAATTACGAAGAAGGGCCAGTATGTATATGGAATTCTGTTAGGTGTACTGACTGGATTGTTCCGTCTTTTCGGCGGTTCAGCAGAAGGAGTATCTTATGCAATCATCATCAGTAACCTTATTGTTCCATTGATCGAGAGGGTTACTCTTCCAAAACCATTTGGTAAAGGAGGAGAAAAATAATGAATAAGATTCTGAAAAATACATTGATTCTTACAATGATCACTTTGATCGCAGGTCTTGCACTCGGTGTGGTCTATGAGATTACAAAAGACCCGATTGCTCAGGTGCAGGAAAAGTCCAAAAAAGAAGCATGGCAGGCAGTATTCCCGGAAGCTGATCTGAATGATTTTGAGGAGACCGAAGTAGATCAGAAGGCTGCAGATCAGGCAATCGCCGATATGGGCGTGAATGCAACGATTGATGAAGTTTGTACAGTAGGTGATCAGGGATATGTTATTACAACTACAGATAAAGACGGATTTGGCGGAAGTATTCAGATTACAGTAGGTATAACAACTGATGGTACTGTAAACGGTGTGTCTATTTTATCTATTAGTGAAACAGCAGGTCTTGGTATGAAAGCAACAGAGCCTGCATTCTATGGCCAGTATGAAGGAAAACAGGCTGAGAAGTTTGTTGTGTCAAAAGACGGCGGAGATGGTGAACCTATCGATGCATTAAGTGGTGCAACTATTACTTCAAGAGCAGTGACCGGAGCTGTCAATGCTGCTCTTGGTTATTATCAGAATGCATTTCAATAGGAGGTAGTTAAAAGATGAATAAATGTACGGAACGATTATATAACGGTCTGATCAAAGAAAATCCTACCTTCGTTTTGATGTTAGGTATGTGTCCGACCCTGGCGGTAACAACATCCGCTATTAACGGTGTAGGTATGGGCCTTTCTACAACGGTCGTACTTGTACTGTCAAATATGTTGATTTCCATGCTGCGTAAGATTATTCCGGATTCTGTCAGAATGCCGGCATTCATCGTAGTCGTAGCATCTTTCGTAACAATTGTACAATTTTTGCTGGAAGGTTTTGTTCCAAGTTTGTATGATTCACTTGGAATTTATATTCCGCTGATCGTAGTTAACTGTATCATTCTTGGACGTGCAGAAAGTTATGCTTCTAAGAATCCTGTAATCCCATCTATTTTTGACGGCATTGGTATGGGACTTGGTTTTACATTTGGACTTACTTGTATTGGTATTGTTCGTGAGCTGATCGGTACAGGTGCAGTCTTTGGAGCACAGATTTTGCCGTTGGCTGATGCAGCTGCCGGTAAAGGTGGTTATGTTCCTGTAACTATCTTTATTCTTCCTCCAGGAGCATTCCTTGTTCTGGCATTCCTTGTTGCTGCTATGAACAAGATTAAGAAGAATGCTGCAAAGAAGGGCAAGAAGATTGCAGATGCTCAGGGATGTGGTACAGATTGTGCATCCTGTGGCGGATGTAACGGTAAGGTGTTCCCAACAGGAAACGAAGAGTAGGAGGAGTACATAGATGAAAGAATTATTGATTATTGCAATTGGTTCAGCTCTTGTAAATAACGTTGTACTCAGCCAGTTCCTTGGAATCTGCCCGTTCCTTGGTGTTTCTAAGAAGGTTGATACAGCAGCCGGAATGGGTGGCGCTGTAGTATTTGTTATTACAATTGCTTCATTTGTTACAGGTTTGATTTATAAGTTTATTTTGACACCATTGGGATTCGAATATTTGCAGACTATCGTATTTATTTTGATCATTGCGGCTTTGGTACAGTTTGTAGAGATGTTCCTGAAAAAGGCAATGCCGCCATTGTATAATGCGTTGGGTGTATATCTTCCGTTGATTACAACGAACTGTGCGGTACTTGGTGTAGCACTTACGAATGTTCAGAAAGAATATACACTTCTCGAAGGTGTTATCAATGGTGTTGGTACTTCTGTAGGATTCCTGATTGCAATTGTAATCATGGCAGGTATCCGTGAGAAGATTGAATATAATGATATTTCTGAGTCCTTCCAGGGAACTCCGATTGTTCTGATTACAGCGTGTCTGATGGCAATCGCATTCTGTGGATTCTCAGGACTGATTTAGAAGGAGGCATAACAATGAGTGTTACAGGTATTATTATTGCTGCGATCATCGTAGGCGGCACCGGATTATTCATTGGTGTGTTCCTTGGAGTCGCTGGCAAGAAGTTTGCAGTAGAAGTAGATGAGAGAGAAGAAGCTATTCTTGGAGTTCTGCCTGGAAATAACTGTGGTGGATGTGGTTATGCAGGATGTTCTGGTCTTGCAGCAGCAATCGTAAAAGGTGAAGCCGAAGTTGGTGGATGTCCGGTCGGTGGAGCACCAGTTGCTGCAAAAGTTGGTGAGATCATGGGAATTGCAGCTGGAGAGCAGGTTCATCAGGTTGCATTCGTGAAATGTGCGGGGACTTGTGATAAAGCACAGCAGGAATACGAGTATCATGGATTAAATGATTGTGTAATGGTCAACATGATGCAGGACGGCGGACCGAAGGCATGTAATTATGGATGTCTTGGCGAAGGAAGCTGTGTAAAGGCATGTCCATTTGATGCAATTCATATTGTAAACGGGGTTGCTGTTGTTGATAAGGAAGAATGTAAAGCTTGCGGTAAATGTATTGCTGTATGTCCGAAGAAGCTGATTGAGCTGGTTCCATATGAACAGAAACATATGGTTCAGTGTAGTTCCAGAGACAAAGGTAAGGATGTTATGAAAGCATGTTCTGTTGGATGTATTGGATGTAAGATGTGTGAAAAAGTCTGCCAGTTTGATGCCGTAAAGGTTGAAGGTAACATTGCACACATTGATCCAGAAAAGTGTACGAACTGTGGAGCATGTGCAGAAAAATGTCCAAAGAAGATTATTTTATAATTTTATGAAAAGAAAAGAATGTTCTTTAAAAAAGATCATATGCAGAGCTCTCACTTTATTGTGGGAAGATATTAAGGCGGCAAAATGGGTGATTATTCTTATAATCGCCTATTTTGCGTTCATGAAAAAATTTTTATATAGCTTATGTCCGATGGTGCTTATTACGGGATTCCCATGCCCGGGATGTGGATTAACCAGAGCAGCATTCTGTCTGTTTCATTTCGATTTTTTGAATGCATTTTTTATACATCCTTTTATATATCCGATTGTGATCTATCTGGTGATATTTGGGTGGAACCGCTACCTGTTGGGACGCAAGATGGGGAGAGGATTGTTGTGGGGAATGATTGGAATTATGGCTGCGATGATGTTGTTTTATATATTGCGGATGTTTGTCTGTTTTCCTGGTGACCCTCCAATGAGTTATTATGAATATAATTTATTTGCATATATACAAAAAGTTATACAAATAGTATGGTTTGTTTAGTGATTGAAATTCATGTATCTGCATGATAGAATATAGTTGTTAATAAGGCAAGGAGGATAATACGATGGAAAACCAAAATGATAATATTCCAGAGGAAACTCAGGATTCTCAACAGACATACAATAGTGCGGATATAAATGGACAACAATATACAGATCCAAATGCAGGACAGCAGCCTTATCAGAATCCACAATACCAAAATCAACAATATCAGTATACGAACCAGAATAATGATTATAATCAATACCAGAGTGGTTATAATTATAATCAGCAACAGAATTATAATTACAATCAACAGAATGGTTATAATTATCAGGATAATTATAGTTATAATACAGGAACCTATAATCAGGCATATGAACCGGGTATGGATAATAGTCCCATGACTATGGGTGATTGGGTGTTGACGATTCTAGCATCCTGCATTCCATGTTTCGGAATTGTTATTTACTTTGTTTGGGCATTTAGTAAAAAAGGTAATGTAAACCGCAGAAATTATTGTCGGGCTTCTTTGATTATTACAGGAGTCATATTGGTTGTTTATTTGGTATTTATGATAATTTTTGGAGTAGCATTTTTTAGTGCATCAGGAACATATTGATAAGATGAGTAGATAAAAAACATCAGGAATGCTTTCCTGATGTTTTTTATGCTGATTAATATTGGAAATTTTTGGAATAGTGGATTTTGTTATCGTTTGTGATGAACACAGCATCAACATTATCCAGCTGATTAATTAGTTTCATACCTTCATCAAATCCAAGTAGAAAACAGGTTGTACTCAATGCATCTGCAGTAAGAGATGAATCGGTGATGATAGTGACACTATATAAGTTGTTTTCACAAGGATAACCTGTATTGGGGTCAAGTATGTGATGATAAATCTTTCCATCAGATTCAAAATATCGTTGATAGATACCGGATGTTACCACAGATTTATTGGAAACCTTTACAGAAGTAATAGGTTGCCCGCTTTCGTCAAATGGTTTCTGGATGCCGATATTATAGTCTGATCCATCTATTTTGCCACCCATTGTCAGTACATTTCCGCCAAGATTAATAACTGCGTGTTTTACACCTTGCTCTTTTAGGTACGCTTTCAATCGATCGGCGATGTAACCTTTGGCAATAGCCCCAACATCAATAGATGCATAAGGGTCGGTCAGACGTACTGTGTTGTTGGTAATTATAATCTGGTTGTAGTCTACATGACTGACTGCAGAGGCAACGGTATCAGCTGCTGGAATCTCAGGAGTTTCTGATTTAAAGTCCCAGAGATTGGAGACGGCGCCGATAGTAATGTCGAATGCACCATTCGACATCTCGCTGTAATAGATTCCTTTTTTAATAATTGTTATTGTTTCGTCTGATACTTCGACTGGATTTCCACCGGCATGGTTAATCTGAGATATTTCGCTATCTTCTGTTTTATTCGAAAACATAGTATCATATTTTTCACAGAGCTTTGCGCAGCCATCTAAAACGTCATCCTCTATGGCATCATAGATTTGGATACTGATCACGGTATCAAAAAAAGTTCCGGTATACGTCTGATCACGTTCTTTGGGAAGCCCTGAGCAGCCAGATATTAAAAGAACAGCAGAAATAAGTAATGCGGTTAATCGTTTATATTTCATAGAACACCTCGTGATTTTGATAGTCTTAGTATAACACAAAAAAGAAGATATGCAATCGAACATGTGGTTGAAGGTAAGATTGGGTTGTGTTAGAATAAAACTCATAGGAATAAAGAGGTAAATGAAATATGAAAATGGAATTTAAGAAAAAAGATGGTATTCTGATACTGACAATTCTATGTATCGCTGTTTTAATGATACTTGTGCATGTGTTTATCGGAGGAAAAGGGGCAAGTAAGGCAATTGTTAAAGTGAATGGAGAGATTCAGGGCGTTTACAGTCTGTCAGAAGATCAGGAGATAGAAATCAATCATGGAACGAATATACTTCAGATTAAAAATGGAAAGGCCGATATGATTGAGGCAGACTGCCCAGATCAATTGTGCGTGCACCAGAAAAAAATTTCAATGAATCATGAGAGTATTATCTGTCTTCCGAACAGAGTTGTTGTGGAGATTGAAAGTAGTGAAAATAGCGAATATGATGCGGTGACGAATTAGGAGGCAGATACATGTGAAGAGCAAAGTTGCTTATTTTGGGGTATTTACGGCATTAGCGTTGATTTTTAGTTATGTTGAAACTTTGATACCGATTAATTTTGGAATTCCGGGAGTAAAGTTGGGGCTTGCTAACCTGATTATTGTGATTGCACTGTATAAGATGCGTTTGCGAGAAGTTTATCTGCTGTCGATTGTCAGAGTTTTATTGTCCGGTTTTATTTTCGGTAATTATTTTAGCATTATCTATAGTTTGGCGGGAGGGCTTCTTAGTCTTACAGTTATGGCAGTTTTTAAGCGAAAAGATGGGTTCAGTATTATGGGGATTAGCATTGCCGGCGGAGTATTTCATAATGTTGGGCAATTGATTGTGGCTATGTTGGTTGTGGAGACATTTAGCGTGGCATATTACGTTCCGGTGTTATTAATTGCTGGAATGATAACTGGACTGCTTATTGGAATTGTGTCAAATGAGATGTTAAAAAGACTGGTGAATGTACATTTTTAGGAGGGATATATGATATCTTATTTAAGGGGAGAAATTGCAGCATACGAAGAAGATAAAGTGATTATTGATGTAGGCGGAGTTGGCTACGGTGTATTTATGTCAGGTCGGGCAATGGGGCTTATGCCGGCTCTCGGGACAGAAGTGAAGATACATACATATCTGAACGTGAAGGAAGATGCCATGCAGTTATATGGCTTTTTAACGAGAGATGAATTGAATGTGTTTCGATTGTTGATCGGTGTAAACGGAATCGGTCCAAAAGGTGGCTTAGGAATTTTGTCAGCGTTAAGCCCGGATGATCTTAGATTTGCTGTGATGTCAAATGATATAAAGGCAATTTGTGCAGCACCTGGGATTGGGAAGAAGACAGCAGAAAAGATGATATTGGAATTAAAGGATAAGTTACGTCTTGAGGATGCTTTGGAACACAGTGCTTCTGCTTCTGTGATGTCTGGTAGTGTGAATTACCACAATGAGGTACAGAGTGAGGCCGTACAGGCATTGGTAGCCCTGGGATATGGCAATACTGAGGCATTAAAAGCAGTCAAACAAGTGGAATTTGAAGAAAATATGGAAGTAGAGGATGTGCTGAGGCAAGCTTTAAAATATATGATGTTTTAGCACAGGGTGAAAGACATGAGCAGGCGAATTGTTACAACAGAAAATCTGGAAGAAGATGTCAAGATAGAGAATCATCTGCGTCCACAGTTGTTGAAAGACTATATAGGACAGGAAAAGACAAAAGAGACTCTGAAAATTTATATAGAAGCTGCAAAGGCAAGAAATGAGGCGTTGGATCATGTGTTGTTTTATGGTCCGCCAGGATTGGGAAAGACGACACTTGCAGGAATCATAGCTAATGAGATGAATGTAAACATTAAGATTACTTCAGGTCCGGCAATAGAAAAGCCTGGAGAGATGGCAGCGATTTTAAATAATCTTCAGGAAGGAGACATTTTATTTGTTGATGAGATACACAGGTTGAATCGTCAAGTGGAAGAAGTACTCTATCCGGCGATGGAAGATTATGCTATTGATATTATGATTGGAAAGGGTGCCAGTGCAAGATCTATTCGCCTGGATTTACCCAAATTTACCCTGGTGGGAGCTACGACAAGAGCAGGAATGTTGACAGCTCCTTTGAGAGATCGGTTCGGCGTTGTCAACCGTCTGGAATTTTATACGGTCGAAGAATTAAAAACAATCATTCTTCGATCGGCAAAGGTGCTGGAAGTAGGAATTGATGACAAAGGAGCATATGCTCTTGCAAGGCGCTCCCGTGGAACGCCGAGAATTGCAAACAGACTTTTGAAGCGTGTCAGAGATTTTGCACAGATTAAATATGAAGGATATATTTCCGAGGAAGTGGCGAATTATGCATTAGATCTTCTTGATGTGGATAAAGAAGGCTTGGATCAAACCGACAGGAATCTTCTGATAACCATGATCGAAAGATTTCAGGGTGGACCGGTAGGCTTAGAAACTTTAGCAGCTACTGTAGGTGAAGATTCCGGGACCATAGAGGATGTTTATGAACCATATTTACTGAAAAATGGATTCATTCAAAGAACACCTCGCGGGCGGATTGTTACAGACAGCGCTTATTGTCATCTGGGAATTTCACGTGAAAATGAAGAAAAATAGTTGGTTTTTATATCAGATTAGTTTATAATAGTTATCAGATATTATAAAAGTTCGAGGAGGCTTCTATGGCATCATCAAAAAACTATACGGAAGTATTAATAGGAGGAAAGGTATTTACCTTGAGTGGCTTTGAAAGCGAGGACTATTTGCAGAAGGTATCTACCTATTTAAATCATAAGATTGAAGAATGCAGCAACAGTGAAGGATATCGTAAGCAAAGTGCGGAGACCAGAAGTATTCTTTTGGCATTGAACATTGCGGATGATTACTTTAAAGCCAGAAAGCAAGGCGGCTCTCTAGAGAGTGATATAGAAGCAAAGGATAAAGAGATGTATGATCTGAAGCATGAATTGATATCTGTTCAAATTAAGCTGGAGAATGCGGAGAAATCTATGGACAAGCTAAAAGAAGAGAATAAGGAACTTCAGATGAAGATTGTCCAGCTGGAAACAGAGATTAAAAATAATCATAAAAAATAGGCTGTCTATGGACAGCCTATTTATCATATAGGAGAATACTTCGAATATAGATGAATTTTGATAAGGAAGCAGGAAAAAGATATATGAACAGGAAAATTGAAATACTGGCGCCTGCAGGTTCTTATGAAAGCCTGAAAGCTGCTATATGTGCAGGAGCAGATGCAATTTATGTCGGAGGCAGTCAGTTTGGCGCAAGGGCTTATGCAAAGAATCTGGCGCAGGATGATATGCTTCAGGCTATAGACTATGTACACATACATGGGAGAAAGATTTATCTTACAGTAAATACTTTACTTAAAGATGATGAACTGAATAGTCTGTATGAATATCTTCTTCCTTTTTATCAGCAAGGATTGGATGGAGTGATTGTCCAGGATGTTGGGGTGGTCAGATTCCTGAAGAAATATTTCCCAGATCTTGCGATTCATGCCAGCACCCAGATGACAATTACTAATCAAAAGGGAGCAGAGTTCTGGAAAAATCAAGGTGTCGTACGGGTAGTGCCGGCGCGGGAACTCTCTCTTTCAGAGATTCGAAAGATGAAAGAAGAGACGGGATTAGAGATTGAATGCTTTGTGCATGGAGCGCTGTGTTATTGCTATTCTGGACAATGCCTTTTGAGCAGCATGATTGGAGGAAGGAGTGGAAACCGAGGGCAATGTGCCCAGCCATGCCGTCTGCCTTATAGTGTCGAAGGGCAAAAACCGGCAGATATCATGAGTTTAAAAGATCTGTGCACGATTGATTTTCTGCCAGAGTTAATAGAAGCTGGAATTGATTCTTTTAAAATTGAAGGGCGAATGAAGCAGCCAGACTATGTATATACGGTGGTTAGTATGTATCGAAAATATACAGACCTTTATTTCGCGGAAGGGGCTTCTGGATATAAGGTCCTGAAATCGGACCGTGAGAAATTGCTTGGCGCTTATCAGAGAAGAGGATACAGTGATGGATATTATAGGCAGCATAATGGAAAGAATATGATTTCTTTCCAACGTCCGACAGGAAATGAAGAGGTAATGGAGCTGCCAGAATACAAAACCCAAGAAAAAATTAATGGGAAATTAATACTTTCTTTGGGGGAAAGTGCTAAACTGTTTCTGGAATATGGGGATTGTGAGATTGTCTGTGAAGGAGCTGCGCCGGATATGGCTAAGCGACAGCCGCTGGATAAAAAGCGAGTGGAAAAGCAGATGCGAAAAACAGGGAATACACAATTTATATTTGATCGATTTGATGTTGAGATAGATGGGGCAGTATTTCTTCCGATGCAGGCATTAAATGAGCTTCGCAGAGAAGGAATTGAAAAATTGTCAGTATGTATACTTGAAAAATACCGAAGGGATATTCCACAATTTTCAGGAATATTTGTGAATGAGAAAAATGTTGCTTCATCCTTTGAAGCAACCGTTTTGTCAGCTTCGGTTCAATCAGTAGAACAGCTTGAGTTTGTTATACAATCGGAGATAATAAAGAATGTTTATGTAGACAGTGCAGTCGGAATGGGGCAGCGAGCAATTAAAATCTTAGAAGAAAAAGCTCAAAACCAAAAGTATTATCTGGCAATGCCTTATATTTTCCGAGAGAAGACCATTAAGAATTATGAAAAGAAATATCCAATATTAGAACAGTATTATGATGGAGTGCTAATCCGTAACTGGGAAAGTTATCAATGGCTTACAGAGCATGGGTTTCATAAGGAAATCCGTTCGGATCACAATATGTATGTCTTCAATCATTCTGGCAGGGCGTTTCTTCAAGAACAAGGGATTGCTCAGTTTACCGCTCCGGCGGAGTTAAATGACTGGGAACTTAACAAATTGGGAATTGATAATGCCAGTCTGATTGTGTATGGATATCAACCGGTAATGGTAACGGCAAATTGTATCCAGAAGACTAGTGGCAAATGCTTGAAGGAAGAAGGATATCTATCTATTCGCGACAGATATCAGAAGAAGTTTACAGTAAAACGATGCTGTCAATACTGCTATAATATAATATATAATTCTGCACCGCTTTTCTTGGCGGATAAAGCAGAAGAAATTCAAAAACTTGCTCCGGCGGAATTACGCATGGATTTTACGACCGAGACGTGTGGACAGATGCAGAAGATTGTAGAATGTTATCAGTCAGCATTTCTGGAGCATCAAAAAGTATCCACACCGGAAACGGAATTCACAAGGGGACATTTTAAACGGGGCGTGAAGTAGGTGAAGATTTGGTAAATATTATTGTTGAATTGTCAAAATATCTTATGATCGTGCTGATTACGGCTTATACATACTTATGTTTCAGCATATTTGGATATTATGATCCGGATAAGAAAAAAAGTCTGCTTAGAAAGCAAAATGTATTAATGTTTATGATACATATTATTGCATTTCTGGTATTGTACCTGAAGACAGAAGAAATAAAAATACTGGCATTTTATTTAATGCAGGTGGTATTATTTGGTGTAGTTATACTTTTGTACACGAATATCTATCCCAAGGTATCCAGACTAGTCGTTAATAATATGTGCATGCTTTTGTGCATCGGGATGATTATTCTGACCAGGCTAAATTACGAAAAGGCGGTAAAGCAATATGTGATTGCTGCTGGAGCGATTGTAATCAGTCTCGTGGTTCCGGTCATTATCCGGAAATTCAAAAAACTTTCCGAATGGAGAAATCTATATGCAATCGCTGGAATTGCATCTCTGGCATTTGTTGTAGTAGCTGGACAAGTATCTTATGGGGCGAAGTTGGGATTTACGATAGGCGGTATCAGCATACAGCCTTCGGAATTAGTGAAAATTATTTTTGTTTTTTTTGTTGCCTCAAGTTTTAAGAAATCGTTGGAATTTAAAAATATTGTGATAACAACAGCACTTGCAGCTTTTCATGTATTGATTTTGGTGGTGTCAAAAGATCTTGGAGCAGCACTTATTATTTTTGTAGTGTATCTTGCGATGCTTTATGTTGCTACACATCAGCCTCTTTATATATTGGCAGGACTCGGTGCCGGAAGTGTAGCATCTGTAGGAGCATATTATCTGTTTAATCATGTAAGGACTCGAGTGATCGTGTGGAAAGATCCATTCGCTTCTTATGATAATGGTGGGTATCAAGTGGCACAGTCTTTATTTGCCATCGGGACCGGTGGATGGTTTGGAATGGGACTGTATCAGGGAATGCCGGATCAGATTCCTGTAGCAGATGAAGATTTTATCTTTTCTGCAATATCCGAAGAATTGGGATTGATATTTGCGTTATGCACAATCTTGATTTGTGTCAGCTGCTATATTATGTTTTTGAATATCGCAATGCAGCTTCATAATATGTTTTATAAGATGGTTGCGTTGGGACTTGGAACATGTTATATCTTTCAGGTGTTCTTGAATATCGGTGGTGTGACAAAATTTATTCCATCAACGGGTGTAACACTTCCGTTGGTAAGTTATGGAGGAAGTTCGCTCCTTAGTACACTGATTATGTTTGCAATTATTCAAGGACTATATATATTAAGGGAAGACGAGGAAGAAGATATTGAAAGAAAGAAAAAGGAAAGGCTACGAGCAAAGAGAAGCGGACAAGAGAATAAAAAGAGAGCAAGAAAAGCAGCAGATGTCCCGGAAAGAGCGCAGAGAAGCCAACCGAAACGACAAGTGCAAGGCAAAGGAAAAGCGCGCAAGGAACAAAGAGTTCGCTAGGGTTACTTATATTTTTGTGGCATTGTTCCTTGTTATGATGGGATATATCGTTTATTTCCAGGTAGTCAAGAGCGAAGAGATTATCAGAAGCCCTTATAATGCAAGACAAGACGCTTATGCAGATCGTGTGGTCCGAGGAAAAATTGTTGATAAGAATGGAAATGTTCTTGCACAGTCATCCGTCTCAGAAGATGGGACGGAGAGTCGTGAATATCCTTACGGGAATATGTTTGCTCATGTTGTGGGATATAGTGTGCAAGGCAAAGCCGGGCTTGAGTCGGTAGAAAATTATGAGCTTCTGACATCTCATGCATTTTTCCTGGAAAAACTGGTCAACGAATTCCAGAATAAGAAGAATACAGGAGATACGGTTGTGACAACCTTGGATCTGAATCTTCAACAGGCGGCTTACAATGCGCTGGGAGATTATAAAGGAGCGGTTGTGGTAATAGAACCTAGTACCGGCAAGATTTTGGCTATGGTGTCCAAACCGGATTTTGATCCGAATACAGTAGAACAGAACTGGGAAGCCTTAAATACAGATGAAAATAGCGTGTTGTTAAACCGGGCTACGCAAGGACAGTATGCGCCGGGATCAACTTTTAAAGTTATTACGGCATTGGAATATATGCGGGAACATGCAGATTATGACACATACAGCTATAATTGCACGGGAACCATAGAGCAGGATGGAGTTTCTATTCACTGTTATAACGGTCATGTGCATGGCCAGGTCGGTTTTCAGGATAGTCTGGCTTATTCATGTAATACATCCTTTTCAAATATTGGTTTGTCATTAGATGTAAGCAAATTCCAGGAAACAACTAAGGAATTGTTATTTGATTCAAAACTTCCGTCAGAGTTATCATATAGTAAGAGTAAATTCTCACTTAATACTAGTGATGGAAGTGCAGATAAGATGATGACAGCCATGGGACAAGGAAAGACGCAGGTAAGCCCATATCATATGGCGTTGATTACAGCTGCGATTGCCAATGGAGGAACATTAATGAAGCCTTATCTGGTAGATTGTGTGACGAATTATGCTGGTCAGGAAGTGACGAAAAATACTCCGGAAGAATATAAAACTTTGATGACGCAAGAAGAAGCTTCGCAATTAAAGCAATATATGAAGAGTGTGGTAGATTATGGAACAGCATCTGTATTGAGTGGACAGAGCTATACGGCGGCTGGTAAGACTGGAACAGCAGAATATAGTTCCGATAAGGAAAAGGATCATTCATGGTTTATCGGAATGTCGAATGTAGATAATCCAGAACTGGTCATCAGCGTAATTATTGAAGCTTCAGATGGTTCTGCAAAAGCCGTAAATGTGGCAAAACAAGTATTTGACGCATATTATTATTAATTCGGGGTTCATAGGAGTGGAAATATGCAGTACTATAGGCATTTGTATCTGACAGAAGGGCTGAAAAAAAAGAAGTCAAAGATTATTGAAAAACTGGAAAACAATAAATTCCAGATGAATATTCATATTGTGACGTTGGCAAACAATAAACAGAACCATTTGGAAATCTATCATTCTGCAGTATTATTACAACCAAATTTTCCTCACGATGATTTCTTTGTAGTAGGAATCGCAAAAGATTATGAGGATGCGGTGGAACTTGTGGAAGAAATTGTTCAGGAAGTGTATAATGAGACCAAAGGAGCAGATATTCGTTCCTATATATTAAGAAAAGAACAGGAAGAGTAAGATGCTACATATTCTATTGCTTATCTTGAAAATTCTAGGAATTATAATTGCAGTGATACTGGGGATACTGGTATTACTGGTTTGTATTGTCCTTTTTGTTCCTATCAGATACAAAGTAGAAGCTTCTTGTGATGGGACCCTTTCCGGTGTCAAAGCGAAAACCAGAGTGACTTGGTTGCTGCATCTGATAAAAATAACGGCGTCTTATGAGGAGAAACAATTATTCTGGTGTATCAGGATTGCATGGAAGCATATTCAAAGTGAGCAGGAATCAACACAATCTGTGAAAGAAGAGGTGGAATCTTATGAAAAAGAATTGGAACAATTATTGGAGGAAGATGCAGAAGGAATTTCAGAGGAGTCGGAAAAGAAGCAGGAAAAAAGGCTGGAAGTCCACGGCAAAAGCGATCAAGACCTTTCGGAAGAAATTAAAAAAGAACCCGAAATATCTGAAGGAATTACAGAAGAATTTCAAGAAGATCAAAAAGCAGTGGAAGAAGCAGAAACCTGTTCTGATGAGACAAGGGAAGAATCTGATGATGGCAGTAGGAAAGAACGGAAGCGCGTATGGCAGAAAATTGCAGGAATCTATCAGAAAGGTGTTCAAAAGATAAAAGATATCTATCGGAAGATTAAATGTACAATCAAAGGTTTCTGTGATAAAATAAAAGCATTATTAGAAAAGAAAGAGAAAATCTGCATGTTTCTCACGGATGAGATTCATAAAAAAGCGTTCCTCAAGGTGAAAGATGAGGTTTTTTATCTTTTGAGGAAGCTAAGACCAAAGCGATTGGAAGCAGACATTCGTTTTGGTTTTGAAGACCCTTACAGAACAGGACAGTTGCTTGCAGGATTTAGTATGCTCTATCCTTTCGTAGAAGACCATGTTAGGGTGGAACCAGATTTTGAAAATCAGATTCTGGAAGGCAATCTGCATGTAGCGGGAAAAATGCGAGGCAGTTTTTTTATAAAACTTTTGTGGAGTCTTATCTGGAGCAGGGAAGTGCGAATGACGTATCGAGATATAAAGAAGTTTGAATTATAAGCATTTAGGAGGAAGAAAGATATGGCAGATAATAATTTTAAAGGAACGGTTGAGGCGCTCTTTCAAGGAATGGATGGAGTAGTATCCTCAAAGACGGTTGTTGGAGATGCAATTCATATAGGGGATACCATTATTCTTCCGTTGGTGGATGTATCATTTGCAATTGGAGCCGGAGCATTTAATGGAGATAAGAAAGAAAAAGGAGCCGGAGGATTGGGAGGAAAGATGACTCCTAGTGCAGTGCTTGTGATTCAGAATGGACATACTAAGCTTGTCAATGTAAAAAATCAGGATACGATTACCAAGATACTGGATATGGTACCGGACGTTATTGACAAATTTTCTTCGAACAAAGAAGATAAGATGACGGAAGAAGATGTTATGGATATTCTGGATGAGGCAGAGCAGGATTCTGATGGAAAATAGGATTAGTCATGAATTTGCATGAATTTGCATATATTATATAAAATGCAGGCAAAGGTGAAGACAATGAAGCGCGTGGTAGGTTTTGCCTTGTTCTGGGTAGCAGTTGGCATTATTCTGGCATTGATTTTGCCGAATACTTTTATAGAAGTGTTATGCATCTTGTTGTGTGTATTAGCAGGATATAACCTGTTCTGTTGTTAATACTTATTTCAAAGCATGATGCTAGGATGAATCGTGGATTTGTGCATTGTATTGATACTATAATCAAAGAAAAATGCAAATAATACTTGCAATTCATATATTCTTCTGTTACAATAACTAGTGTTGTGAGTCTGGAGAACAGACTATATATGAGCGTTAGGAGGTGCAGTCATGGCAAAATGTGCTATTTGTGAAAAGGGTGCTCACTTTGGAAATAATGTAAGCCACTCTCATAGAAAATCACCAAAGATGTGGAAATCAAATGTAAAATCTGTTCGTGTTAAAACAGAAAATGGAGCTACAAAGAGAATGTATGTTTGTACTTCTTGTTTAAAATCAGGCAGAGTTGAGCGTGCGTAATGAAGGTTAAAACTCAGATTTCGCTTTGGAATCTGAGTTTTTTATTGCTCATTAATTGATATAATAAAGTAATTATGTAATACGAAGCATCAACGTTTTCGTATTGTAATATATAAAAAAAAAGAGTATAATATACTTATTATTATGACTTCATAAGTTTAGAGAAGAATTGGAGGTTTTAGATATGAAGGGATGTATGAGTACAGATCTTGGTATTGTGACGATTGATTCTGAAGTGATTGCAAAATATGCTGGAACTGTGGCAGTGGAATGTTTTGGTATTGTTGGAATGGCTGCAGTAAATGTAAAAGATGGTTTGGTTCATCTGTTGAAAAAGGAGAGTCTGACCAGAGGAATTCAGGTGGGTATCTCAGATGATAATCATATCAGCATTAACTTCCATATTATTGTTGCATATGGTGTAAGTATTTCTGCTGTTACTGAGAATTTGATCAGTAATGTAAAATATAAAGTAGAAGAATTTTCGGGAATGCCGGTAGATAAGATCAATGTCTACATTGAAGGCGTCAGAGTCATCGATTAGTTAAGGAGGAGCATTAGAAGTGGCTACGAAAACTATAAGTGTGGACATGCTTGCAAAGATGTTTTTGGCAGGTGCACAGAATATTGAGGCAAAGAAAGAATTTATCAATGAATTAAATGTATTTCCGGTACCGGATGGAGATACAGGAACGAATATGTCACTTACGATTATGTCAGCAGCAAAAGAAGTGACTGCATTAAGTAAACCTGATATGAAAGAACTGGCAAAAGCGATTTCTTCTGGATCCCTTCGTGGTGCACGAGGTAACTCAGGTGTTATCCTTTCACAGTTATTAAGAGGATTTACCAAATCTATCCGTGAGGAAAAGGAGATTGATGTTCTTGGATTGGCTGCTGCCTGCTCAAGAGCAAGAGATACTGCGTATAAAGCTGTTATGAAACCAAAAGAAGGTACGATTCTGACAGTTGCAAGTGGTATTGCAGATAAAGCGGCTCAGATGGCAGAAGAGACAGACGATCTTGAGGTCTTTATCCCAGCAGTCATTGAGCATGCTGAAGAAGTGCTTGCCAAGACACCGGATATGTTACCTGTATTGAAAGAAGCGGGAGTTGTAGATTCTGGCGGACAAGGTCTTTTAGAAGTTATAAAGGGCGCTTATGATGCGTTTTTGGGAAAAGAGATTGACTATAGTGCTATTTCCCCAAGCGCTGGTATGTCTGTGACGAAGATTAATGCACAGGATACAGCAGATATCAAGTTTGGCTATTGTACTGAGTTCATTATTCTGACAGAGAAGGAATTTACAGAAACAGATGAGCATGAATTTAAGGCATATTTGTCCTCTATCGGTGATTCTATCGTATGTGTCGCTGATGATGATGTGGTAAAGATTCATGTGCATACAAATGATCCGGGACTGGCAATTCAAAGAGCTTTGACATATGGACAGCTGTCGCGTATGAAAATTGATAATATGCGCGAGGAACATCAGGAAAAATTAATTCGTGATGCAGAGAAATTGGCCGCCGAAGAGGCTGAAAAAGAAGCACAGAAAAAAGCGAAAGAGCCAAGAAAACCGATGGGATTTATTACAGTATCTATCGGAGAAGGATTGAATGAGATATTTAAAGAGTTGGGAGCGGATTATATTATTGAAGGCGGACAGACAATGAATCCAAGTACGGAAGATATGCTGAATGCTATTGATCAAGTGAATGCAGATACAGTCTTTATATTGCCAAATAATAAGAATATTGTGTTGGCTGCAAATCAGGCAAAAGCATTGGTGGAAGATAAAGAAATCATTGTAATCCCGACCAAGACTGTACCGCAAGGAATTACTGCTATTATAAACTTTATGCCAGATGCAGATGCGAAGATGAACGAAGAGACAATGCTTGAAGAGATTCAACGTGTAAAATCTGGTCAGGTTACTTATGCTGTTAGAGATACTCATATTGATGATAAAGAGATTCATGAAGGCGATATTATGGGTATTGGTGATAAAGGAATTCTTGCAGTTGGAAAAGGAATTGAAGAGACTACGAAGGCAATGTTGGAGCAACTTGTAGATAAGGAGTCTGAATTGATCAGTCTTTATTACGGAGAGGAAGTCAAGGAAGAAGATGCGGAACAGTTGATTCAAGAGATTGAAGAATTGTATCCAGATGTGGATGTAGATGCACATTTTGGTGGACAGCCAATATACTATTATGTTCTTGCAGTTGAATAAATAAATCATCAGGTAGATAAAATAATATATAGGCAGGGCCAGATTTCTGTGACTGTAGGGCGTTGTCCCTTAGGAACGGAGCTGGCCTTTTTATTGCCATACAGTTGGAAAAATTTTCGATGGAAGGTTTTGCGGGTGGAGCATATATGATAGAGCAGACTAGTATCAAAGAAATCAAAGGAATTGGTGAGAAAACACAGAAGTTATTTGAAAAAGTCGGAGTCAGCACAGTCGGGGATTTGATTCGATACTATCCCAGAGGATATGATGTCTATGAAGATGCGGTGCCGGTCAGTGAGGTAGAAGAGGGAAGGACGCAGACGATAACTGGTACTGTCTATGGTCGTATACAAGTGTCCGGAAGTAGAAGTATGCAGGTTACTACACTGTATGTGAAAGACTTGACTGGTACAATAAAAGTTATCTGGTTTCGTATGCCTTTTTTGCGGAATACACTTGCAAAAGGTGGTGTGATTACTCTAAGGGGAAGAGTCGTGCGTAAACGAGATGGTTTGGTAATGGAACATCCGGAAATCTTTTATCCAAGTGAAAAATATAAGGAGAAATTGAACACTTTGCAGCCAATCTATGGATTGACAGCGGGATTGTCGAATAATGTGGTATCAAAAGCAGTCAAACAGGCTTTGGATGGTCTGGATCTGACACGAGAATTTTTGCCTGACAAAATACGAATGAGGTATGGACTGGCGGAATATAATTTCGCAATTCGTGGAATTCATTTTCCAGAGGATAAAGAAGTGTTCTATCATGCAAGAGAGAGGCTGGTCTTTGATGAATTCCTGGCATTTATTCTTACACTTCGAAAGCTAAAAGATAAGAATGAGAAGTTGGAAAATGAATATGTGATTTCCAAAAAACCAGAGGTAGAAGAGTTTATCCGGCGTTTACCATATCGTTTGACGAATGCGCAGAGAAAAGTGTGGGAAGAGATTGCTTCTGATATGGCATCCGTTACGACCATGTCTCGTTTGGTGCAGGGAGATGTTGGCTCAGGAAAGACAATCGTTGCAGTCCTGGCGTTGTTGAATACGGCATGGAATGGATATCAGGGTGCAATGATGGCGCCTACGGAAGTGTTGGCGAGGCAGCATTATGAATCGATTACGAGGTTATTTGAAGAATACGACATTCGGATAAAAGTAGAATTGCTGACGGGATCTATGACGGCAAAGGAGAAGCGCAGAGCTTATGATAGGATCGAGTGTGGATATGCGAAGATTATCATCGGCACACATGCGCTGATTCAAGATCGGGTTAATTATGATTGCCTTGCGCTGGTAGTTACAGATGAGCAGCACCGTTTTGGTGTGAAACAGCGGGAGACATTTGCCAAAAAAGGAAGAGTGCCACATGTGTTGGTCATGAGTGCGACTCCAATACCAAGAACATTGGCAATTATCTTGTATGGTGATCTGGATATTTCTGTGATCGACGAATTGCCGGCAAACCGACTCCCAATAAAAAATTGTGTGGTAGATACCAGTTACAGGAAAACAGCCTATTCATTTATGAGAAAACAAGTGGCCGAAGGGCGCCAATGTTACATTATTTGTCCAATGGTGGAGGAAAGTGAACATCTGGAAGTTGAAAATGTAATTGATTATGCTTCTGCACTACAAGAAGAAATGGGAGAAGAAATCAATGTATCTTATCTTCATGGGAAGATGAAACAGACAGAAAAAGATGACATTATGGAGCGATTCGGAAAGAATGAGATCCAGATTCTGGTATCAACAACGGTTATTGAAGTGGGAATTGATGTACCAAATGCAACGGTTATGATGATCGAGAACTCAGAACGTTTTGGATTGGCACAACTTCATCAGCTTCGCGGCAGAGTAGGGAGAGGGAAATACCAGTCTTATTGTATCTTTATGACTGGTTCAAAATCAAAAGAAACCAAAGAAAGGCTGGATATATTAAATAAGTCAAATGACGGGTTTAAGATAGCAAGTGAAGATCTTAGACTTCGTGGACCTGGTGATCTCTTTGGAATTAGACAGAGTGGACTGATGGATTTTAGACTTGGCGATATATATCAGGATGCCCGGATATTACAGATGGCAAATGAAGCCGCTGATACCCTTACAGAGTCTGCGTGTGATTGGTTGAAAAATCTTCCAAATTATGAAGGAAATACTAGTGTAATAATCTAAATCCTCCATATACTATGATTGTAACAAAACCAAAAGTTACAAAGTTACCAAAAGGAGGAGTATAACAATGACAAGTTCATCAAACAGAGCAGCCGTGCCTGAAGCAAAAGGCGCATTAGACAAGTTTAAATACGAGGTTGCAAACGAATTAGGCGTACCGTTAACAGACGGTTACAACGGAGACCTGACATCTAGACAGAATGGTTCTGTTGGTGGTTATATGGTTAAAAAAATGATCGAACAGCAGGAAAAACAGATGGCTGGTAAATAAGAAAAATGAATGAAATTGGGACGTAGACTTTTTACAAAAGTCTACGTCCCAAATTTCATTTTGTGGTGTACCTAAATGAAAAATGTGGTGTACCTAGATGAATAAATTGTAAAAAATTGTCGATAAAAAATATGATATTTTGATAAAAAATCAGACAAATTATTTGAGATTTATGACAGTTTATGATAATCTATATATACAAAATGTTACAGAGATTTGTAGAGGTTATGATAAGGGTTCAATTGGACAATCTGTCCAATTTAATAAGCGGAAATACATATGATATGAATTCCGCTTTCTTTCTCCACAAAATGTGGAGTCTATATGGGCAGGATGGCGATATTGCCACCTGCTCTTCTTTTTTCGAATTTTAGTGAATGACAGAAAATGTTCTATTCGTCCCAGCCTTCATAAAAACGGACGTTTACGGATATATTTCTTACAATATCGCCTTCTTTAAGTTCGATATCGCTAATATCTGAGACATAGGGCATTAAAGGTTCTTCTTCGGATAATTCTAATGTAATCCAATCGCGGGCGGCTTCATTTGCACTGTCAATGGCATCATCCAAGGTTTCACCTTCTCCGTAGCAACATTCTAAATCTGGAAAGTACCCTTTGTATTTTCCATCTTCTGTCTTATGGAATACTGCGGGATATATAAATTTCATAATGTTCCTCCTATAAACTTTTTTCGAAATCTATTATAGGAGTTTTATAAGAAGAAAACAATAGTAAAATCGTATGCATGTATTTGGAATAATTTGTTTAGGCTGTTATTAGAATGGTAGTAATAGACGAATATCCAGAAGGAGTTGTTGTATGAAATTTGTTCTGGCAGTAATCCTAAGCGTCGCATTATGTGTACATCCTGTATATGCTATGGAGATAAGAGGGCCAATTTTGTACACGGATGTGCAAGAAACAACAAATACGCAGGAAACAACAGAAAGTCCGAAGGAGGAATCAATTATAGTTAGTGCACCCTCGGCAATCTTGATGGAGGCTTCGACAGGACAGGTCATTTATGAAAAGGATGCTGATACACAGAGACCACCAACCAGCGTTACAAAGGTGATGACTTTACTCTTGATCTTTGATGCACTAGAGGAAGGAAAGATTAGTTTAGAAGATGAAGTGACAACTTCAGAATATGCGGCATCTATGGGAGGTTCACAGGTGTTCCTGGAGCCTGGCGAAGTGCAAACGGTTGATACATTGATAAAATGTATATCTGTTGCAAGTGCTAATGATGCCTGCGTAACAATGGCGGAGTATATCTGTGGCAGTGAAGAGGCATTTGTAGAGCAAATGAATAAGAGGGCAGAAAAACTGGAAATGAAAAATACACATTTTGTAAATTGTAATGGACTAGACGCAGAAGGACATCTGACGACTGCGCGAGACATTGCGTTAATGTCAAAAGAGTTGATTACTACATATCCTCAAATATACGATTATTGCAAAATCTGGATGGAAAATATCACACACACAACAAAGAAAGGTACTTCTGAGTTTGGATTGACTAATACCAATAAACTAATTCGACAATATGAATATGCGACAGGTTTAAAAACCGGTTCGACTAGTCAGGCAAAATTCTGTGTATCTGCAACTGCGCAGAAGAATGAGATTGATTTGATTGCGGTGATCATGGCGGCAGATGATAGTAAAACGCGCGTAAAGGATGCAATTACACTTTTCAATTATGGATTTGGAAAATGTAATAAATATAAAGAGGAGCATATGGAAAAATTAGCCCCTGTATCTGTACAACGAGGTGTGAAAAAAGAGGTAAAAATAGAACAGAAAGGCGCCTTTTCCTATATAGATACGACTGGTTCTGACTTAAATTCCATAGAAAGGAAGATAGTCATTGACTCGAAGATAAAAGCACCTGTGAAAAAAGGTGATAAATTGGGAGAAATTCAATATTATTTGAACGGAGATCAAATTGGAGAAAGAGATATTCTGGCGATGGAAACGGTAGAAGAAATTACTTATAAGAGTGCGTTGGAAGGGGTTGCAAAAGAGTTGTTGCTTTAGATGGGAATTTAGATGAGTAAATTTTGTGATTGAGGAGTGCACGGCGCAAGGGAGTTGGATCGGTTGGTCTGTATCTGGTATCCTTCGCTGAGAATCCATAACAGAAAAAAGAACTGCAATTTCGTGACCGGACTGATTCACCGAGAAATTTGGATAATTTCTCGATTCAGCAGTCCTTTCGAATTTGGTCTGTAACCAAATTCTCACACGGAATTGCAGTTCTTTTTTCTGTAACGGATTCTAGTGCTTGGATAAACGGATACAGACCAACCGATCCAACTCCCTTGCGCCTGACATTCTCAATCACGGAATGAACTCATCTGGGGGAATTCCTAGCGTGAAGCGCAATGGGGAGCGATGTTTTTATACTATTCATCATTATTTCAATGGAAGATTCAGTTAGTTATTCTGCCAGTTTTTTGACAATATCTTTACTATGATCGTTCGCTCTGCATGACGCGCAGGAATTCTCCCGGATGAGGAAGTTGCGGATTTGGGGGATGTCAGGCGAGAAGATGGATTGGATGGTTGCCGTTCGTTGGACAAGCGCTAGAATCCGTTACTGTAAAAGAAGCAGATATTTTGTGCGAAGATCTGGCTTCAAGCCAGATCTGAGAAGGCTGCTGAGCCTCGAAATCATCAAGATTTCGGGGTGAATCAGTCTGGTCACAAAATATCTGCTTCTTTTCCTGTTATGGATTCTTAGCGAAGGACTCCGCAATGGCAACCATCCAATCCATCCTCTCGCCGTACACCTTCCAATCACCAACTAACTCATCTAAATTCCCCTATGCAATTGCAAAATCATTGGATTAATTATATAATTATCCAAGATAAAAAAGGAGAGAAATAATTGAAGATATTAGTGATGATTTTTGGGCTGATTATTTTGTTGGCCTTGGTTGAAAATATCCGTGAACTTTATACATTTCGAGTTACGGAATACACGATTGAGAACCCTAAACTTGAAGGACTTTCTGAAGAAAAAAGAATTGTATTTCTTAGTGATCTTCACAATTACAGTTATGGAAAGGATAATGAGAAGCTTTTTTCAGCAATTCAGAACGCTCGTCCGGATCTGATACTGATTGGTGGAGATATGCTGGTGAGAAAAAATGGGAATTCTTATGTGCATACAGTTGAATTCTTATCCCGGCTTCCAGATTTATGTGAAGTATATTATGTCAATGGAAATCATGAACAGAAGTTGAAGGAACTTCCTGAAGAATATGAACAGTCTTATGAAGAGTATCAAAGTCAGCTTTTACAGGCGGGAATTCGGTTTTTAGAAAATGAATCTGTGCGATTCTGCTGGTGTGGGATAGAAATTCACATTACAGGATTGGAAATACCGTTGTATGGATATCGACATTTTGGAACGAGGCCACTCTCGAAACAGGTGCTGGAAGATAGAATAGGGAGAGCTGGTCAGGGATATCAGATTCTTTTGGCGCATAACCCATCTTATGTAAATACGTATAAAGAATGGGGGGCAGATTTGATTTTGTCTGGGCATTTGCATGGAGGAATTGTACGTATTCCAGGGATTGGTGGTGTGATTGCACCTAATTTCCATATATTTCCAAAATATTCTGGAGGAATCTATCAAGAAGACGATGTGACGACGGTTGTCAGTAAAGGGTTGGGAGTTCATTCCATTCCAATTCGTATTATGAATCCAGCGGAAATGATTGTTTTGAATTTTGGCAAGCCTCACACAGAACTGTAAGCGGAATACTTGTACAAACGAAGAAAATCCTGTATAATATTACAATTGTGACAAATGAAATCGAAGTGTGAGGGAGATTTATGGGAATTCCAGTAAAGCTGCAAGTCTTTGAGGGACCGTTGGACTTGCTCTTACATTTGATAGATAAGAATAAAATCGATATCTACGATATTCCAATCGTAGAGATCACCAATCAGTATATGGATTATATTAAGGCCATGGAAAAGGAAGATCTAAATGTAATGAGCGAATTCCTTGTAATGGCAGCGACCTTGCTTGACATAAAATGCCGAATGCTTCTGCCGAAAGAAGTGAACGAAGAAGGCGAAGAAGAGGATCCGCGGCAGGAACTGGTAGAACAGTTGCTAGAATACAAAATGTATAAATATATGTCTTACGAATTGCGGGACCGTCAGGTTGAAGGTGAACAGCTGATGTTTAAAGAACCGACGGTTCCTGAAGAAGTGATGGAATATGTTGAACCTGTAGATTTAGATCTGTTATTGAAAGATGTTACATTGGCTCAATTGAACTATATTTTTCAGGATGTAATGAAAAGGCAGATAGATAAAATAGATCCAGTCCGCAGTAAGTTTGGAAAGATTGAAAAGGAAGAGGTAACCCTTCCGGATAAACTAGAATATGTTACGGAATATGCGAAGCTGCATCGAAAATTTGGATTTCGCCAACTCCTAGAAAAGCAGAATTCTAAGACACAGATTGTAGTTACATTTTTGGCAATTCTGCAGTTAATGAAAGAAGGAGTAATCTCCATTGAGCAGGAACAAGCTTTTGACGAGATTATGATTACTTCCAGAGTGGAAAGTTAAGAGTGGAAAGGTAGTATGGAAGAAGTGGAGATTAATAAATTAGAGGGAATTATAGAGGCTGTTCTTTTTGTTATGGGGGATTCTGTTGAATTGAGTAAGATTGCGTCTGCGATTGAGCATGATGAGGATACAACCCGTAAGATCATACATAGAATGATGGATAAATATGAATCCGAAGACCGAGGAATACGTATTATCGAATTGGAAGATGCATTTCAGATGTGTACAAAAAAAGAGATGTACGAATATCTGATCCGTGTCGCAAAACAGCCAAAGAAGTATGTCTTGACAGATGTTTTGCTGGAAACGTTGTCGATCATTGCTTATAAACAGCCAGTGACAAAGTTGGAGATTGAGAAAATCAGGGGTGTTAAGTCAGACCATGCGGTGAATAAACTGGTGGAATATAATCTGGTATGTGAGTGTGGAAGATTGGATGCACCTGGAAGACCTATTTTATTTGGAACAACAGAAGAATTTTTGCGAAGGTTCAGTGTTCAGTCGGTAGAGGACTTGCCGAGTCTGAATCCAGAACAGATGGAGAATTTTAAGGAAGAGGCAGAAGAAGAGGTTCAGTTAAAACTGGATATTTAATAATCGCGCGCATAGACTTATTTCTGTTCACATATATTTCAATAACATGGAAATGTATGGTGTAATGGATGGAAAAGAAATCATTAGTGTGTAGTTTTTTGATATTTTTTTTGTTTTTACAGTTTGGAAATCTTATAGCAAAAGCAGAAGAAGATAAGGACGAGCCGAAACAGTTACACGCCCAGTCAGCAGTACTTATGGATGCTGACAGTGGGCGTGTTTTGTATGGAAAAGAAGAAAATCAGATTCGTCCAATGGCAAGTACTACGAAGATTATGACTTGTATATTGGCACTGGAAGAGATGGAGAAAAATCAGATGGTAACGATATCAGATTATGCAGCCGAACAGCCTAAAGTTCATTTGGGAGTGCAGAGTCAGGAAAGATACTATCTGAAAGATCTCTTATATTCACTGATGTTGGAATCACATAACGATAGTGCTGTAGCGATTGCGGAGGGAATAGCAGGCTCTGTGGAGTCTTTCGCTGATCGAATGAATCGAAAGGCAAAAGAATTAGGGTGTAACCATACATATTTTGTGACGCCAAATGGACTGGATGATTCTGATGAGGAAGGTACACATTCTACAACAGCCAGAGATCTGGCTATGATTATGAGATATTGTATGATGCAGTCACCGATGAAAGAGGAGTTTTTGGAGATTACACAGACAAGGAGTTATCAATTTACTGATGTAGATGGAAAACGTAATTTTACCTGTACGAATCACAATGCATTTCTAGATATGATGGAAGGTGCACTGACCGGAAAGACGGGATTTACAGCGGATGCAGGATATTGCTACGTGGGAGGACTCAGGCAAAATGGAAAAACTTTTATTGTAGCACTTTTAGCATGTGGATGGCCAAATCATAAAAGTTATAAATGGGAGGATACCAGAGCGCTTATGGAGTATGGGCTGAATGAATATGAGTATCGAAATGTATGGCAGGAAGTGTCGATCCCGGATGTTTTTGTTACGAATGGAGTAAGAAAGCAGAGTCCATTTGAATCAAATATACAGATTGAAGCGCATGTAGATGGAAAAGAAGATATTCCGGTTTTATTACGAGATGATGAACAAGTGAAAGTTCAAACAGAAGTGGAATCTTCCGTGGAAGCGCCTGTGGTAAAAGGGGAAACACTTGGGATTGTCAGATATATTCTGGAAGGGGAGGAAATTGCCTCTTATGATGTAATAGCAGATGAAAGTATTGAGAAAAGAACGTTTAAATGGTGTATGTGTTGGATATTAAAGTGCGCCAGCATGTAAAAGAATAGTTTGGCTGTACAGAAAAAATACTTTGCGTTATAATGGACGACAGATGTAAAAATAAAATGCAAAAGAGGAAAGAACGATGTCAATAGAGAATGTAAAAGAGTATTTTCGACAATTCGGAATGGAAGAGAGAGTAAGAGAAGAAAATCATTCCAGTGCAACAGTAGAAGAAGCGGCTGAGGCACTGGGATGTGAACCCAAAAGGATTGCCAAAACTTTGTCTTTTCGGACAAAAGAGAAGATTATTCTGATTGTGACTGCGGGAGATTGTAAGATTGATAATAAAAAATACCGAGGACAATTTGGATGTAAAGCACAGATGCTAAAGTCAGATGAGGTAGAACCTCTTGTGGGACATGCTATAGGCGGGGTATGTCCGTTTGCTGTAAAAGAAGGAGTAGAAGTCTATCTGGATGTAGCGCTTCAAAGATTTGAAACGGTATTTCCTGCGGCAGGAAGCAGTAACAGTATGATTGAATTGACGATTCCAGAATTAGAAATATACAGTAACTATAAAGAGTGGATTGATGTCTGCAAAGAGATGTAGTACAGATGGAGGTTGTGATGATACAGAAGAAATGGTGGCATGATAAAGTAGCATATCAGATTTATCCAAAAAGTTTCATGGACAGCAATGGAGATGGTATAGGAGATTTAAGAGGAATTATTGGAAAATTGGATTATCTGAAAGAACTTGGAATAGATATGATATGGATTTCTCCTATCTATCAGTCTCCATTTATTGATCAGGGGTATGATATTTCCGATTATTACAAGATTGCAGAAGAATTTGGAACGATGGAAGAATTTGATCTTCTTCTGGAAGAGGCAAAAAAAAGAGAAATTCAGATAGTTATGGATCTGGTTATTAATCATTGTTCCAGCAAGCATGAATGGTTTCAGAAAGCATTGGATGATCCGGCCGGAGAGTATGCAGAATATTTTTATTTTGTAAAAGGGAAAGACGGAAATCCACCGAGCAATTATCGTTCATATTTTGGGGGAAGTACTTGGGAGAAGGTTCCAGGAACAGACAAATATTATCTGCATATGTTTGCCAAAGAACAGCCAGATTTGAACTGGGAGAATCCTAAGGTGAGAAAAGAACTTTTCGATATGGTCAATTGGTGGTTGGATAAAGGAATCGGCGGCTTTCGAATTGATGCAATCATAAATATAAAAAAGGATCTTGCATTTCCAGATTTTGAACCGGATGGATCTGACGGTATGTGTCGTGCGACAAAGATGGTAGAAGAGGTTGATGGAATTGGCAAATTTCTTGGGGAACTAAAGAGAGAGACGTTTGCAAAATATGATGCTTTCACTGTCGGAGAAGTGTTCAATATGAAAGAGGAAGAATTGGAAGAATTTGTTGGGGAAGATGGATATTTCTCGACGATGTTCGATTTCCAGCCACATATCCTGACAAGCAGTGAAAATGGATGGTATGATACCAGGGAAGTTGATTTTCTAAAATGGAAAGCAGCAATTTTCTCTTCACAGGTGGAATGTCAAGACAGAGTTTTTCTTGCAAATATTATTGAAAATCATGATGAACCTCGTGGAGCCAGCAGATATCTTCCGGAACATGCAAGAAATCCACAGGGAGTGAAAATGCTGGGAACAGTAAGCATTTTGCTTCGCGGAATTCCGTTTATCTACCAGGGACAGGAAATAGGGATGACAAACTGCCGAAGAGAAGATATTCACGATTATGATGACATTGATACATATCATCAGTATCAGGTCGCCTTGGATGCAGGACTGTCAAAAGAAGAGGCATTAGATGCATGTTACCGATTCAGCCGTGATAATGCCAGAACACCAATGCAATGGAATGCAGAGAAAAATGCGGGATTTACTATGGGAAAACCATGGCTTGCAGTCAATGAGAATTATCGGGAGATCAACGTTGAGGATCAGGAAAAAGATCCAAATTCTGTCTTGAATTATTATAAAAGACTAATCCGCCTTCGAAAAGATTCTGAGTGGAAAGAAGTGTTTGTATATGGAAATTTTCTTCCTATGTACGAGAAAGATGAGCAGATTTTCGCGTATGCAAGAAAAGCAGGGGAAAAGACAGCGGTTGTTCTTGCAAATTTTGGTGAGAAAGAGATGGTCGTAGAACTGGACAAAAAGATTAGAAAGGTCTTGTTGTCTAATCAGGATAAAATGGCGGGAATTGATGAAAATAAAGTGATTTTAAAGCCATGCGAAGTAGTGGTGGTAAGTATATAAATGTATGTATGGACAGGCAGCGGTGGCAGCTTTTATGCTGTGTGCAGCTGTCTGTTGACGAATTGTGAGAAGTGTGATATTTTTAAATTGTTTTCTGAGGGAGTCTGGCACTTTTGTTCTATGAGATCAATACATGTCTGTAAGATTTAATTCCAGTGTTTTCATGAAATTCATATTGACATTTGGGGATATTTATAATACTATATTAATCAGAAAGCGAACATCCGTTCGCCTATAAGAAGGAGATTATATTATGGCAAGTGATGATAAGAAACGGGCATTAGATGCCGCGATTGCGAAATTAGAGAAAGATTTTGGAAAAGGTACGGTTATGAAGCTCGGAGACCCTGCAGCTCAGGTTGCGGTGGAGACGATTCCAACTGGATCTTTGAGCCTGGATCTTGCACTTGGACTTGGTGGCGTTCCGAAGGGACGTATTATTGAGATCTATGGGCCAGAGTCAAGTGGTAAGACTACGGTAGCATTACATATGATTGCAGAAGTACAGAAGAGAGGCGGTATTGCCGGATTCATAGATGCAGAACATGCATTAGATCCTGTTTATGCCAAGAATATAGGCGTTGATATTGATGAATTATATATTTCTCAGCCGGACAGTGGAGACCAGGCGCTTGAGATTACGGAGACGATGGTACGTTCCGGTGCCATGGATATAATCGTTGTTGACTCGGTTGCTGCTCTTGTGCCGCGTCAGGAGATTGAAGGAGATATGGGCGACAGCCATGTAGGACTTCAGGCAAGGTTAATGTCACAGGCGTTGCGTAAGCTGACTCCGGTAATCAGTAAATCAAATTGCGTTGTTATTTTTATCAACCAGTTGCGTGAAAAAGTAGGTGTTATGTTCGGAAATCCAGAGACGACTACTGGAGGACGTGCATTGAAGTTCTATGCTTCTATCCGTATGGATGTAAGAAGAATAGAGACGTTGAAGCAGAGTGGTGAGATGGTCGGAAACAGAACGAGAGTGAAGGTGGTAAAGAATAAGATAGCACCGCCATTCAAAGAGGCAGAGTTTGATATTATGTTCGGCAAAGGAATTTCAAAAGAAGGGGATATCCTTGACCTTGCAGTCGGCATTAATCTTGTAAGTAAGAGTGGAGCATGGTTTGCGTATAATGGGGATAAGATTGGCCAGGGCAGGGAAAATGCTAAGATCTATCTCAGTGAACACCCGGAGATTATGGATGAGTTAGAAGCTAAGATTCGTGCTCACTATAATATCGGAGGAGAGACTTCGGAGACACCGGAGACATCAGCAGAGAGTAAAAAGACCGGAACAAAGAAGGCCAAAGAGGAAGAATAGAGATGACTGTTACAAAGATTGAGCCGGTTACAAAGACAAGATATAAAGTGTATGTAGATGGACAGTTCGCTTTTGTGTTATACAAAGGCGAACTGTCTCGCTATCATATTGCAGAAGATAGTGAATTGGAAGAAAAGACTTATCAAAGCATACGTAAGGAGATTATTCTAAAACGTGCAAAATTAAGAGCGATGCATCTATTAAATGATATGGGAAGAACGGAGTCGCAACTTCGGACGAAATTATTACGGAACGATTATCCATCGGATATTGTAGAAGAAGCAATAGCATATGTAAAATCATTCGGGTATATTAATGATGCAGAATACACCAGGAGTTTTATCGAAAATCGTAAAGAAAAGAAGAGCAAAAAAGAAATATATGCTGCACTTTGTCAGAAAGGACTCCCCAAAGATTTGATCGAAACAGCTTTGGAGGAGTGTTATGCAGATGATGATTCTATAGCAGCGATTGAAGCAATTGTCAGGAAGAAAAAGTTTGATCCCAAGTCAACAGATTATAAAGAAATGCAGAAAATGATGGGGTATTTGGTCAGAAAAGGCTTTCGATATGACGACATACGGCAAGTGATACAAGTTTCTGAGTGGAATGCTTGACATCTTTGTGAAAACAGTATAAAATTTAAGTGTTGTATTTGTACAATGAAAATTAAATAAGGAGGTGCTCCTGTGCCGATGGGAATATTAATTGCTGTAGTAATTGCATTGATTATTGCAACAGCAGTCATCAGTCATTTTCTGACTGTTTCTAATCTGAAGAAAAATGCAGAATCGAAGATTGGAAATGCGGAAAGCAAAGCAAGAGAAATTATTGATGATGCAGTGAAAACCGCAGAGGCAAAAAAGAAGGAGTCTCTTTTGGAAATTAAAGAAGAGTCTATTAGGAACAAGAATGAACTTGAGAAGGAGACTAAGGAACGCAGAGCAGAGTTACAACGTTATGAAAAGCGTGTCCTTTCCAAAGAAGAGGCTTTAGACAAAAAAGCGGATGCGATTGAAAAGCGAGAAGCAGGATTTACAGCAAAAGAAGAACAGCTGAGACAGCGCGAAGCGAAAGTGGAAGAGCTGAGCAGGCAAAGAGTACAGGAACTAGAAAGAATCTCAGGACTTACCTCCGAACAAGCAAAAGAATATTTGTTAAAAACTGTTAAAGAAGATGTAAAGCATGATACTGCAAAGATGGTCAAGGAACTTGAAGCGCAGGCTAAGGAAGAAGCAGATAAAAAGGCAAAGGAATATGTTGTTACTGCTATTCAGAGATGTGCAGCAGATCATGTTGCGGAGACTACAATTTCGGTTGTACAGCTTCCGAGTGACGAAATGAAAGGAAGAATTATTGGACGTGAAGGCCGTAATATTCGAACTTTAGAGACGATGACGGGTGTAGAATTGATTATTGATGATACTCCGGAAGCGGTTGTGTTGTCAGGCTTTGATCCAATAAGACGAGAAGTCGCAAGAATTGCGCTTGAGAAACTGATTGTTGACGGACGTATTCATCCGGCCAGAATTGAAGAGATGGTAGAAAAAGCGCAAAAAGAAGTGGATGCTATGATACGTGAAGAAGGTGAAGCAGCTGCGTTAGAAGTAGGTGTTCATGGAATTCATCCAGAGTTGATCAGACTTTTGGGACGTATGAAATTCAGAACAAGCTATGGACAGAATGCTTTAAAACATTCTGTAGAAGTGGCACAGCTTGCCGGACTTTTGGCAGGTGAGATCGGTTTAGATGTCAGAATTGCTAAACGTGCCGGACTTTTACACGATATCGGAAAATCTATAGATCATGATGTGGAGGGATCACATATTCAGATTGGTGTAGATCTTTGTAGAAAATACAAAGAGTCTGCGACTGTTATTAATGCAGTAGAAGCACATCATGGGGATGTAGAGCCGGAAACTTTGATTGCATGCGTGGTACAGGCAGCCGATACGATATCTGCTGCAAGACCAGGTGCGAGAAGAGAAACATTAGAAACATATACAAACAGGTTAAAACAATTAGAAGATATCACCAACCAGTTCAAGGGTGTTGATAAATCTTTTGCGATTCAAGCAGGTAGAGAGATTCGTGTTATGGTAGTTCCAGAACAAGTATCTGACGCAGACATGGTATTGATGGCTAGAGATATTGCTAAACAGATTGAGTATGAATTGGAATATCCTGGACAGATTAAGGTCAATGTAATTCGTGAGTCACGTGTTACTGACTATGCCAAGTAGAAGATAAATGTAAAGAGGATCAGTTTCGGCTGATCCTTTTTCTATCTCAGAAAACAGATTTTTATTGATAAAAGAAAGGTGGCAGCAAGAATGAGCGAAGAAGTTAGACGTACGGGGCGTGAATTAGTATATCAGGGAGCAATCCTGGAGATATATAAAGATCATATGGAGTTTGCAAATGGTAATTCGGCAGATTGGGATTTTATTCATCATGATGGAGCGGCTGCAGTTGTCCCTGTCCTTCCTGACGGAAGAATCTTAATGGTAACACAGTATAGAAATGCTTTGGAAAGACATACTTTAGAGATCCCGGCGGGGAAGTTAGATGCTCCGAATGAGCCTGGGATAGAGTGTTCAAAAAGGGAATTGGAAGAAGAGACGGGATATAAGTCTGAACATCTTGAATGGCTGCTCACATTACGGACAACGGTAGCATTTTGTGATGAGAAGATTGAAATCTATGTTGCAAAAGATTTGATACCATCGCATCAGCATTTGGATGAAGATGAATATGTTGATGTGAAGGCATATACTCTAGATGAGTTAAAAGAGATGATTTTTACAGGAAAGATTGAAGATTCTAAGACAATTGCAGCAATTCTTGCTTATGAATCAAAGTATATAAGAATATAATTTTTTGCCTGGCATATAATGAAGTATCTTGGCAAAGGGAGGGACGTTTGTAAAGATGCGAGAGAGCAAAAGGTATTTGGTCTTGCTTTGTATGCTGGGTTTTTTTATTGGAATTATGTGTGCGAATCTGGTACCAAAAGAATATATTACAAGTATGGGCATACTAAATGATTTTTTTCTGAATCAATATAATACGGATGAAATTGAAGTTACAGAATATCTTTGGTATATCATAAGAGTAAGATGTACACCTCTTATTTTGATGGTAGCTATTGGATATGGAAGATTACGGAAGATCCTTACAATAATATTTTTGTTATGGACAAGTTTTGCAGGTGGTCTGATCATGGCAGCTGCTGTTCTGAAAATGGGATTAAAAGGGATGGTATTATGTCTTGTAGCGCTGACACCACATTTTTTCTTTTATATTGCAGGATATATGATTCTTTTGTGGTATTTTTTCTCTTATCCGGCTTCCAAATGGAATGCATCCAAGACAATCTGTATGATACTTTTTGTCGCAGTAGGAATTTTACTGGAAAGTTATGTGAATCCAATGCTCATGCAATTGTTTTTACGGACCCTATAAACACAACCGTATCCGAATGCAGTACGACAGACTAAGTCTGTGACTTATGTAAAAAGTGGCTGAGATAGAGCAGACAGAAGAAAAAAGTACTTAGCTGGCTGGCAAGGAGTCCCCACAGATAACCTTGTATACCGAGAACAGGAATTAAGAAAAATACACAGAAGATACGGATACTAAGGCTTACGGAATTGATTGCAAAAGACAAAGTTGTCTTTCCGATTCCATTAATAATGCTGATAAAAGTGTTATTTGTATATAGAAAAGGGCATATCCAAGCGAGGGTAATAATGAAATCTCCAGCCATAGAACTATGGAATAAAATAATACCGATCCATTTTCCGAAAGCTAGTAAAGCAACGCAGCAGATACTACCAAGGAAAATACAAGAATAGGATACTTTTTTGATAAGATTCGTCAGTTCCTTACGATTGTTTAATGCCTGAATCTCTGCAACAGTGGGAAGAAGCATGGTGGAAATGGAGTTCGTGATTGCAGAAGGAAACAGGATACAAGGCAGTGCCATTCCGGTCAAAACTCCATAGGCGCTTAAAGATTCTTTCAGTGACATTCCGTATGTTTGTAGTTTGACAGGGATAGATACAGCTTCGATGCTTTGGAGAATATTTAGAAGTACGCGATTGCCGGTCAGTGGTAATGATAATGTGATTAGTTCACGTCCATATTTGAAATATTTTTGTAGAGAGAATAATGAAAGTTTTGAAAATTCTTTATTTCCGTAAATTGAGTGAAGACAAAAGAGGGAAGAAGTAATCTCCCCAGCAATAAGACCTGCAACTGCAAGCGATACACCAAAATGAATGCCGTTTCTTTCCCCGTACAGATAAATAAAATAGACGCTTGCGATTCTTGCAGTCTGTTCAATAAGTTGTGAAACAGCTGGAATTTTCGTCTGTTTTAGACCAAAATAATATCCGCAGATACAACTATGGATAGATGAAAATGGAAATACATAGGAAAGAATGATTAACAAGTCTGTGCATCGAGGTTCTTGTAAAAATGTCTGTGAGATTGAAACTGCATTTTGCTGCAGTAACAATGTTGTAATGCAAGAAGCTGCGACGGTGAGGAAGAGGCTGGTGTACAGCAACTTTCTCGCTTCTTTGGGCTGGCCTTGTGCAATGCGTGTTGCAACGCAGCGGGACAAAGCTAATTCTATACCGGCAGAAGTAAGTGAAAAGCAGAGTGTATAAATAGGAAAAACCAGTTGGTAAAGTCCGACGCCTTCTTCGCCAAAAGTATGACTTAGAAAAATGCGGTAAAAAAATCCCATGAATCGGGTGGCGAATCCTGTCAGTGTTAAGATGAAAGTTCCTTTCATGATTGCTTGTTTGTGTGTCATATCAGACCTCCGGAAAGATATTGTTATAATATATTCTAAAGAATGCCTTGACAGAACAAGTACGTGGTGGTATTCTACAAATGAAAATCCTAGCAAAATACTAGGGATTAGAAGAAGGTGAGAAGAAAATGAAACTTTCGACCAAGGGTAGGTATGGTCTGCGGGCAATGATAGATCTTGCCAGATATAGTGAAGTAGAGCCGGTATCCATTAACAGCATCGCGGCAAGGCAGAATATTTCCGAGAGATATTTGGAGCAATTAGTGGCATTGCTTAGAAAAGCCGGGTTGGTAAAAAGTATCCGGGGTGCAACTGGTGGATATATACTTGCGAAAAATGCGGCAGAGATTTCTGTAGGAGATATTCTGCGGGCGCTTGAAGGCAGCCTTGAGCCTGTCAAATGTGCAGCGTTTTATTCAGAAGAAGGGTGTATGGCGTCCGATGGGTGTGTTACCAAATACGTATGGCAGAAAATCAACGATAGTATTAACGAAACGGTGAATCAGATGATGCTGGATGAATTGGTGCGAGAGAGTAAGAATTTGAATCCGGCAGGAGCGTGTGACAGCTCGAAATGTAATCAAGATAAATAATAAGTATGAATGGAGGAAAAACCATGGATAAATTAATCTATTTGGATAATGCAGCAACAACGAAAACAGCACCGGAGGTAGTAGAGGCAATGCTTCCATATTTTACTGAAAAGTTTGGTAATCCTTCCAGTGTATATAGTTTCGCGGCAGGAAATAAGGAAGTCATTAATCAACAGAGAGATATTATTGCCGAGGCGTTAGGTGCAAAAAGTAATGAGATTTATTTTACCGCTGGCGGATCGGAATCAGACAACTGGGCGTTAAAAGCAACAGCAGAGGCTTATTCTGGAAAGGGCAATCATATCATTACAACAAAGATAGAGCATCACGCAATTCTTCATACAGGGGAATATCTCGAAAAAAGAGGATTTGAGGTTACCTATCTGGATGTAGATGAGAATGGAAAAGTCAAGTTGGATGATCTGAAAGCAGCAATCCGCCCTACAACCATTTTAATATCGGTTATGTTTGCCAACAATGAGATTGGAACTATCCAGCCAATCAAAGAAATCGGTGAGATTGCGCATGAACATGGAATTTTGTTCCATACAGATGCAGTTCAGGCGTTTGGACAGGTTCCGATTAATGTAGATGAATGTCATATCGATATGTTGAGTTCCAGTGGACACAAATTAAATGGCCCGAAAGGAATCGGATTCTTATATATACGTACAGGCGTAAAGATTCGTTCGTTTGTACATGGCGGAGCGCAGGAGAGAAAGCGCCGTGCCGGAACTGAAAATGTTCCGGGAATCGTAGGCCTGGGAACAGCGGTAAAACGTGCTGTGGCAACGATGCAGGAAAGAACAGACAAAGAAGTAGAACTTCGGGATTATCTGATCGATCGTGTATTAAAGGAAATCCCATATTGTAGATTAAATGGACACAGAACGGATCGCCTTCCAAATAACGCAAACTTTAGTTTTCAGTTCGTAGAGGGAGAATCTCTTTTGATTATGCTGGATATGAAGGGAATCTGCGGTTCCAGTGGGTCAGCATGCACTTCGGGTTCTCTGGATCCGTCTCATGTATTATTAGCAATTGGATTGCCGCATGAAATTGCACATGGTTCTCTGAGATTGACTTTGAGTGAAGAAATCACAAAAGAAGATATCGACTATGTGGTAGACACATTAAAAGGAATTGTGAGTCATCTAAGAGAGATGTCTCCATTGTATGAAGATTTTATCAAAAAGGAACAGGCATAGGAGGAAGAAATGTCATGTATACAGAAAAAGTAATGGATCATTTTGAACACCCGAGAAATGTGGGTGAAATAGAAAATGCCAGCGGAGTTGGCACAGTTGGAAATGCAAAATGTGGAGATATCATGAGAATCTATCTTGATGTTGATGAAAATCAGATTATTCGCGATGTAAAATTCAAAACATTTGGCTGTGGTGCCGCAGTAGCAACCAGCAGTATGGCTACTGAGATGGTGAAAGGTAAATCTGTCCAGGAAGCAATGAAAGTGACGAATAAAGCAGTTATGGAAGCTCTGGATGGCCTCCCGCCGGTGAAAGTTCATTGTTCATTATTGGCAGAAGAAGCGATTCATGCTGCATTGTGGGACTATGCACAAAAAAATGGAATTGAGATTGAAGGGTTAAAAAAGCCAAAATCAGACATTCATGAAGGCGAAGAAGCAGAAGAAGAGGAGTATTAGACTGAGGATGCATGATGGAAAAGAAAAAAGTTGTAGTTGGAATGTCTGGAGGAGTCGATTCCTCTGTGGCTGCCTGGCTGTTAAAAGAACAGGGGTATGATGTAATAGGAGTGACGATGCAGATCTGGCAGGAAGAAGAGCAGAGTGTGCAGGAAGAACAAGGAGGCTGCTGTGGGCTCAGTGCGGTAGAAGACGCACGAAGAGTAGCGGCTTCTCTAGAAATTCCTTATTATGTCATGAATTTTAGACAAGAATTTAAAAAGAATGTCATCGATTACTTTGTAGATGAATATTTGCATGGAAGAACACCGAATCCTTGTATTGCCTGTAACCGTTATGTAAAATGGGAGGCACTTCTGAAAAGGAGTCTGGATATTGGGGCTGATTATATTGCAACGGGACATTATGCAAGGATTGATCAATTGCCAAATGGCCGGTATGCATTAAAGACTTCTACGACCGATGCAAAAGATCAGACATATGCTCTTTATAATCTGACGCAGGAACAACTGTCGCATACATTAATGCCGGTAGGCGCTTATTCGAAGAGTGAGATTCGCGAGATGGCACAGAAACTACAGCTTCAGGTTGCGAATAAACCAGACAGTCAGGATATATGTTTTGTGCCGGATGGAGATTATGCATCTTATATTGAAGAGAATGCCGGGGTGAAGATTTTACCGGGCAATTTTGTTCTGTCTGACGGTACTGTAGTGGGACAGCATAAGGGGATTGTTCATTATACGGTTGGGCAGAGAAAGGGACTTGGTTTGTCGCTGGGACATCCTGTGTTTGTTTTAGAGATACGTCCAGAAACGAATGAAGTTGTAGTAGGGACCAGTGAAGAGTCTATGTCGTATTATGTAAGAGCCAATCGCATAAATTTCATGTCGGAAGAAGATCTCCCTGAGAAAAAAAGAGTCTGGGCAAAAATACGATACAATCACCGTGGGGCTTGGTGTACTGTAGAAAAGACGGGAGAAGATGAGATATTATGCCGGTTTGAAGAACCACAAAGGGCGATTACTCCTGGTCAGGCTGTAGTACTGTATGATGGCGAATATGTGCTGGGCGGTGGAACAATTATAGGAGAGGAATGAAAGTAATGATATCAGATTGTCACTTGCATACGAATTTTTCACATGATTCCGATGCGAAACCAGAAGAAATGATACAGGGAGCCATTGACAAAGGATTGAATACAATATGTATCACAGATCATTTTGATAAAGATAATATGGAATGGGGGCCAGAAGATATCTTTGAACCAGAAGAGTACTTTAGAACATTACGTCCGCTTCGTGAAAAATATCGTGAACAGATTGAGGTGCGAATTGGAGTGGAACTCGGATTGCGCCCTCATTTGGGAGAATACTACCGTCAATTTGTATCCGGTTATCCATTTGATTTTGTGATTGGATCCGTCCATTGGGTGGAAACATCCGATCCGGCAACAAGAAAATTATTTCAAAATCATACAGATGAAGAAGCGTATAGAATTACATTTGAAGAGACTTATGAAGATATCCAGAAGTGTCAGGATTTTGATGTACTGGGACATGTTGATTATGTGATTCGTTATGGAGAGAATAGAGAAAAAGAATATTCGTACCAGAAATTTTCAGGTGAAATAGATATGATCTTAAAATATCTGATTGAACACGGAAAAGGAATTGAATTGAACACGTCAGGGTTAAAATATGGTCTGCCGTTTGCGCATCCACATTCTGATATCCTAAAAAGATACAGAGAACTGGGTGGAGAGATCATTACCGTGGGTGCAGATGGACACAAGCCGGAACATATTGCTTATGATTTTGATAAGGTTTCTGGTATTTTAAAAGATTGTGGTTTTAAATATTATACAGAATTTTCTGAACGAAAGCCTCATTTTAAGCAACTTCCATAAAAATAGGAAAAGCGAAGGAAAACCACTTGAATTTTTGTATCAGATTTAGTACAATTATTTCTAGTTGAGGAATCTTTAACAAAGTCATTGGGATGAGATGTTGAAGAGTTCACAATATTAGACTGCGTAACCAGTTAATAAACAAACTTTAGGAGGAATTAATCATGGCAGTAAAAGTAGCGATTAATGGATTCGGACGTATTGGACGTCTTGCATTCAGACAGATGTTTGGAGCAGAGGGATATGAAGTTGTAGCAATCAACGACTTAACATCTCCTAAGATGCTTGCACATTTATTAAAATATGACTCTTCACAGGGTAAATATGCTTTGGCTGATAAGGTAGAAGCAACAGATGATTCTATCATCGTTGATGGAAAAGAAATCAAGATCTACGCAAAAGCTAACGCTGAAGAACTTCCTTGGGGAGAAATCGGAGTAGACGTTGTTCTTGAATGTACAGGATTCTATACATCAAAAGAAAAAGCTTCTGCACATGTAAAAGCAGGAGCAAGAAAAGTTGTTATTTCCGCACCAGCTGGAAATGACCTGCCAACAATTGTATATAATGTAAACCATGATACATTGACAGCTGAAGATACAGTTATTTCTGCAGCTTCTTGTACAACAAACTGCCTTGCACCAATGGCAAAAGCATTGAATGATCTTGCACCAATCAAATCTGGTATCATGTGCACAATTCATGCTTACACAGGTGATCAGATGACACTTGACGGACCACAGAGAAAAGGTGACTTAAGAAGATCTCGTGCTGCAGCAGTTAATATTGTACCAAACAGCACAGGTGCAGCAAAAGCTATCGGATTAGTTATCCCAGAATTAAATGGTAAATTAATCGGATCTGCTCAGCGTGTTCCAACTCCAACAGGTTCTACAACAATCTTAACAGCAGTTGTTGAAGGAAATGTAACAGTTGATGAGATCAACGCAGCTATGAAAGCAGCATCTAACGAATCTTTCGGATACAATACTGATGAAATCGTATCCAGTGATATCGTAGGAATGAGATTTGGTTCTTTATTCGATGCTACTCAGACAATGGTATGCCCATTAGACAATGGAACAACAGAAGTTCAGGTTGTATCTTGGTATGACAATGAAAATTCTTACACAAGCCAGATGGTAAGAACAATCAAATACTTCTCTGAATTAGCATAATTTCAGAATATTAAGACTCACACAGGGTCCGGTCTTATATTGGACCGGACCCTTTTTTACAATAGTTGTTTTGAAAATATTAAGGTGTGTTACCTTAAAATATAACTGAGGAGGCAAATCATATGCTTAATAAAAAATCAGTAGACGATATTAATGTAAAGGGACAGAAAGTACTTGTAAGATGTGACTTTAACGTACCGCTTATTGATGGAAAGATTACAGATGAGAATCGTCTTGTTGCCGCACTTCCTACAATTAAAAAGTTAATCGCAGACGGTGGAAAGATTATTCTTTGTTCTCACCTTGGAAAGCCAAAGGGAGAGCCAAAACCGGAATTATCTCTTGCACCAGTTGCTGTCCGCTTGTCTGAATTACTTGGACAGGAAGTGAAATTTGCAGCAGATCCAGAAGTTGTCGGCCCTAATGCAAAAGCCGCAGTTGAAGCTATGAAAGACGGAGATGTAATTCTTCTTGAAAATACACGTTATAGAGCAGAAGAGACAAAGAATGGTGATGCTTTCAGCAAAGATCTGGCTTCTCTTTGTGATGTATTTGTTAATGATGCATTCGGAACCGCACATCGTGCACACTGCTCTAATGTAGGTGTTACAAAGTTTGTGGATACAGCAGTTGTAGGTTACTTAATGCAGAAAGAGATTGATTTCCTTGGAAATGCTGTTAATAATCCGGAGAGACCATTTGTTGCCATACTTGGCGGCGCTAAGGTGTCCAGCAAAATTTCAGTTATCGAGAACCTTCTTGATAAAGTAGATACATTGATCATCGGTGGCGGAATGTCCTATACGTTTAGCAAAGCATTAGGCGGAAATGTAGGTAATTCTCTTCTTGAGGAAGATTATTGTGAATATGCATTGAATATGTTGAAAAAGGCAGAAGAAAAAGGCGTAAAATTGCTGCTTCCTGTAGACAACATTATCGCTGATGATTTCTCCAATGATGCAAATACTAAAGTAGTACAGCGTGGTGAAATCCCAGACGGATGGGAAGGTCTTGATATCGGACCTGAGACAGCGCAGATTTTCAGTGAAGCTGTACATGATGCTAAGACGGTTGTATGGAATGGACCAATGGGCTGCTTTGAGATGCCGAATTTTGCACACGGTACAGAAGCAGTTGCAAAAGCACTTGCTGAGACAGATGCAGTGACTATTATTGGTGGCGGTGATTCTGCAGCTGCAGTTAATCAGCTTGGTTATGGTGATAAGATGACCCACATTTCTACCGGCGGTGGTGCATCTCTTGAATTCCTGGAAGGAAAAGAACTGCCAGGTGTAGCAGCAGCAAATGATAAGTAGGCCGAAGGCGACTTAGTGAATATGTATATTTTTATAATTTCGGAGGAAGAATGAAAATGGCAAGAAGAAAAATTGTAGCAGGCAACTGGAAAATGAACAAAACTCCAAGTGAGGCAGTTGCATTAGTTGAAGAGTTAAAACCATTAGTAGCAAGTGAAGATGTTGATGTGGTATTTTGTGTACCGGCAATTGATATTATCCCTGTAGTAGAGGCTTGTAAAGGTTCTAATATTCAGGTCGGTGCTGAGAATATGTATTTTGAAGAAAAAGGTGCATACACAGGAGAGATTGCTCCAGCAATGCTTACAGATGCAGGTGTCAAGTATGTTGTTCTTGGACATTCTGAAAGAAGAGAATATTTTGCAGAGACAAATGAGACAGTCAATAAAAAGATGTTAAAAGCATTTGAGCATGGTATCACACCAATTATGTGCTGTGGCGAGACATTAGAACAGAGAGAGCAGGGCGTAACTATGGATTTCATCCGTCAGCAGGTTAAGGTTGGATTCCTGAATGTAACAGCAGATCAGGCTAAGACAGCAGTTATCGCTTATGAGCCAATCTGGGCTATCGGAACAGGTAAGACAGCTACAACAGAACAGGCAGAAGAAGTTTGTGCTGGAATTCGTGCATGTATTGCAGAGATTTATGACGAAGCTACCGCTGAAGCAATTCGTATCCAGTACGGCGGATCTGTAAATGCAGGAAATGCGGCAGAATTATTTGCTCAGGCTGATATTGATGGTGGTCTTGTTGGTGGAGCTTCTTTAAAAGCTGACTTTGGAAAGATCGTAAATTACAAGTAAGAATATCATCAGTCGTAGGGTGCAGCATATGCTCCCTACGATTTTTGGGTTGCGAGGATTACGTTTATGATTTATAAAGAGATACCGATACGGGCGGAAGGGTCTTTGGATTATGCAAAGCTTGAAACATATATTTTGGATACCCCGGTTGACAAGATAAAGATAAAAAAGCGTCCGATGATCATTATATGTCCTGGCGGGGCGTACCAAATGACCAGCTATAGAGAAGGAGAGCCTTTGGCCATGCATTTTCTGAATGAGGGATATCATGCCTGTGTGCTTCGTTATTCTGTTGCACCTGCACAATTTCCGACTCAGATTCTGGAAGTGGGTCAGGTAATGAAGATATTGCGGGAATATGCGAAAGAATGGCATATTGATATGGAACGAATATTTGTCCAGGGATCTTCGGCAGGAGGGCATCTGGCAGCAAGTTACGGGATTTTCTGGAATCAGGATTTTATGGCTTCCAGATCCGGGCTTACAACAGAAGAATTAAAGCCTAGAGGAATTATGCTTAGTTATCCAGTGATTACTTCAGATGTTCGATACGGACATATAGAAAGCTTTCAAAACTTGCTGGGAGATAAGTTTGCATTGTGTAGGGAACAGATGTCTCTGGAGAATCAGGTGACGCATACAATGCCGCCCACATTTATATGGCATACGGCTGAAGATCAGACGGTGCCGGTTGAAAATTCCCTTTTGATGACAATGGCGCTTCGAAGGGCTGATGTTCCCGTTGAACTGCATATTTTTCCGGAAGGAGAGCATGGATTGAGTCTTGCAACAAAACATGTAGAGCGGGAAGATGGAAGTGGTGTGCAAGATGAATGTGCATGCTGGATAGAACTTGCGGATGTGTGGTTAGAAAAATTGTGTAAATAAAGTCCGATGATTAGAATATTTTCAACATTTATAATCGAAGAATAAAGGAGAAATAAAATGAGCAAAAAACCAACAGTACTTATGATTTTAGACGGATATGGACTGAATGAGAATACTACCGGAAATGCTGTGGCAGAAGGAAAGACTCCGGTTATGGATAAATTGATGGCAGAGTATCCATTTGTAAAGGGAAATGCCAGTGGAATGGCAGTAGGGCTTCCTGATGGACAGATGGGGAATTCTGAAGTTGGACATCTGAATATGGGTGCCGGACGTATTGTTTATCAGGATCTTACTAAGATTACAAAGGCAATTCAGGATGGTGATTTCTTTGAGAATTCTGCACTTCTTGCAGCATGTGAGAATGTAAAGGCTAATGATTCTTCACTGCATTTGATGGGATTGGTATCAGATGGTGGTGTACACAGTCATAATGAGCATATTTATGGACTGCTAGAGTTGGCAAAGAGACAGGAGATCAAAAAAGTATATGTTCACTGTTTCCTGGATGGACGTGATACACCTCCTGCATCTGGTAAAGAGTATGTGGAACAGCTGATTGCCAAGATGGGGGAAATAGGTGTTGGTGAAGTTGCAACCGTTATGGGGCGTTATTATGCAATGGATAGAGATAACCGCTGGGATCGTGTGGAAAAGGCATATCGCGCTCTGGTAAATGGAACAGGCGAAACTGCTGTCAGTGGTCCGGAAGGAATCCAGGCATCTTATGACAAAGAGACAACAGATGAATTCGTGCTTCCAACAGTAGTCATGAAAGACGGGGCGCCAACCGCTACTATCAAAAATAATGATTCCATTATCTTCTTCAACTTCCGTCCTGACCGTGCAAGAGAGATTACAAGAACTTTCTGTGACGATGATTTCCAAGGATTTGAAAGAGGAGACAGAATCAAGACAACTTTTGTCTGCTTCACAGAATACGATGTTACGATCGAAAATAAACAGGTTGCTTTCGTAAAAGAAGAAATCACGAATACCTTTGGACAGTTTTTGGCTGCACATGGCAAAAAACAGGCACGTATCGCTGAGACAGAGAAATATGCACATGTAACATTCTTCTTTAATGGCGGAGTGGAAGAGCCAAATGAAGGTGAAGACAGGATTCTGGTAAAATCTCCAAAGGTAGCAACTTATGATTTGAAACCAGAAATGAGCGCATATGAAGTGTGTGATAAACTTGTAGAAGCAATTAAATCTGACAAATATGATGTAATTATCATCAACTTCGCAAACCCAGATATGGTTGGACATACTGGTGTAGAAGCAGCTGCAATTCAGGCAATCGAAGCAGTCGATGAATGTGTAGGTAAAGCAGTTAACGCAGTCAAGGAAGTAGATGGTCAGATGTTCATCTGTGCAGATCACGGAAATGCAGAACAATTAATTGATGATGAGACAGGTGAGCCATTTACCGCCCATACGACCAATCCGGTGCCATTTATTCTTGTGAATGCTGATCCGGCTTATAAGTTAAGAGAAGGTGGATGTCTGGCAGACATCGCTCCGACCCTTATTGAACTAATGGGAATGGAACAGCCAAAAGAAATGACAGGAAAGAGCTTGCTTGTGAAATAATTAACTGGGGACGTAGTACTTTGCAAAAGTACTACGTCCCCAATTGAAAAATGTGGTGTACCTTTTTGAACGAGGAGAGAAAAATGCACATTGTGATTATTGAGGATGAACCGGTCATCCGGCAGGAGTTGAAGCAATTATTAGAGAATGCATTATATCAGGTGACAGCCCCAGAGGAGTTTGAGGATGTTGCTTTTTTTTGTATTAAGAAGGATTTTCTTTATTTTATTGTAACGTATATTGAATTCAAAAGAAATGTGGAAACTACCTGAGAAGGCATATAAGATACGTCTTGCGCAGACCGAGGGAAAATATTATAATCAGTCTTGGGTGTTTGGATATCATGACAGTTTTGGAAGGAGCAGATATGAACAGAAGATATCATACTTTTTTCTTTGATCTGGATGGGACAATTACAGATTCTGAGCAGGGTATTACAAATTCTGTAAAATATGCGTTGAATAAGTTCGGAATTGAAGAAAAGGATCGTACAAAGCTATGTGAGTTTATAGGACCGCCTTTGGATATATCGTTCCATAAGTTATATGAATTTTCAACCGAACAGTGTTGGAAGGCCATTGGTTATTTCCGGGAATATTATCAGGAAAAAGGCATCTTTGAGAATCGTGTCTATGATGGATTGGAAGAAGTGCTGAAAAAACTGAGAAATGCCGATGTAAGATTGGTAGTGGCAACTTCAAAACCTGAGCCATATGCCAGAAAAATTATAGATTATTTTCGACTGACACCGTATTTTGATTATGTGGCGGGAATGGAGTTGGATGGCAGAAGAAAAACGAAAGCAGAAGTGATACAGTATGCGCTGGAGGCATGTAAGATCAAAGATAAGTCCTCTGTTTTGATGATTGGTGACAGGGAGCACGATGTATTTGGCGCCAAGACAGCAGGAATTGATTGCCTGGGAATCCTTTATGGATTTGGTAACAGAGAAGAGTTGGAAGAAGCCGGTGCAGATTATATTGAAGAATCTGTGGAAGATATCTTGAAATATTGTTAATGTTTCGCTTGACAAAACAGGAAGATATTGTTATTATAAAAAAACAGAACGCACTCTGTTTTTAAAATAAAGATGGGGAAGAGGTGCAGTATGCAAAGAGTTTATTCATTATTGGTTGACAATAATCCGGGTGTATTAAGCCGCATCGCAGGACTTTTCAGCAGACGTGGATACAGTATTGACAGTATTACTGCTGGTGTGACTGCGGATCCCAGATTTACAAGGATTACCATTGTTGCATCTGGAGATGAGTTGATTTTGTCTCAGATTGAAAAGCAGGTTCGGAAATTGGAAGATGTCATTGAAATCAAAGTGTTAAAACCAGATGAATCCGTATATCGTGAATTAATCATGGTTAAGATTCGTGCCAATGCAGCAGAAAGATCGGAGATTATCTCTGTGGCAGATATTTTCCGTGCTAAGATCGTAGACGTTGAGACGGAATCGTTAATGGTGGAACTTACAGGTAATCAGTCAAAACTGGATGCTTTCTTGAAATTGCTCGACGGATATGAGATCCTGGAATTGGCGAGAACCGGAATTACAGGATTATCTCGAGGAATCAAGGATGTTACGATTATTGATTAATCGATTATAACAATGTTCGAGAGAAGACAAAGCCTTTAAATAAGGGTGGCTTCAGATACCTGCCCTTGTTTAACAATACAAAATTAAATGATTTATAATAATTAGGAGGAATGTCAAAATGGCAGCAAGAATTTTTTATCAGGAAGATTGCAATTTATCAGTATTAGAGGGAAAGAAGATTGCAATTATTGGTTACGGAAGCCAGGGACATGCACATGCCCTTAACTTAAAAGAGTCTGGATGTGACGTTATCATTGGTCTTTATGAAGGAAGTAAATCTTGGGCAAAAGCTGAAGCACAGGGATTACAGGTATTTACAGCAGCAGAAGCAGCTAAACAGGCTGATATCATCATGATCTTGATTAATGATGAATTACAGGCTGATATGTATAAGAAAGATGTAGAGCCGAACCTTGAGGAAGGCAATATGCTGATGTTCGCACATGGTTTCAACATTCACTTTGGATGTATTAAACCACCAAAGAATATTGATGTTGCGATGATTGCACCTAAGGCACCAGGACATACAGTAAGAAGTGAATATCAGGCTGGAAAGGGAACTCCTTGCTTGATCGCTGTTGAACAGGATTACACAGGAAAAGCATGGGAGAAAGCAATGGCTTACGGTCTTGGAATCGGTGGAGCAAGAGCTGGACTTCTTGAGACAACATTCCGTACAGAGACAGAGACAGACCTTTTTGGTGAGCAGGCTGTTCTTTGTGGTGGTGTATGTGCATTGATGCAGGCAGGTTTTGAGACACTTTGTGAAGCAGGATATGATCCAAGAAATGCTTATTTTGAATGTATCCATGAGATGAAGTTGATTGTTGACCTGATCTATCAGAGTGGATTTGAAGGAATGAGATATTCTATTTCTAATACAGCTGAATATGGTGATTATATTACAGGACCTAAGATTATCACAGCTGATACAAAGAAAGCTATGAAGCAGATTCTGGCAGATATCCAGGATGGTACATTTGCAAAAGACTTCTTGCTTGATATGTCACCTGCAGGACGTCAAGTACATTTCAAGGCTATGAGAAAGCTTGCTGCTGAACATCCATCTGAGAAGATTGGTAAAGAGATCAGACAGCTGTACAGCTGGAATGGCGAAGATAAGTTGATTAACAACTAATTATTGTACATAATTATAAGAATTATATTAGCGCACATCTCATGAATTTGAGATGTGCGTTTTTCGATTATCATGGATCTGAAGAAAAAGCTGTCGGTGTCATTTCTGACCGAAAAAATCTAAAAACTCTCATATTTATAGTGTATTATCACACTTATTATGCTAAAATTGCGATAATACTAAGCGAATGGTGGAAGGGCAGAATGTTTTAATTCTTGCGGGTTCAATTAATACAGGTAAGACAATGATCCAGGCGATTAATACAGTGATATATTATGGTGGCACAGTATGTGGGTAGATGCTATTGTCAATAGTTGAATATTCCTGTGCGGTAACACCGCAAATCCGGCAGACGGGAAACCGTCTGTCCGGACTTGCGGGAACCGCTTATGCGAGTTTACTCGCGTAATGCTTTATCTAAGCCGTATACCTCTCGCATTGA
>NZ_JAFBIX010000018.1 GCF_021531895.1 Faecalicatena contorta | reverse complement strand
TAACTAACTGAATCTTCCATTGAAATAATGATGAATAGTATAAAAACATCGCTCCCCATTGCGCTTCACGCTAGGAATTCCCCCAGATGAGTTCATTCCGTGATTGAGAATGTCAGGCGCAAGGGAGCTGGATAGGCTGGTCTGTTTCCGTCCAGCCAAGCGATAGAATCCGTTACAGAAAAAAGAGTTGCAATTCCGTGTGAGAATTTGGCATCCAGCCAAATTCGAAAGGACTGTTGAATCGAGAAATTATTCAAATTTCTCGGTGAATCAGTCCGGTCACGAAATTGCAACTCTTTTTTCTGTTATGGATTCTTGGCGAAGGATACCGGAAACAGACCAGCTTATCCAACTCCCTTGCGCCGTACACACCCAATTACTAACTAATCTAAATTCCCACTTAAAAGAACACTCTCCTGATATCATTGAACATTACAAATACCATTAGCACCATCAATAATGCAATCCCGACCAGATGTACATATCCTTCTTTTTCTGGTGGTATTCTTTTTCTTCTGATTGCTTCAACAAACAGGAATACAAGACGTCCGCCATCCAGTGCCGGTAATGGGAGCAGATTCATAACTCCCAGATTCGCAGATAGGAGAATCGCAATATTCAACATCTGAGCAATTACAATAAAGAGGCCATAAGATTTACTCTGCTGATATGTGTTATCCACTACGCTGACTATTCCAACAGGACCGGACAATTGATCAGCTCCAATCTGTCCTGTAATCAGCATCTTTAAGCTTTCAAGAGTCGTACATATCCAGAATTTCACTTCATACACACCATATTGAATCGAAGTAAATATATTTGCCTTTGTATTTCCAGATCCTGTAATTCCTATACGTGTATAACCAGATTCCTCATCCATTTTTGGTATCAATGTAACGGTCTGCTTCTTTCCATCATGAATATAAGTAATCTCTACATCCTCTCCTTGATGAAACTGATTATAGATACTGATTTCTCGGTAGATATTGATTTTTTTGTTGCCCATCTTTACAATGGTATCGCCTTTTTGAATTCCTGCTTCTGCCGCGGGATATCCTTGCTCCACTTCTCTGACAACTGGTGGATCATACCCTACCATAGCTGTTAATATTACAGCAAATACAAAAGCAAGAATAAAATTAAAGATCGGCCCTGCTGCAATAACGGAAATTCGTGCCCATACGGATTTATTATTAAAATTATTCGGTGAATCTGTTGCTGCCTCATCTTCTCCCATAGCACAATAACCGCCAATTGGGAAAAGTCTGATTGCATACTTTGTTCCTTTATATTCTTTAGAACACAAAGCAGGTCCCATTCCAATGGCAAACTCTTCTACATCAATTCCATTCTTTTTCGCCAATATAAAATGACCAAATTCATGAAAGAACACAATGAAACTAAAGATTATAATCGCTAATATAATACCCAAGTTATGAATTACCTCCTGCTGTTAATTCTCTCGTAAGTTGCTGCTTCTGTATCTAATATCTGTTCAAGCGTAGGATTCTCAATATTTTTATGAGCACGCATACAGTCTTCAATAATCTCAATGATCTCGAGATACTTAATCTCACGTTTTAAGAACTGACTGACCGCAAGTTCGTTAGCCGCGTTAAATACGGTCGGAAGAGAGCCACCTTTTCTCCCCGCCTCATATGCCAACTGCAATCCATAGAAGGTATCCATATCCGGTTTTTCAAAGTCTAATTTTCCTAAATTCCAGAAATCAACTCGCTCACCCGGAAGATATCTTCTATCTGGATAATACAGAGCATATTGAATCGGAAGCTTCATATCTGGCGTCCCAAGTTCTGCCATTATGGCACCATCTACATACTCTACCATAGAATGAATGATGCTCTGTGGCTGTACGACTACCTGTACCTGATCTACATCTACATGAAAGAGCCACTTTGCTTCGATAACTTCTAATCCTTTATTTACCATAGTAGAAGAATCAATCGTAATCTTTTGTCCCATAGACCAATTCGGGTGCTTCAATGCATCCTCTACTTTTATTTCCAACAGATCTTCTTGCTTTTTTCCTCTGAACGGTCCACCGGAAGCTGTCAGAAGAATCTTATGGATTGCCTTATGGTCATTACCTTGCAAAGACTGAAAGATTGCGCTGTGCTCACTGTCCACCGGGAGAATCGACACATGCTTTTCTGCCGCCAGCGGCATAATAATATGACCTGCCGTTACCAATGTTTCTTTATTCGCAAGCGCAATATCTTTCCCGGCTTTAATCGCCTCTATGGTAGGGCGAATGCCAATCATGCCTACGATCGCTGTCACTAGTATTTCCATCTCTGATATTGTTGATACTTCAATCAATCCATCCATTCCCGATACAATTCTGGTATTCATATCTGAGACACGCGTACGGAGCTCCTGCGCCTTTTCTTCTGACCAGACCGCAGCAAGTCTTGGATGGAATTCACGAATCTGTGTTTCCAGAAGTTGTATATTGTTTCCAGCTGCCAAGCCAAGGACTTCAATATCTCCATTTTCTCTGACAACTTCCAGTGTCTGGGTTCCAATTGACCCTGTAGATCCTAATATGGCTATTTTTTTCATAGATATCCTCTCTTAATCATTATATGGTAACTTCCATCTTAACAGTATTTTTTTAGATATTTCCAGCAAGAAATGTTGCCAGATAATAAATGACAGGCGCCGTAAAGATTACACTGTCAAAACGATCCAGAATTCCACCATGTCCTGGAATTAATTTTCCATAATCTTTAATGTCATGATTACGTTTAATTGCGGAAGCAGCAAGATCTCCTACTTGTGAGATCATTCCTCCAACTGCACAGATAACCGCATAATGTATCGGATTAGCCTGAGCGCCTCCCCACTGGTTCATCGCCAGGGCAAAAAGAACTCCCAGCAGTGCTGCACCAACAATTCCTCCAATTCCTCCTTCCACAGATTTCTTTGGGCTCAGCTTCGGAGCCATCTTATGCTTACCAATCAACATTCCAACACAGTATGCACAAGTATCACAACCCCAGGAGCTTAAGAATATCAACCAGACCACGACACCTCCATCTGGGAGCATTCTAGTCTGATATACATAAGACAACATAACAGCAACATAGAACAGACCAAAGAAAACTGTCATTACTTGCTCTGCCCTGAAAGTAGGAAATGAAAATACATACACTGCCATTACCAGAACCAGGAAAAGAATGGTAAGCAACATCACATATTGAATATTTCCAGTAAGCAGCATTGCATAATAAGCAGCTGCAGCCAGATATCCAACAAATCCTAATATCTTATTCTGCACATCTACAACTTTATACAATTCTGACAATCCAATCAGACTGATGATTCCCAGAAATGCGAATAACAGATTGCCACCATATCCAACCGTAATAAGTAATACAATTACTAATACGATACCACTTAACAGTCTTGTCTTAAACATCTTCCTTCTGTTCCTCCTTTATTCCTCCATAACGCCGATCTCTGGCATTATATTGTTCAATCGCTTTTTCTAATTCTCTTTTTGAAAAATCCGGCCACGGGACATCTGTAAAATAAAATTCCGTATACGCAAGCTGCCACAACAGATAATTAGAAAGTCTCAATTCTCCGCTTGTACGGATTAAAAGATCGGGATCTGGGATATCATGTGTATCAAGATAGTTTTCAAAGGTCTTCTCCTCAATCTGATCAGGATGTACTTTTCCATCTACACAGTCTCTGGCAAGTTTTCTGACGGCTCGGATAATTTCATCTCTGCTTCCATAATTGATTGCAATCTGGAAATTCAATCCTCCGTTATTCTTTGTTGCTTCTTCCAACTCTTCAATTCTAGTGCGGATATCATCATCCAACCTTGTAATATCTCCAATAACACGAATCTTCATATCATTTTTTGCCGCTGTTTTCAGACAAGTCTTCATATAATTTCTCAGAAGCTTCATCAACGCATCAACTTCGTCCTGGGGGCGGTTCCAATTCTCTGTGGAAAATGCATACACAGTCAGATATTTAATTCCCATGCGATATGCCTCTTCACAGATACGCTCAACATTTTTACTGCCCTGCGCATGTCCATAATTTCGTGGCATTCCTTTAGACTTTGCCCAACGTCCATTTCCATCTAAAATAATCGCAACATGCTGCGGTATATTCATAAGATTATTCTCCTTCCACACAAAAAGCGCACTTAACGGCGCTCTTGCTGATACTTTATATGAATTGAGGGACAGACCCTCTATGCACAGGCTTCGGTTCTGTCCCACTCTCAACTCTTATTAAACAGTCATTACTTCTTTGGATTTCACTTCTACTGCTTTATCTACTTCTTTTACAAACTTATCCGTCAGTTTCTGCAGATCTTCTTCCATATCCTTAATCTCATCCTCAGATACATCAGAACCCTTCAGCTTTTTAAATTCGTCATTTCCATCACGACGGATATTACGGATTGCGACTTTGGAAGCTTCACCTTTTTTCTTAACATCCTTAACCAGTTCTTTTCTTCTCTCCTCTGTTAATTCCGGGAACACAAGACGAATACATGTTCCATCATTGGTTGGATTAATTCCAAGATCAGATACCAGAATCGCTTTTTCAATGACTTTCAGCATATTCTTCTCCCATGGCTGAATCTGAATCATACGAGCTTCTGGTACAGATACATTGGCTACCTGCTGAATCGGAGTAGGAGAGCCATAGTAATCAACGACGATTTTATTCAACACATTTGGATTGGCACGTCCTGCACGAATAGCTCCCAGTTCCCCTTCAAGGTTAGCCATCGTTTTCTTCATCTTATCCTCGTAAACTTTTAATCTTTCATTCATATTGATATCCTCCTATTTTATACAGTCACTTTCGTTCCTGTAAATGTTCCTTTCATAGTTTCTACGATACTGTTTTCTTCATTCAGTCCAAATACCAGCATCGGCATCTTATTCTCCAGACACATAATGGATGCTGTCAGATCTACTGCCATCAGTTTCTTGTCAATAATCTCCTGAATGGAAATCTCATCATACTTCTTCGCCTGCGGATTGACCTTCGGATCACTGTCATAGATTCCATCAATCGCCTTAGCCAGCAACATTGCATCCGCTTCTATTTCAATTGCACGAAGTACAGCTCCTGTATCCGTTGAGAAATAAGGATGTCCAGTTCCACCAGCGAAAAAAATCACCCTTCCTTCATTCAAAGCTTCTACTGCTGCATCCTTAGAAAACAGCGTCGTGAATGCACCACATACAAATGGAGTGAACACTTCTGTCTTCATTCCGGCATAACGGAAAATATCCGAAACATAGATACAATTCATAACGGTAGCCAGCATACCAATCTGATCTGCCTTCACACGGTCAATCGTCTCACTGGTTCTGCCTCTCCAGAAATTGCCACCACCAGTAACAATCGCAACCTGAACACCATCATCCACCAGCTGCTTAACTTGCTTTGCTACCCCCATACAAGTAGCTTCATCAAATCCCGTCTTTTTATCCCCTGCGAGTGCTTCCCCGCTGAGTTTCAACAATACTCTTTTCATAAGTCTGTGCTCCTTATTTTCAGTTCTGTTATTGCTTTCGCATAATTATATTAAATTATATCATAGGAAGAAAAAAAAAGGAATATGCTACGGCAACATTCCCTTTAATTTGTACTGCTTCATAATCCAGAAATACATAACAATGAGCAATATAGCTGCCAATATCCAGGCAACAGGGCTTGCCAGACAGATCCCAATATAGCTCTGACAATGGGATGCCACGCCTGCTGCTATGCTTCTTCCAATCAGTTCTGCAATCCCTGCTGTCATCGGTAATAATCCATAGCCCATTCCCTGAATTCCATTGCGATAGAGATTAACATACACCAGCGGGACAAACGACACTCCGACACATTTTAGATATATATCTACATATCCCATAATTTCTTTCAGGTTCTCCGATACAAAGAGAACCGTCATGTATTTCCCCGCGAAAAACATGAGTGCACCTGTCGCTATGGCATATCCGATGCCCATCCATGTTCCTGACCAGAATCCCTTACGAATCCGAAGAATCTTACCCGCGCCGACATTCTGAGCACAGTAATTGGCCATCGTAGTTCCCAGCGCAATGTAAGCCTGTGTTACAATCTGCTCAATCTTAACCGCCGCTGCAAATCCAGCCGCTGCTACTGATCCAAGACTATTCAGAGCTGTCTGAACGACAATTGTTCCAATAGCCGTAATAGAATATTGAAAAGCCATTGGGAATCCAATCTTCATCTGCCATTTTGCAAGGTCTGTATTCCATCTCCAATCATCCCTACACAGATGCAAAATCGGTACCTTCTTCTTAATATACACAAGACACAAAAGTCCTGACACTCCCTGTGCAATTACAGTTGCATAAGCAGCACCGCCGGCACTCATGTGGAACACAATAATAAACACCAGATCTAATACAATATTCAGTCCTGCTGCCAGAATCAAAAAATATAATGGTCTCTTACTGTCACCAACTGCCCTTAAAATACTTGATAACAGATTATACAATACCTGCGCTACAATTCCGCCACAGATTACCATAATATATTCATATGCCTGATCATACATATCAGATGGCGTATTCATCCAGCGCAGAACATCTTGCATCATTACCATACTAATAATGGTAAGAATTACAGATACAACTGCCGACAATACAGAAGCGGTCACCACTGATTGGCGCATAGCTCTCATATTGCCCGCACCAAAATGCTGCGCCGTAATGACCGTAAAACCAGCCGTCAATCCCTGTAGAAAGCCAATAATCAAAAATACCAGTGTTCCGCAGGAACCAACTGCCGCTAATGCTGCATTTCCAACGAATTTACCAACGATAATGGTATCTGCCATACTATAAAACTGCTGAAATATGTTTCCTATAAAAATCGGCATCGTAAAATTCACAATAATCTTTGCAGGATTTCCTGTTGTCATATCTCTCTTCATAGTCTGCATCCTTCCAAAGTAATCTTATTTTCTCAAAACTCACATCATTATAAAAAATAAAAAAAACGAATGCAATACTATATATCAACAAAAAACTTTGCAAAATCAAGCCGGTTCATCAGCACTTTTTACACTATATACACCTTAATCAAAATCCACATGATATACTTTATCGCTATCATGAATATCTACATAATGTAGATCGAATTGTTCATCCATAATCTCCATGCATCCCTGATAATAGATGGAATCGCTTTTCTTGATCATAAAAATATATGTGCCGTTCTCCTGCGAATCTGCTTCATCGCTGACTTCATCATAAAACTCTCTTCCATCAATCTCTCCCGGATATCCCGCTTTCTTTATCTTTTCTTCAATCAATCTGTATAATTCTTCCATATTTCGCCTCATCCAATCTCTATCACTTAATATCATAAATATCAATGGCTTTAGATATCCTTAAAACGTCAGTCGCATCTGATACCACACTACATTTCCGTGTACAGATGCAGAGACACCTTCATTTTCAAAGCCAAACTTTGCATAATAACGAATCAGCCTGTCTTTGCAAGTAAGCACCAGTCCCTTTCTTCCCTGTTCTTTCGCATCCTCGATCGCCTGTCTGATCAATACTGCTGCACAGCCTTGCTTGCGATATTCTGGGATCGTATTTACTCCAAAGATCATCTGCCAATCACCTGACTCATCATGCATAGAAGCATCTTCATACATCTCATCTGTCAGATCCGGTTCATTCGTCACCATCCCATTGACAAATCCGACCATCTTATCTTCATCAAATAACAGCCAGAAATGATCAGGATATACTTCCAGGCGGTCTTTTAGATCTTTTTCTGTTGCTGCTTCTGCCGCCGGAAAACATTCTGCTTCTACAGCAGCAATCTTACTCAAATCACTCATTGTTGCATTTCTAATATTCATCGTTTTTCTCTCCTTACATCGGTGTCCCAACTTCTATCAGATTACCGTCCGGATCATAAAATCGAATCACTTTTTGTCCCCAAGTATGCTCCATTAATGGATTTACATACTGTATGGGTTCTTTGTAGTTTTCTAATTTTTCAACAAATCCTTCTATATCTGTCTCCTCAAAATAAAGTTCTGTAGCGTGATTTTTCGGAATGATCTCTTTCTGAATAAATTGCTTCCACACCGATGCATCCTGTAATACCAACCCCTCTGTCAGGATTACATTGCCATCCTGATCCAGAATGACATCCAGGCCAAATAAATCTTTATAAAATTCTATTGATCGTTGAATATCATTTACTACGATTAATACATTCCTAAGCTTCAACTTTATCACCAACACCTTTCTGTCTATTGCATCCCTTCAACCAAAATTGTATAATAAACAACAAAAAAAGTACACCCCTATATGATCGGAGGATATAATATGAAAGTCGTAGTCGCAATGGATTCTCTGAAAGGAAGCCTGACATCTATGGAAGCAGGAATATCCGTCAAAGCTGGAATTCTTGCTGCAAAACCAGATGCCAAAGTAGTTGTGAAGCCTCTTGCTGATGGTGGTGAAGGTACTACAGATGCTCTAATTGAAGGATTGAACGGCGAGCGGATCGATGTCACAGTGACTGGACCTCTTGGCAATCCCGTTTCCTGTTATTACGGATATCTAAAAGAGACAGATACCGCCATTATTGAAATGGCATCTGCTGCCGGAATCACTCTTACCAGCCAAAAGGATCCTCTACATTCAACAACTTATGGAGTCGGTGAGATGATTAATGATGCTATTACAAAAGGATGCCGGAACTTTATTATCGGAATTGGCGGAAGTGCCACGAACGATGGCGGAATCGGAATGTTAAAAGCACTTGGCTTTGTATTTCTTGATGAAAAGGGAAACGATGTGGGTGAAGGTGGGCAGGCACTTGGCAAAGTTCATACCATTAATATCCAGAATAAAAATCCCCATTTAACAGACTGCCATTTTCAGGTTGCCTGTGATGTAACGAATCCTCTCTGCGGAAACAATGGAGCCACTTATATCTATGGACCACAAAAAGGTGTTACCGATAACATCAAAGAAGAACTGGACCAGGCAATGGCTCATTATGCAGCAGTTACTCGTGCAGCCCTTGGATGTGATTATGAGAAAGCAGAAGGTGCAGGCGCTGCAGGAGGTCTTGGCTTTGCACTGTTAAGCTACCTTCACGCCAAACTCACACCCGGAATCGACTTAATCCTCAATGCCGTAGAATTAGAAAAAGAACTAAAAGATGCAGATATTGTTGTCACCGGCGAAGGTCGTCTGGACCATCAGACAGCTATGGGGAAAGCACCTGTCGGTGTTGCGAAACTTGCGAAAAAATATGACGCCAAAGTCATTGCATTTGCCGGAAGTGTCACTCCTGAAGCAACCGCTTGCAACGAGACTGGAATCGATGCATTTTTCCCAATTGTACGAGGAATTACAACCCTGAAAGAAGCTATGGATCCAGACTGTGCGAAAGCAAATATGCAGGCAGCTGTTGAACAGGTATTTCGTCTCCTATAATTGCACTCTCCATTATTGCCCCTCTAAATATGTCCCCGTTCTATTAAACAGAACGGGGGCAATAATTTATAATCTCTTTTCAAAATTTCCATCTACAGAGCATCCCTCTGTAAATATCATAAATGCATTAGGGTCAATGCTATGTACGATTTTCTTTATCTGTGCCACTTCATACTTGGATATCATAACAAACAAAATATAGGATGTCTTATTCGTGTATGCACCTTCGCCATCCCAATTCGTGACACCTCGTCCCATTTGCTCCATAATTGCTTTTGAGATACCAACCTTTTTGGTAAATATCATGACACTGGTATTAATATTCTGAATATGTACCCGATCAACGGCCAGAGAAGATACGGTTGCAAATATCAGTGAATAGATGACAATCTCAATGTTAAATAAAAACATACAGATTCCATATACAAAGATATTCATAATGATTGTGACTTTACCAACACTGAAATTCTTATATTTCTTCGAACAGCATAATCCTATGATATCCTGTCCTCCTGCTGATGATCTTCCACGAAGCACAAGTCCACAGCCTACTCCACACACAATTCCTCCGATAATACAGGCTGTGAGATAGTCCTCTACGATAGGAGTCTCAGGAATCGGGATTACAACAAGGAAGGCACTCATCATCCCTACCATAATCATCGTTTTTACAGCAAACTCTTTGCCCAGAATTCGATATCCCATGTACAAAAGCGGTACATTAATTGCAAAATATATGATACCAGTAAGGTTCGCCTGCGGCGGAATCGGAATATGCAGTCCTTTCGTAAGGAGCAATCCAAATAACTGCGAGACACCCATAAAGCCTCCGCTATACAATCCCATTGGCACGATCAACATATTAAATCCAAAGCAATAGATCAGATTTCCTATAATGGAATACATATTCTGTATGATGATTTCTCTCTTTTTTGCATTTTGCAGATAGTTCATCTTTTGTTCCCCCTTTTGCATTTATTTTCTGTTCTTAAAATCTTTTTATCTTCATTTGCTATAAGAGCACCTCCTACACATAATTTACCTTAGAATTTTCTGTCAGGCAATGAGACTGTTTTATTTTTTTCATATTTTATTGAAAAATTTTACTTGCAGCGCAAAATTATTTGAGATAAAATAAAAAAGCCGTGTAGCTTAAATTAATGTATGCAAAGCGTGTGAACTTCTTATAAGAAGTCACGCGCTTTTTTTATTCTGTTATAGGGAACTTTTGTTTCCGCAGAATTCTATATTATTCTAAGCAATACATAATTATAGTTCTTACACAATAACCAAAATGGAGGAATCAATATGCCAAGAAACAAAAAACAAGGAATTATCTTTGGAATCATCATGTCCTATGCCATGGCATACGGCATGGAAATCTACAACATCGCCATCAAACAGGGAATCAACCTGACTGCCGGAGGTTTCAGTAACATGACGAATCTCGTTTTCTGGGATGCATTAAAAGAAGCTGTCTACATGGGATTATTCGTCTTCATCTTCTCTAATCTCTGGGGCAATCGTATAGGAGCAGCCTTTGCCGCCAGACATTGTGATCCAAGTAAAGATAATCCCTATATCTGCCAACTGCTTCGCCAGGCAGGAACTGTTGCCATTATGTGTCCGACCATGAGCCTCGTAGCATCTATTCTGTTCAACATTATCCTTGCAGGAGCACCGATTTACCAACTGCCTGCCATCTGGGTCGGAACCTTTTTTAAGAACTTTCCGATGGCATTCTTCTGGAACATGTTTGCAGCGGCACCATTTACACACTGGATTTTTGGGAAATTATTCCCCAACAATTCATAAAACAGCTTTTCACAGGGGCATCATCTGCCCCTGTGCTTCTCTTTTCGTTTCTGTTGATTCAATTCAAACTTTCATGCTCTACAATATTCTTCAATTCATCCAATGTTCTTTTACCTAAAAGCAGATCTATATCTAACATAATTATATTATGAACATCTGCACTTTTTGGATCACTCCTGTCATCAAATGGCCAGCAAGTAGGCATTGCCACAAAATCTCCCTTTGCATTGGCGCCAAATAACGGCATCCATCCTTCCTTTTCATCCAGAATTGCTATATACACCTTGTCCTCTTCAACGACTACACGGTATTCCATGTCCAGAATGTCCAGATTCCATCCAACAATCGTCTTCTTTCTATTGGAAACGATACTTGCGCACATATAATCTTCCTCCCTTTACTGCTTTTCCTCCTCAGATTCTGCCTCTGATTTCCGCAAAAGTTTTTATTGGCAAAGGATGTGCCGGATGTTCCAAGATGCATTTTTCCATCCACACCATATTATACCATCGTCCAAATTTATATCCGCATTTGTAGAATTCTCCAACCCAGCGATAACCCATATGCTCATGATACTGAACACTGTTCTTCGTAAGATATTCATCTTCTTCGACCGGATATCCGATACAGGCATTTAGATTCACAATATTCTGTAAAGCCAGCACATGTTCCAACGCTTCGTACAATTCTCTGCCAATTCCCTGTTTTCTTGCATCTTTGGAAACATAGACTGTTGTTTCTACTGCCCAGTCATAGGCTCTTCTCTCCTTAAATGGACCTGCATATGTATATCCCACAATGGTTCCGTTATGCTCAGCAACCAGATAAGGATATCTGCAAAGTGTCTTGCGAATTCGCTCACGGAATACTTCCACAGAAGGAACTTCATATTCAAAAGTAATAGCCGTATTTTCTACATAATATGCATAGATTTCCAGTAATTCTTCTGCATCATTTTCCGTTGCAATCCTGATCATGTTACCTGCCTCCACCGATTATTTTTTATGCCACTGATAGAATTCCTTTAATTCTGCCTTCTTTTCATCCGATAACTGGGTCTTCTTTACTCCCAGAATTGCTCCTTCCAATGCTAGAAGTCTGTGGATACAGGCCGATTCGTCTATCTGCTGAATTTTCAACCATGCCTGCTTTGCCCCTACAGAGTGCAGCTCCTCTTCAGTAAAAATTCCCACCTGGTTCAACTGTTCTTCAACGACTTTTCCTATATTCGGTAATTTCGATAATTCTCCCATATCGTCATCTCCTATAATACCAACAATTTTCATCTTATTTCTATTCTTATATTACTATCCTGAACATACCATGCCTGTTACAGTATGTGTATAAAAGTCCATGCCCTTTCTTACGAAATCTTATGGAAATGTCTTGCTCCGGATATAACTTTACAATTTCTGCTCCTGCAGATGTCACATAAGCGACAAAAGAAATATAATGCCTCTTTGTCATCGGATGGTTCAATGTTACATGATACTCCTGATCCACCGTCTCCAGATTGATCATATGATCTTCATCACAATTTTCACATTCCTGCTCTGGCAAAGTAATTCCACAGCAGGAAAAAGATCCTTGTCCGACGGATGTAATGATATTACCACAGACCGGGCATACATAAAAATGCATCTTTTTCATATTTCCTGCTGGATTTTCATTCTTTCTCAAATCTCCTGTTAGCAATTCTGCAATGGATGTCCCCAGTGCCTTTGCCAGATCCTCAATAATCGCAATATCAGGAAGTCCCTTTCCAGTCTCCCATTTTGAGACCGTCTTATCACTTACATTAATTTTATCTGCAAGTTCTTTCTGTGTGATATTTTGCTTTTCTCTTATCTCTTTAATAACCATTCCAGTCACATAACTCATAATAGATTCCTCTTTTCATTTATTATGAGTTCATTGTAAATAATCGCCTTACACATTACAACCTACGATACGTAGAGTTCATTCTACAACCACTCCATCTCAAGCCCAACCTTCAGCTGATGTACCATATCCCCCAGTTCTTCTTTCAGAATCTCAAAAGAACGTTCTCCGGTGCAGTGTCCGGTATAGATCTCTTTCACACCGGTATTCTTAATATGCTGTGCAAGCCTTCGGACTTCTGCCTCTTTTTTGCCAAAGATATGAAATCCTCCGACCAGCGCGCAGATTGTTTTTCCCGGATATGTCGCTTTGATTTCATGAATGATATTCGCAGCTCCCCCATGAGAACAACTGTTAAAGATGACCAATCCCTGATCTGTATCAAACACCAGGCTTTGCTCGTGTGAGAAATCGTCTGCAGCCCATCCACTGCCTGTACGGATGTACATATGATTTTCCTTTCCAATCTCATCCAATCCAGCTGTTTTATGCGGAATCAATGAGACGCCCTGACAAAGGGAAGTATCTCCTTCTGCAAAAATAATTCTTTCCTTTTGCTTCTCAAGAATTCCCTTCGGCAGCCCTATGTATTTATGAAAAATCCATTTCTTCCCATAGCAATTCTCTTTGCTGCCTTTTCTTAGATAGAAACTCGCTTTTTCATTATGTTTAAAAAAAGCGTCCATCCCATCCGAATGATCATAATGAGCATGAGATAAAACCGCATAATCTACATCCTCAATTTCCTTTCCAAGTTCCTTTGCATTTTTCAGGAACAAGTCTGAAGCTCCTGTATCAAGAAGGATGTTTTTCCCCTCATATTCAATATAGATGCTTAAGCCCCATTCCCCGCAAAGTCCACCATTTGAAATATTATCTACTAATACTGTTGCTTTCATTTTCCTCTTTCCCTCATTACTTTTTTAAATTCTTCTGATATTCCCAGAAGCGATATCCAAAATAAGCAAATATTCCAAGATAAAGAACGAACAGCGCTATATACATTCCAACCACCACTCGATTGCCCAGACCTCTTTGTAAAAACAACTGCGGAAGAATGATCAGAAAAAATATAATAAGCAGCGGAATGATTCTTCCCCGGAAAACGCGCTTCATCATCTCTGTTCTGGAGGCATCGTCACAGAAGATCTCTTCTTCGCCATTCATCTCAGCGACCGGCTTACGAAAATAGCTATATCCAAAGAAATCCTGCAGGTATTCCCATCCACAATCCCGGAACATCTGAATATATTCCTCCTTGTGGGCAATCCCTTCCTGATTGTAATCCAGCTGATACACAACATCCTCCGGCTCACACTTCTCAAAATGATATCTTCCAAGTCCCGTCACTTTAATAAATTTCCACCCATTTTTGTGCTGTTCCTGCAGATATCTCTGCTCTCTCTCCCATTCAGGCACCGTAAAATACCGAAATTCCGTCTTCACATTCTTATCTTCCATTCTTCCGCACCTCCATCATATTACGATATAATCTCTCAATTCGCTTCATCTCCAGATCTAATACTTGCTGTCCCAGATCTGTAATAATATAGATCTTTCTTTTCTCTTCTTCTCTTACGAATCGAATCAAACCATCTTTCTCCATCTTAGAAAGACTTCCATACATGGTACCAGGACTTAATTTCAGTTCCCCAGCGGTCATCTCTTCTACTTTTTGGACAATACCATAACCATGAGACTCTTCTCGAAGACAAAGCAATATATAAAATCCCGTCTCTGTCATCGGTACATATACCTTCCTGATATGAGAATCCATAATACCCTCCATTCCAGTGCGATATATCGCACTTCGTTATATATTATATATAGCACTGCGATACATATTTGTCAAGAGAGAATTAGTAATTGATGAGACAAAAGGGAGAAGGTGGGTATCAGGCGCGAGGAGTCAGAATGGCTAATTGGATATCCAATTAGCCATTCTGACTCCTCGCGCCGTACGCTTCCTGACAACAAAACCTACTGAGCCAACAGTACCACTCTCGCCTCGTAAGGTCTTAATAATCCATCTTTGTGTTGTTTATAGTTTGAAATCAACTCTTTTCCATCTTCTGTGTTCTCGAATAAATCGCAGGCAACTTCCTTGTCTGTGAAGTTACAAGCAACGATCATTCTCTGATTTCCAAGGGTTCTTTCGTATGCATAGATCTCTTCACTTTCGTCCAAGAGACTTCCGAATTTACCATATACGATAATCTCATATTCTTTACGAAGAGCAATCAGCTTCTTATAGTAATGGAAGACGCTGTTTGGATCTTTCCTCTCATCTTCTGCATTGATCAGCATATAATTTGGATTCACCTTAAGCCATGGAGTTCCGGTGGTGAATCCGGCATTTGGACTCTTATCCCACTGCATTGGAGTTCTGGCATTATCACGTCCGATATTCTTAATGCATTCCATCATCTCTTCTTCTGTGACCAGACCGTTTTCTGTCAGTTCATAAAATGCATTGATGGTCTCGATATCTCTGTAATCTTCCAGATTATCATAATATGCATTGGTCATACCCAGTTCCTCTCCCTGGAATACATATGGAGTACCTTTCATCATATGCAGGCAGGTAGCAAGCATTTTTGCAGAAACTACACGGAACATCGGGCTGTCATTTCCAAATCTGGACACGGCCCTTGGCTGATCATGATTATCCAGATACAGACTGTTCCATGCCTTTCCTTCGAATTCAATCTGCCATTTATTCAACGTATCTTTTAATTCTCTTAACGGAACCTTTTTGTTAGTCCATTTTCCAACGATTGTTTCACCCAGCGATACATGTTCAAAATGAAAGACCATATTTAATTCGTTGGTATCTTCACCGGCATACTGCATTGCATGATCAATTTTGGTATTCAACGCCTCTCCCACCGTCATAATATCATACTTTTGAAGTACCTTCTGATTCATTTCTTTCAGATACTCATGAATTCTTGGTCCATCACATACGAACGGCTGATGATTGCCATATAAGCCGTCATCGACTGTTCCATCCGGGAATGACTGATCCTTTGATATCATGTTAATGACATCCATACGGAATCCATCAATGCCCTTCTCGCACCACCAGGTCATCATATCATAGACTTCTTCTCTGACCTTTTCATTTTCCCAGTTCAGATCTGGCTGCTTTTTGGAGAAGCAATGCAGATAATACATATCCGTTGCCTCATCGTACTGCCATGCGGAGCCACCGAAATTAGATCCCCAGTTATTTGGTTCTTTGCCATCTTTTCCTTCTTTCCAGATATAATAATCACGGTATGGATTGTCTTTTGATTTTCTGCTTTCTACAAACCATGCATGTTCATCAGATGTATGGTTTACCACCAGATCCATAACAATCTTAATACCACGTTTATGAGCTTCCTGAAGCATCCGGTCGAAATCATCCATGGTTCCGAATTCTTTCATGATCGCACGATAATCTGAGATATCATATCCATTGTCATCATTCGGGGACTGATATACCGGAGAAAGCCAGATAACGTCTATGCCAAGTTCTTTCAGATAATCCAGATGTTCTGTAATTCCGTTCAAATCTCCGATTCCATCTCCATTACTGTCCGCAAAACTTCTCGGATAAATCTGATAAATAACACTCTCTTTCCACCACTGTTTCATACTCTTTTCCTCCTACAGACTATATTTTTCTATCACATCTTTTTCTAGCTTCAAACTGCTTGCAGCAACAAAATCATCCAATTGCTCTGGCCGGGAGACAGCTGCCACCGGCAATGTCTGGAACGGCTGATTCGTAAGCCATGCAATGGAAAGAGCATATAATGATGCCCCTGTCTCTTTCCGTAATTTGCACAATGTCTGATACATCTCCAGATTATCCTGGTTCATATAAGCTTTTTTCATATCTTCCTCCATCTTCAACTTTCGGTCTAGTTTATCAAAAAAGCCATGGGCACTGGAAGAAAACGGAATAATCGGCATCTTGCTGCGCTTATGCCATTGATAATAATCTGAATCCATCAACACAAGTGACGGATCCTGATTCATATTTCCTCCCGGATTCACTCTAGCCATACTCCACTGATTTGACACAGCAGTAAATCCCTGGAATCCCTTTTCTTCTGCATATGATACAGCCTGCTCTATTCGATATTGCTTATAATTTGAAGCACCATAATATCGAATCTTCCCCTCTTTTACAAGCGTTTCCATAATATCGACGATCTCTGTAATATCTACAGATTCATCATCTCTGTGAAGCCAGTAAAAATCAATATGATCAACTCCCAATGTCTGAAGACTTTCCTCCAGATCTGCACGAATTGTCTCTTCTCTTACTCTGGAGATTTCCGGTGCTTTAAAATCGTAATGACCTCCCTTGGTAGCGATGACAATCTTATTATAAGCCTTTCGATCCCGCAGCCAACTCCCAAGATACTGTTCACTGCAATTACCAAGTTCTTCAATCCATTTACAATATACATTGGCAGAATCAATAAAATTGCCACCTGCCGCAACATAAGTATCAAGAACCTCATAAGCCTGCTCTTTCGTCAATTTCTCACCAAAATTAGCTGTTCCGAGGCAGACATTACTGAGCTCCAGATCTGTTCCTTTTAAAATTAATTTCTTCATCATCTTCCTACCCTCATCCATACCTGCATCTCTCCATCACTACGATTATTCCACAGGAAATACGGCACAGCAGTTATCGTGATCTCTTCTCTTTCTTCATGATATACATGATAAAGGGATTCTTCATCTGTCTGAGATTGTTCACGCCATCCCCTTCCTTCGAGAATCAAGCTCTTTCCTCCCAGAGTTCCTTCTGTTACCTTCCAATCACTCTTGGCATCTACTAAGATCTGGTTCAGATATTTCCCATTATCTGCTTCTTCCAGACAATATACTACTGGTCCACATACTAACGCGGCACGGCCGCCATTATAATGAATCTTACGATTAGCCTGCACCAGTTTCGGCTCCATTTTAAGTTCCAGGGTAATCTGATGATTACCTTTCCAGTTTCTTTTTATTTGTACATAACCATTTTTTTCTGCACAGATATCCTGGCAGACACCATCCACACAGATACTATACTTGTCTTCACTCCACGTTGGAATACGCAATGCGACTGTCATCGGCTCTTCAGTATCCGCATTGATTTCAAGTACCACTTTCCCACTCCACGGATAATCCGTTGTCTGTCTGATGCGCAACGTATTACCGGTCAATTGAATCTCCGACTCATTTCCTATATATAAATGGACATAAGCAGTATCTTCATCTGCAGTGTAAATATACTGCCACAGACTCGCTATTGTACGAGCAATATTCGGAGGGCAGCATGCACAGGAAAACCATTTCTGGCGAACCGGCTTCACATGATTACGCTCTGTATTGCCAAGACAAGTCTCTGGGACAACTTCCAATGGATTTACATAGAAAAATCTGTTTCCTTCATAATTCATACCACCAAGAATTGTATTATAAAGTGCCTGCTCCATCACATCTCCATATGTTCTGTCCACTTCATTTTTCAGCATCTTCTGTGCAAAAAACACTAGTCCAATGGACGCGCACGTCTCCGAATAATTCGTATCATTCGGAAGATCATATGCCACCGTGAATGCTTCTCCGGAATGAGTTGCGCCGATTCCTCCAGTAATATACAACTGTTTTTTTACAATGTTATTCCATATATTTTTACAGGCATCAAAAAGCTCTTTTTCCTTTGTTCTGGATGCAATATCAGCCATCGCGGTATACATATAGACACCTCGCACCGCATGTCCGACCGCTTCCTTCTGCTTACGCACCGGCAGATGGAACTGATTATAATAACTATAAGGGAACTGATTGTACCAGCGATTTGGCTCCTCTACCTTGGCCTGTGTCCATTGGCAGACATGATCACGCTTCTCAAATTCTTCCTCAAAAAACTGATTCGTACCTCTGGTGTCAATAAAATACTGTGCCAGTTCAAAATACTTCTCATTGCCAGTTACATCATATAACTTTAACAAAGCAATCTCTATCTCCTGATGTCCCGGATAACCGTGCAGCTTTCCTTCTTCTTTTCCAAACATCTCATAGAGATAATCCGCAAGTTTTACCGCCACATCAAACACCTTTTTCTTGCCGGTCGCAAGATAATAGGAAACAGCTCCTTCGATAAAATGTCCTGCACAGTATAACTCATGACACTCCAATATATTGGTCCATTTTTTCTCCGGTGCTTCAATCAGAAAGTAGGTGTCAAGATATCCGCTTTCATCCTGTGCTCTTGCAATAATATCAATCACACTGTCCGCCTGTGCTTCCAGTTTTTCATCCCTGGAAAGCATTAATATATTACCAACAGCTTCCAGCCATTTTGATACATCGCTGTCCTGAAATACTTCGCCATAAAAATGTCCCTCTATATCCCCGGCAGCAATACGGAAATTGTCGATTGCATGACTCGGTTCCGCATCCTCAATACGGTCATTTAATATCTCCCACTGATAGGGAATGACTTTATCTCTCACCAAATCTATATAATAACTCCAAAATGAGTCTTTGATATCACATTCATCTTTCTTGAGCAAACGATATTCGCCCATGTCTAAAACCCCCTTCTTGCTTGCATTTCACACTATCTTTTAGTATAATACCTCTCATACAAAGGAGGTATTTTTATGAGTATTTTTAATATGGACGGCCCGGTATTCCGTTTCTTAAATAAGATGGCAGATCTTTGCATATTAAATCTGATATTCTTACTCTGCTGTCTCCCGATTATCACAATCGGTGCTTCTGTAACTGCATTGTATTCTGTAACACTTAAAATGTCCCGTGATCAGGAAGGATATATTGCACGCAGCTTTTTCAAAGCTTTTAAAGCTAATTTTAAACAGGCAACTTCTATCTGGATACCGTCTCTTCTTCTGTTATTTATCATGCTTGCAGATATACGTATCTACAGTTCTTCAAATGCGGGAAAATACCAGCCACTTTTGATCGGAGCATATTTGATATTTACATTAATTGCTTTTATGCTTTCCTTCGCCTTTCCTGTTCTGGCAAAATTTAAGAACACAACTGGTAATATCATTAAGAATGCCTTTTTAATGGGAGTCGGAAGCTTTCAGTGGACACTTTGTATCTTGGTCATCCTGATCGTTCCAACCGTTCTGACACTGATGATTCCAGCAAGTCTCAGTTTTATCTATATGCTCTGGCTGTTATTTGGTTTTGCTCTGATTACATTATGCACATCCTACATTTTTGATTATAAGATCTTTCCGAAGTATATAAGAGAAGAGCCTTCCGAGTCTTCCGAAGAAGACTCGGATTCTCCTGATATGACAGAGAATTAAAGCTCAATTACTACTTCTTTACTTTCCGGTGTTAATACGATACCTTTTTCTGTGGTCTCTGCTTTTGCACCGGAAATATTTTTTGCTTCTTTTACATTGACAAGAAGATATGTCATACCTTCTGTGATCTCAGATACAGTAACTGTAATCTTATTTCCAGTTCTAGAAGCCTTCGCTGTTAAAACAATATTTCCCTTCAGATCCGTGATCTCACAGTCAGCTTCACATCCATCTTTCAATGCATAGAGTTGCAACTGTACATCCTTTGTATAATCATAGTCCGGACGGTCTTCCTCTGCACCCATGGCAAGGAGTGTATTCTCTCTTACGTATACCGGCAGTGAGAAGTAATCGTATGTATCATTCTGCCATGTGCCGCCTTCTCTTGTCTCTCCAGATAACAGATGTGTCCATGTTCCCTTTGGAAGGTAATAGTCAACATTGCCATCTTCACGGAAGATTGGTGCAACAAGAATACTGTCACCAAGCATATACTGCATATCCAGATATCTGACTGCCGGATCATTATCGAATTCCAGAACCATCGGTCTCATAGATGGTACACCAGTCTCATGTGAGTTTACTGCAATACGATAAATATATGGCATCAGCCTTGCTTTCAGTTTTGTAAATGCACGGCATACATCAACGGATTCTTCATCAAACAACCATGGTACTCTATAACTCTTTGATCCATGTAATCTGCTGTGTGTAGATAACAGACCGAACTGCAGCCAACGTTTATATACATCAGGAGTTGCTGTCATCTCAAATCCACCCATGTCGTGGCTCCAGAATGAGAATCCGGATAGTACGAAGGAAAGTCCTCCACGAAGGCTTTCTGCCATAGATGGATAGGTTGCTGAGCAGTCGCCACCCCAGTGAATCGGGAACTGCTGTCCGCCAACAGTAGCACTTCTTGCGAAAAGAACTGCCTCGCCTTCTCCACGCTCCTGCTCCAGAAGCTTGAATACACATCTGTTGTAAAGATTCGTATAATAGTTATGCATGCTCTTCGGATCTGAACCGTCAAAGTACTTCACATCAATTGGAATTCTTTCACCAAAATCAGTCTTGAAGCAGTCAACTCCCATATCCAGCAATGTCTTCAATTTTCCAGTATACCATGCAACTGCATCAGGATTAGTGAAGTCTACAAGACCCATTCCCGGCTGCCAGTTATCAATCTGCTTAATACCTTTTCCGTCAGCTCTCTGCACCAGATATCCCTTTTCCATTCCTTCACGGAAGAATGCGGTTCCCTGTGCAATATATGGATTAATCCATACACAGATCTTAAGTCCTTTCTTCTTATAGCGGTCAAGCATACCCTTTACATCTGGGAAGGTTCTTTCATCCCACTCAAAATCACACCAGTGGAATTCCTTCATCCAGAAACAATCAAAGTGGAATACACGAAGCGGAATATCACGCTCTGCCATTCCATTGATGAAAGAACTTGTGGTTTCTTCATCATAATTTGTGGTAAATGATGTTGTAAGCCACAGGCCAAAAGACCAGGCCGGTGGAAGTGCTGGCTTACCTGTAAGATCTGTATAAGTCTCCAGTACATTCTTCATGGTCTTTCCATAGATAATATGATAACGGATTTCTTCTCCCTCTACAGAAAATCCGACATTTTCAACTTTTTCACTTGCAATCTCGAAAGAAACATTGTCACTGTGATCTACATATACCCCATAATTTTTGCTTGTCACATAGAAAGGAACGTTTTTATAAGAAATCTGTGAAGAAGTTCCTCCGTCTTCATTCCAGCAATCTACAACCTGCCCATTCTTAACAAAAGCTGTAAAGCGCTCGCCAAGACCATATACACATTCTCCTGCATCAAGAGAAAGCTCTGTCATCATATATGGTTTATAATCAGCTGCCATATAATTGTCTTCTGGAAATTTTGTCAATGTCTTTCTGTCATACTGCATATATCCAAGGTTACGGAAACCAATACTTGTCAGTACCTTTCCATCTGCCTCAAATGTTACTTTAAAATCTTCACGGTTAACCCTTACTGCCACATTTCCTGCTGTCATTACCGCTTCTTTTTCATTAATCTCTACTTCTGTATCCTGATAATCTTCAAATAGTTCATAACGTGGCTCTTTTTTATCATATCCTTCATAATGATAACTTCTCACGCTGATAATATCTTTTCTGATAGACGTAAATTCTGTTGTAATCGTAGATACATCCAATGCCCCTGCACGATCAGTAATCACTCTTGTCGGAGCTACAACTTTCATACCATGTGGTATTTTTTCTACAATAAACGCCTGTGCGGCATGTAGTGCATTTGCTCTTTCATTTTTCTCCCAATAACCTTCTGTAAATTTCATATTAGGCCTCCTAAATAAACTATTTTGTTTAGAAACAAAATTCCTTATAGTATAAAAAAACAGGGGAAAGCAAAGCTTTCCCCCCTAAAGCAAATTTGATAATTTATTTAATTATTGCTTTTGATTAGTTTCCAGAGCCGTCGATTTCAACCCATTTTTCTTCGATTGTCTTCATCGTCTCTTCTCTTGTAGCCTGTCCGCCTACATATGCCTGCATAGCTTCACCAAATGCAGTATGGAAGCTGTCTGTTGAGTAGATAACTCCAAGTGGAGCACTTCCTTTTTCTTCTACAGATGCATTACCCTGATTGATTACAGCATAATCAGATTCACCATCTACTTCGATTGGAGGAACAACGCCTGCAACGTCTGTGAACCAAGCTTTGCCATAATCAGATGTATACCACCAGTTGATGAAATCAAGAACTGCATCTAAGTTCTCAGAATCTTTGCTGATACGAAGAGCCTGGTCAGAACCTGTGATAACCTGGCAGTCTGCCGGATCATCAGATACTGGATAACCAGAGAATCCAATGTTGATATCTGGATTAATCTGTTTCACATCTTCTTCAACCCATGCGCCCTGTCCAATCATGATAGCAGCTTCGCCGTTTGCAAATGCAGCCTCTTCTGCACTCAGGTCAGATTCCAGAGGTTTAGCATCTCCGTTTTCTGTAACAAGATCAATAAAGTCAAAGTAGTTCTCAGCAATAATTGGATAATCTTCTAATTTTGCTTCACCATTTTCCATAGCTTCTACAAATGCTGGATAGTCTTCAACAGCAGCGCCTGCAAAGTGCTGGAAGATATGTTTGAATACCCACCACTCAGCATAACCATCTGTAAATGCTGTGATTCCTGCATCATTTAACTTAGCTACACAGTCTTCCAGTTCGGAAACTGTTTCTGGCATCTTCTCAACTCCTGCTTCTTCAAGAAGATCCATGTTGTAAAGTAATCCAAAGTAGTTACCTTTGATTGCGATACCATATACGCCTTCGCCGTTAGCATCTTTCATAGTATCTGCTACAGCTGGAAGCATTGAATCCATCAATGGCTGATCAGACAGATCATAAGAGTACTCTTTGTAAACTTCGATTTCTTTTCCTGATGTTGAAGAAAAGATATCCGGTGTATCACCAGAGTTTAATTTTGCCTTTAACAGTGTCGGGTAATCATTCTGAGTTGTCTCATAGTTGATTGTAACATCTGGCTCAACCGTCTTATACTCTTCAATCAGAGTATTGATAGCGTCAGCATACTCTGGCTGAGAAATGAACATGTAGATCTCTCCTGAGCTTCCGCTTCCGCCTTCGTCACTGCTGTCAGCTTCTTTTTTGCCGCCACAGCCTGCTAACATTGTAGCAACCATAGCAACACACAATAATGCGCTTACAAGTTTCTTTTTCATAATTTTCTCTCCTTTTCTTTTTTTATCCTTTAACAGCACCCGCAACAACACCTTCTACAATATACTTCTGCAGGAATATAAAGATAATGATAGAAGGTAATATTGTAAGTACCATCGCAGCCATCGCATAATGCCACTGTGTATTAAACTGTCCTACGAATGTATAAGCAGCCAATACAAGAGTCTTAGTCTCATTAGAGCTGTTAACCATCAATAATGGTAACAGGAAGTCATTCCAAATCCACATAACATCCAGTACAATTACTGTAAATGTTACTGACTTCAGCAATGGAAAGATAATAGAACGGAATGTTCTGAATGTTCCGGCACCATCAATAAATGCACTTTCATCGATCTCTTTTGGGATCGTTGCCATAAAGTTACTGTAAATAAATGCAGCCATCGGAATACCAAATCCCCAGTACTGAATACCAAGACCAACTCTGCTGTTAGAAAGATGAATTACATTCATAACCTTCAGCAATGTGATCATGATTGTCTGGAATGGAATCAACATAGGTGTTGTGATTAACAATGAAGCAACTGCTGTGTATTTATTCTTTCTTCTGTTTAAAATATAAGCGGCTGAAGAAGCAAATATAATAATACCAACAATACCAATCACTGTGATCATAACGTTGTTAAAGAACAACTTACCATACTGCATCTTATCAATAACGTATGAATAGTTCGCCCATTCAATCTTACTTGGTAACGCAATTACGTCTGATACGACTTCGCCAAATGGTTTTACAGAGTTAATAAACATAAGGAAAACAGGATAAATGTAGCAAACTGCTGCAACCGCCATAAGAATTGTAAGGAGGATTAATTTTAATTTCTTTTTCTGTGATAAACTCATTATAAATCAACCTCCCTGCTTTTCATAATCTTCATAGCCAGCTGTGTAAGTACCAGTACTATCACAAAGAATACCAGTGATTTTGCAGAACCCAGACCATAATTATTATTCTGGAATGCTTCACGATAAATATCAAGTGTAGCACTGTATGTAGATCCGCCAGGTCCACCTTTGGTCAATGCCAGGATAATATCAAATACCTTTAACGCGTTTGTCAGTGACATAAATACACATGTTGTGATAGAAGGACCAAGCAATGGAAGTGTTACTTTAAAGAATCTCTTCCATGATGTTGCGCCGTCTACTGTTGCCGCTTCAAGTACGTCTGTAGGTACTGCCTGAAGACCTGCAATATAGAGTACAATATAGAAGCCCAATGATTGCCATACACCAACCATTACTATTGCCACGAAAGCCAGATTACTTTCTCCCAGCCAGCTCCAATTGAGGAATCCCCATCCCGTCATTTCGAATAATACTTCGAATCCCTGGGAAAAGATGAATTTCCAAATGAAACCAACGATGATCATACTCATTATGTAAGGTACAAAGAACATACCTCTCATGAGGTTTGCAAATCTGATTTTCTGTACAAGAGCTACTGCAATCGCAAGTGCAAGTACATTAGAGAAAATCATAAAAAGTATCGTATACTTTCCTGTAAAGATCAGACTCTTTATAAATTCCGAAGAGCCGCTGAAAACCTTCTTAAAGTTATCGAGTCCGATAAATACTGGTTCCTTTGCTATACCATTCCATTCTGTCAATGAATAATAACCACTCATTACAAATGGAATGTAGATAGTAATCGTAACCAGAATAATTGCCGGAATTGTGTACAGGACACTCTCCCAGAACTGTTTCTTTTTACGTCCCATTCTAACGTATTCCTCCTCTCTTTGTTTCCTTTGTAACTCTATATCCAATTATACGAGTCAAGCCTTGGTGTGTCAATAGGTTTTTTAGCAAACCTAACTAAGATTTCGCTTTTTCATCCTCATTTTATATTCCTTTTGTATACAAAAATATTTATTTTTTTATTATTTTTTTACAAAAAAAGGCACTATTTCGAAGCATTTCGACCCGAAATAGTGTCACTTTTCACGAAATTTTATCAACTTTTCAGTTCAAAAACTCTTGCCGAAGGAACCGCCGGAAGCATCACTGTCAAGATGCCTGTCTGTGCATTCCAATGATAATCGCAATCGCTTTTCATCGGATATGCGCATCTAACTTCCACTTCTCTTCCTTTCAAATGAGCAATAGGAAGCTCCAGATATGATCCGCCGCCTCTGCGCCACACAGACAGATATGTAGCTCTCTCTCCCTTCAGTCCCAGGCTTACCCAGTCATCTGCAAAAGATGAGAAGCCAGTTGGCCAGAATGGAACTGAACATTTAATATCTGAACGGATCTCCTTATAATAATCAAGTCCTTCTTTAACTAAAGCCTTGCGTTCCGGTGCAATATCCACCATATGACCACTCTGATGCACACGCATCAGCATGGCATTGACCATATTGAAGACAGTCTCTTCTTCGTCGCCTTCTATTCTGGGATAAGACCATATCGCAGATTGTTCCATGGTAACACCAAGCGGGGAATTAGCCGCAATCGTTGCATAATTCAGGTATCCTTCCTGATCACTGGTAGACTGAATACTATGCCTCTGAAGCATCGCATAATCCATACGCAGTCCACCGCTGGAACAATTTTCAATAATCAATTGCGGATATTTTTCAAAAATTCCATCCAACCACTGAAGATATGCTCTTTCATGACCAAGCAGTCCATCTCCGACGCTATCCGCATCTATCTCGGTTCCCAGTCCGGGCTCAATATTGTAATCCATCTTAATATAACCAACACCATAGTCATTGACCAGACGATCTATCACTTGCGTTGCATGTTCTCTGACAGCCGGATGTCTGAAATCCAGCTGATATCTGCTTCTATCATATACTCTTTTTCCATGTCTGTGGAAAAAGCAGTCTTCCGGCATATCTTTTACCTTTGGACAATGGATTCCCATAACCTCAAGTTCCAACCATAGTCCGGGAATCATTCCTTTCGATCGAATATAATCAATGACCTCTTTGATACCATTCGGAAAACGCTTGTCAGACGGGAGCCACTCTCCCACCTCATCCCACCAGTATCCATCTGCATACCAGCCTGCATCAATACAATAATATTCACAACCGATTTCCGCTGCTGCATCAATCAAAGGAATCTCTTTTTCCGTTGTTGGTTCTGCCCACAGGCAATTCATATAATCATTAAAGATAACAGCAAGCTTCTCATTATCTTCATTCTCTCTTCTGATTCGACGGCGATATCTCGTAAGTTCCTCTGCCATCTCTTCATTTCCGCCAAGGACTGCTCCTACAGCGGCCGGTACAGATTCAAACTTTTCGCCCGGTTTCAGACACTTGAACCAATGAGACTGATTTTCTGTCGGGCCGGACAACTGAAGATACAGATGATTCGTCTGATCGCTGATCTCCCAATGCCAGGAACCATTCTGTTCAATCTGCCAGAATAGTCTGCTTCCAGTCTCCTCATTGGATACACATCCCATAGGAAGATATTCCTTTGCAGACCAGTTTCCGGTATTCGACACACCAAATGCTTTTGACGAACGAAGTGCCAGATCCGGCTGGGACTGCTCAATACCAAGCTGTGGCAATGTGTATTCCTTCCATTGCACTTCTCTCTGCCAGGAATTATGAATCACTGCCACTTTCATCTTCTGATCTCTCGGCAGAATTCCTTCTTTTTCAAGTCCATTTAGATTAAAAGAAGTCACATATTCCAGAATCTGTTCTTCTGTTCCTCGATTTTCAACAACACTATAGCATCTCGCCATAGCAATTCCATCGTAGAATTGAAAATGGCTTGTCACATAGATACCTGTCTCTTCATCACATGTAACAAATTCCAGCTTACGCCCATATGTGTTACGTTCATCCTTGTGTGAAACGTATTTCATACGATATCCCGGTGCTGTCACCGTATACTTAGAGCCATGTCTTTCTTCCGGACGGTCAAGTCCTGCAAGTTCTATCTCTACAAGCCGGAAGCCCGTCTTTTCGTAATCATCTCTGATAAGCTCTTCCTGAAATGGAAGCTGTGAAAAATGGAGAAACTTTACTTCGTTCTGATCCGTTATCTCAAACACCATATTCAGTCCATTCTCACTAATGTTAATTCTCTGCATTCATCTTATCCTTTCCATTAATAAAAACGCTGTCTCTCTCTATCAGGCAGGTATTAACCTTAATTTCTTTTTCTTCAATTATCTTTCCCTCAAGCAATGAAAGCATGACTTCTGCTGCGATCTCAGCTTTCCTTACACTGTCAATTTTAACAGTGGTTAGTTTAGGTACACTAAGTCTTGCAAACACATCATCGTCACATCCGACAATCGAAATATCTTCCGGAATCCGAATATTCTTTCTATTAAAATATCCCATTGCCTCTGCCGCATTAAAATCTGTGGAAAAGAAAAGTGCTGCATGATGCCCAATATACTTTTCTAATTCCTGGTATGTCGCAATCCTTTCTTCACAAGTCGTTCCCAGCATTACCTCTTCCAGTTCTGCCGTCTCACCAAGAGCTGATTTATATGCTTTCAACGCACCTTGATAGCGCCGGTAATCTGCACCTTTTTTCGCATTGGCGATATAAATAATCTTTCGGATATTTTTCTCTAACAAGTATTCAACAACTTTTTCTCCGCATACCTCATCTGTAGAAGTAATATTATAGCATCCTGTTGTGTAAGGGGTATCTACATCCATATCAATTGATACTACCGGTTTTCCTGTGATTTCTTTAATCTCCTGGTAATATTTGGGGGGCAGGGATATGGAAACCACTCCATCAACGTTCCATCCAAGAATCATTCTCATAACTTCTTGCATATTCTTCGAAGAGCATATCATAATATAATAGCCTTTCTCTCTGAACGCACTTTCCAGTGTACCAATAACAGTTCCGTAAAATGGTCTTTCATAGGGTGACCTCTCCACGAATTCAGGAGTACTGATCAATACTCCTATCATCTTAGACTTTCGGTTTGTCAAAGCATTCAGGCCAAATCTTGGCACATAATTTTTTTCCTCCAAAAGATCCTGAATCTTCTTGATCATTTCCGGTGAAACTTTTTTTGTTCTGCCGTGCAACACATTTGAGACCGTTGTTGCACTGACACCTGCTTCTTCTGCTATTTCCTTAATTGTAATCATCATTCTCTCTCCCCGACAAAAAACTACATTAATTATAGTACAAAAAATACTTCTTGGAAACATTTCTTGCAAACATTTTCATCAGTCGAGAAATATATCATCATGTACAGCAAACCAAAATACAAAGAGTTACGGGACGTTTTTTATTAGATAGAGTTACTGTTTGCTGCACCACTGCAGAAAACTGCTTTGGCATCTGACAAGTTCAGTATACTCTCACGGCATCTGAGCGCAAATGTAATATGGTGATATATTTTTGTACAATAGCGACTTTAAACTTGAGAGTTCTCCCACAATATGTTATAAACAATATAAGGGGGGGGAAAGACATGAATACATTTTTTTCTTTAAAAACCGATATTCTTCCACACGTTACTTATCTTGGGCAAACAGTTACACCTGATAACTGGAAGCATTTTCATCGAACAAATTCAGAATATATTCTGTATATTATTGCATCAGGGGAAATGTATCTAAAAGAAAATGGAACTGAATATCCATTAAAGCAAGGAGATATTCTGCTTCTCGAACCCGGCTGCAAACATGCAGGATATAAATTCGCAGGAAGCACTTATTACTTCGTACATTTCAATCCGTCAACTTTCGTAAAGCATGAAAATGCACCAAAAGAGGATATGCAAAACATCATCAAGACATCACTGTACCGTAATTACAATGAGTCCTCAATCTCCGAAGCCCACTATAACGATACGTCCATTATGATCCCTAAATACATGCATATAGAGAATTCGCAGGTATTTTCTCGAATTGTACAACAGGTGATATCTGCCATTCAAAAAGAACAGACTCGTCATATGTATTACAAATCACTTTCTTCCGGGCACATTGTGGAGATGCTGACTCTGTATTCCAGCACATGGATGTTCAACGCATATGGTCATTCACAGTCCAGTATCAGCACTTCTATGTATGACAAAATCAATGAACTGCTGGATTATCTGCATTCTTCCTACAACACCAAAATCACCAGCAGCTCTATTGAACAGCTTCTCTCTGTTAATTTTGATTATCTGAACCGCATCTTTAAGAAACAGACCGGAACTACCATATTCGCCTATCTGAATCAGCACAGACTGGAGCATGCAATGCAGCTGCTTCTGACAACAACTTTGTCGCTGAGTGAAATTGCAGAATTAACCGGCTTCTCAGATGAATATTACTTTAACCGGTTCTTCAAGAAGCGTGTCGGGATTACTCCTGCAAAATATAGAAAGGCGGGATAGTCCCTATTCCTGCTTGATCATACAGGATTCATCAACTTCAATCATTTATTGAAAATGTATAGAAGGAAGCGAAGACTACCACCCCATACCGGCAAGCCATGTTCCAACTCTGTCTTCTCTTTCCTTCCCATAAAGCATCTCTGCAAGTACCAGTTCCCCCTGGATTCTTCCGTCCAACAGATAGAGAATCCTGCCGCACCTTGCTGCAACCTTGCTGTCATGGGTCACTATAAGAATCGTCATACCTTCCCGGTTCAGTCTACAGAACTCTCCCATAACCTCCTGACTTGCACTCTGATTCAATGCCCCTGTAGGTTCGTCTGCATACAAGATCTTCGGTTGATTCATGAGGCTTCGACAGATACATGCTCTCTGAAGCTGTCCGCCGGATACCTCATGGATCCTGCGGTCTGCAAGCTCACAGATTCCCATTTTTTCCAGCAGCAGTTTTGCTCTCTTCTCTGCTTCCTTTTCAGAGTGTTTTCCTCTCCGGAGACGAGTTGCCGGCAGCATGATATTATCGATCAGATTCAGATTCTTTAACATATTCATCTGCTGAAAGACAAAACCCATTTTCTCCAGGCGAAGTTGTGCCCTTTCATCCTCAGATAGCAAGCCTATCTGTGTTCCGTCAAGCCACACTTCCCCACTATCAAAGCTGTCCATCCCGGATATCTGATAAAGCAAGGTTGATTTTCCAGATCCTGATGGCCCCATGATTGCTACCATTTCTCCATCTTTTATCGTAAAATCTACATCCTTTAGAATTCCATTTTTGCATAAGCCCTTTACAGTTAATATTTCTGGCATGATTCTCTACTCCTTTCCAACACAACACTCATAAGCCTTGATATATTTCACCTCTGACAATCCAATTAAGATCGCACACAGAACTGCAGCCACTGTAAAGCCAGGAATGCATCCACAGACAATCCAAGGGTCAATCTGAAAATGAAATCCTGTCGCTCCCAGAGACTTTAACAATATGCCGGCCACATATTCACCCAGCAGATTCCCGAACAGAACCCCTGCCACAATTCCAATGAACACCACCGGTATATAATGAATGACATAAGATGTTCGGATTACCCTGGCAGCAATTCCAATCGCTTTTTGTAAAGAAATATCATAGCGGTCTCTTGCTATGAAAAGTCGGGTAAATAATATTACCACCACAACAATCACAAGAATTGCCATCAGTATTGCCACCCTTGCTGCCATGCGCACTTCCCGGATCGTCTGTCCATAAGTATCTTCCACTTATTCCTGGATATCCACGGTCTGTGCACTAATACCCTGAGCCGATGCAATATCCGTATATTCCAGGATCCAGGATTCCTTCTCTACTTGATCTTCCAATGACACATAACAGATGCCCCACATCAGTTCTCCCTCTTTTGGAAGAACGGCCACCTTCGCTGTCTTTCCCCCATTGGTGATATCCGAATAGATGCCACAGATCCGATATTCCCATTTATCATCTTCCACAGACAAAGCAAGCATGTCTCCTACAGACATTCCCAATTCCTCTGCGCAAAGATAAGATAATGCAATCTCCCCTTTTTTCCGTGGTGCTGCCCCTTCTGCATAAGTCACCGGGAATATCGTATGATCTCCCTGTTCCACATTCAGACTCTCGGAAGATCCATCTGGCAAAGTGATCCGGTAAGAGCTTGTCTTTAGAGTGACAAATCGTTTCACCCTCTCATCTTCAGATAAGATTCTCTCTATTTGCTCTGTTTTTCCGGCAATATCGTCTGTCTGTCGTATATCCATACGGATATCTGCATCTCCGATTCCCATATAAGTTACAAAAGCAGAAGAAGAAATGGTACTTAGCAGATTCTGAGGCAATATCATCAGAAATACTCCTAATCCAATCACCAGTACTACGATCAGATTTTGTCCGATCTTTCGCCTTTCCTGCTGTCCGATCAAAGCTTCCACAGCAGATAATCTTTCTATATGTTTTAAAGTTCTTCTGATTGAAAAGAGAATGATTCCTTCTGTCAATAGTATCCCTGTAGAAGCAACCAAAAGTGGAATAACTGTATGTTGGGATGGCCCGTATAACTCTTGCATATGAGACGATACCACCTTTTCTGTCAGAGCTGCAAAAGCCAGCCCCGTCACAGCTCCCAGTCCTGATAAGCCAAGAAATTTTATAAAATAAATCCGTCGGATATCTCTTTTCGAAATTCCAATTGCCTTCAACATTCCAATCTCTTTTCGGTCTTTCTCCAACTGTGTAAGCAGTGTAAAACGAATACAAAGAACAGCAATCAAGACTAGCACAACACTGGCAAGAAGTATGACCAGAATCATCAGTCCATCCGAAAGTGCATTCATCATAAGGATCAAAGGTCTTGTAATTGCCGGACCGTTTGCCGGTAATCCTGCATCCGTATATTCTGTTGCAAAGACTCCCACATCTGCTCCATCTTCCAAAAGAAATTCAATCAGATATTCTTCACTTCCTTTTTCTGTAATCGCATATAATCCACTTCACTCACAAGAAAACGTTTCGAAGATGCCATCTTAGAATTCATCTGTGAATCTCTGAGAAAACCTACAATCTCAAAAGAAGTATCTCCAATCTCCACTCTGTCACCCGTGTGAAGATTATATTCTTGGCGATAACAGACCGGAACATAGATCTCGCCGTCAGAGGCTTCCATCACCTGGTTCTCAAGATCCAGCAGAAAATCAAACTTTTCGCTCTGTACACATACACCATTATCCTGTGTACTGTCACTCAAAGACTGGCCGTTTAAAAAAATAGTTCCGTTTTCCAGATTTAGAAAGCGTAACACCTGAAACGCATGGACATCCGGATTCGTTTCTGCAAACCGGATCAGCTCTTCTTCCGAAATCTCTCCTGTATGCATCTGAAGAAAATCCGGTGTCTGCGCCTCTTCCATGAGTGTATTTACAGAACCCAGCAGGGTGACAGATAAAAAGCAGGTTAGTCCGAACAAGAACGCACTGGCAGCCATAAAGACCCATGTCGTAACAGAAAGTAATCGATTTCCCATAATATCATTCCATATCATTCTTTTTCTCATAACACATTCCTCCTTCTGCCTGCATACCGGCATCTTCCAGCAGACGTACATCCCTGACCGGATATATGGCTAATGCCAGAATACTAAGCATCACCCCCGATATCATGATAACGGCTGCGGCTCCTCGTCCTACACCAATGTTCATCTGCTCTCCAATTCCATCCGCAAGGATCCCGGCGATTCCATAAGCGACTACATATCCGATCTGTGAAAGGAATCCGATCAGGCCCCAGGCTCTTCCTTGCAGCTCATCTTCGATATTCGTGCGCACAAGATAATCCAGACAATTATTGGCGAATGGAAGCATAGCGAAAAACAAGAATCCTGACCCACAGATCAGATAGATATTTTCTTTTATTCCAAAAATTACCATTGAAATCCCTGCAATTACCAGAGAAGCGGACAATACTTTGACATATCCTTTTCTTATTCCACATATTCCCAGAAACAGACTGGAAACCAGCATACCGCTGGCACAGACAGTCTCTCCAACTCCTAATGTTGCACTGTCTGCAAAATCCAGAATTAAGGGTTCTGCCAGAATCTGAAAAGCACCCATAAAACAAGTCATGACAGAAGCCACAAAAATCAAGATCAGAACACCTCTTTTCTCTGCAACTGCTTTCCATCCTATTTTAAGCTCCTCAAAAAACGGAGCCCGATTCTCTATAACTGTTCTTTCGATTGCCCTGCGTACCACTCCAGTACAAATCACCGTCAAAAAGAACGTACAGATATCAATCATTAATAAAATCCGAATGTCCGATACTGCCAGAAGTGCACCGGCAAGAATTGGGAAGATGAGGTATCGTGCACTCCCGGCAAGCCCTACAAGTCCGCTGGCTCTGGAATATTCTCCGGCATCCAGAAGATCTGTGATTGTTGCCCTGTAAGAAGGTTCCAAAAGTGATGAAAAGATTGAACTTATTGCTACTCCGATACAGATTTCCGTAAGACTTGCTCCGCCTCTTTGTATGCAGAAGAAGATATACAAAATTCCAAACGCAGAACATCCGTCACCTATCATCATAAGAAGTCTCCTATCGTACCGGTCCGCCAGCACACCGGCAGGTACACTTAAAATCAATGTCGGCAGAAAGGCATGCAAGGTAACAATCGCCATCGACGCTGCACTTTTCGTCTGTTGAAATACATAGACTCCCAGGCCGAAACTGGTAAGCCCTCCCCCGATAGATGACACCAATTCTCCTGCCCACAATAATAAGAATCGCTTAAAATTACTTTTCTTTTCCATTTGAAATTCCTTTCTTTATTTCCCTTTACAGACCGACAGTCTGTCTATATAGATTTAAAAAAGAAGGAGAACTCACATAATATGCTCTCCTAAAAAACTTTCCTTATGGTATCTTGAAGGCTTCCTTCTTCCATTCCCATCAGGCGTTCCATATTATATATAAAACCATCAATCTTCTGCTCTCTTTTCTCCTGACTTAAGCCTTCCATGTTAAGCTCATCAAATGCGGTATTGGCGTAAATCAGGGTCATCTCTACGACCTCTCCGGGATAATCTGTATGACAGATTCCCTGACGCACACCCTCTTCAACCAGTTCAGTAAACAAAGGGGTAATCCCGTCCAGAAGCTGCTGCTGCATCTTCTGATGCATAAGTGCATTCTGCGGACGATGCACCTGTTCCATTACTTCATGACCAATCTCCGATTCCACATTCAATGCCAATATCGCCTTCGTCAGCCGTTCCAAAACAGGCAGCTCTGTGTCTCGGATCACCTTTCCCGCATCTGACATCAGACGATTGGATATCCGCTCAATGACACCGTCCAGGATCTCTTCTTTTGATTTAAAATGATAATAAAGCGTACCTCTGGCAATGCCCACTGCCTCCAGAATATCATTCGTACTGGTATGGTCAAATCCTTTGGTACCAAACAGCTTTTCAGCTGCGTCCAGAATCTCTTCTTTTCTTTCCTCTGCTTCCTTCACTATCCGCATATGACTTCTTCTCTCCTACAGCCTAAGAACCGACTATCTGTCGGTTCTTAGTATACACAGGAAAACTGGATTTGTCAATCTCGTATATATCTCGCAGTAATCGTCTGTCCCTCTTCCATCATCCGAGCAGGTGTCCCTGTAAAAACGACTTCACCTCCCAGTGTTCCTCCATCCGGCCCGATATCAATGATATAGTCTGCCATCTTCATGACATCCGTATTGTGCTCAATGACAATCACGGTATTGCCACGCCGGATCATGCAATCAAATAATGCCATAAGTTTCTGAATATCTGAGGCATGAAGTCCAGTCGTCGGTTCATCCAGCACATAGACATTTCCCTTACCGCGCAGTTCCTTTGCCAGTTTCACTCTCTGGCGTTCTCCTCCGCTTAACGTTGACAATGGCTGCCCAAGCGACAGATAAGGAAGCCCTACTTCTAAAAGTGCTTCCAGCTGTTTACGGATCTTCACATGATCTGCAAAAAATTCTGCTGCATCCTCCACACTCATATCCAGCACTTCTACGATATTTTTCTCTTTATACCTGCAATTCAGCGCCTCATCACTATAGCGCTTTCCCCCACAGCTTTCGCAGACTGTCGTTACCGGATCCATGAATACAAGCTCTGTAGTGATTGTTCCTCTTCCTTTGCATGCAGGACACGCTCCTTTACTGTTGAATGAGAACAGCCCCACATCCTTCTGGCAGGCTTTTGCAAATACTCTGCGGATCTCATCAAAAAAACCAAGATAAGTACAGGCGGTAGACCTGCCGGTCGCAGTAATTGCACTTTGATCAACTAATACCACCTGTTCTTTATATCGCTTTGCAAAAACATCCCGGATCAGTGAGGATTTGCCAGAACCCGCGACCCCGGTCACGACCGTGAGTACTCCAAGCGGAATATCCACATCCACATGCTTCAGATTGTGAACAGACGCGTCACGTATTGGCAGCCATCCGGTTGGTTCCTTTGGATTGATCTTCACAGGAATCTTCTCTTTCATAGCATCTCCTGTTAATATTCCAGATAAAAGCAATGCTTCATAGCTTCCCTGGAATAAGATCTGTCCTCCTGCTTTTCCTGCAAGAGGCCCGACATCAATCACCTCATCTGCAATACGGATGATATCCTTATCATGTTCTACCACAAGAACTGTATTTTCCTTATCTCTGAGGCTCTTAAGCAGCCGGATCATACGATGCACATCCCGCGGATGCATCCCCGTACTTGGCTCGTCAAAGATATAGATCATGCCGGTCAGTGAGCTTCCCATATAACGAACCAGTTTTAACCGCTGCGCCTCCCCACCGGATAAGGTAGAAGATTCCCGGTTCATACTAAGATATGGCAACCCTATGTCGATCATACGCCCCAGGGCATCTGTAAGTGATCTTACAATGGATTCTGCTCTTGGATCTGTAATCTTCTTTAATTCCTCATAAAGCTGTGAAAACTCCATCTCACACATATCAGCAATATTATATCCGTTAATACGACAGGACAATGCCTCTGGATTCAATCTGGCTCCTTTACAGTCTGGACATACGATCTCATCCATGAATTGATTAATCTTTCTCAGGGTATAGTCATTCTGTTCTTCAGGTCCCTTCATCAGACACAATCGTTTAAATTGATTGTAGACACCTTCCAGCTTTTTATCGATTCGTTCTCCATCTTTTGTACGGCTGCCGTATAATAGAATATTCTGCTCTTCCTCGGTAAGTTCTTTCCATTTCTTATTAACATCAAAAAAATCTGGTCTGCGATACAACTTCCAGTAATATTTTCCCGGTCCGAAAGCCGGCAGATGAAAGATGCCTTCATCATAGGTCTTTTCTTCATTGATCAGCTTATGGATATCCAGTTCCATGATCTTTCCGATACCGGCACAGGTCTTGCACATTCCGTTCGGATTATTAAAAGAAAAGTACGATGCCGGGCCGATATTGGGCATTCCGATTCGGGAAAATAAAAGCCGCAGTGACGCATACATGTCACTGATCGTTCCCACTGTAGACCGGGCGTTTCCGCCCAGCCTGCTCTGGTCGATCACAACAGAAGGATTCAGGTTATCAATATATTCTACATTCGGTTTCTCATATTTGGGAAGTCTGCCTCTGATCCATGCTGTATATGTCTCATTCATCTGCCGCTGGCTCTCTGCGGCAATCGTGTCGAACACGATGCTGGATTTGCCGGAACCAGACACACCGGTGAATACTACAATCTTTTTCTTCGGAATCTCCAGTGATATATTTTTCAGATTGTTCTGTCTCAACCCTTTTATTAAAATATGATCTGTTTTCATTTTACTCTCCTGTCTTTTTTACCGGAATCTGTATTTCTGAGAGCCAGTCATTTTCTGTATCCTTATTCCAGACACCATCAATATATTTTTCACGGATATTTCCACAGATTTCGTATCCATTTTCTTCAATATACTGTAGAATCACTGCATAAGTATGCGGAAATTCATTATAAGAGCCTTTATGATAGATACAGGCCGCCTGTTTTAATGCCGTGATCCGCTGCAGGACAGCCATCTGATCCAGATGACTATTTACTTCCTTTTCTTCACAGATATGTTCTTTCTGCATTCTCATAATAAATAATTCCTCCTTCGACTTGTTCTGGAATTATTGTACAGTCTCCCCATATGGGGAGAGTCAAGGCCCTTCTTTATCTTTTATGAATCATATTATCCCTTTCTTTTTCCTGCAAGCAGTACATTCATTGCCACATAGATCACTATGGCAATCACAATGGCACTGATCAGGATCACATACATATTGCTTAACGCTACTTTATCACCAAAAAAGTATAGATTACAATCTACGCTGTCACGGATAGCTTCCACTATTTCATCCGGAAATCCCTGATTTCCCATTTCTTCAAACACTCCTCGCAAAGCATGGTTACGCAACAGGCTGGTTCCGTATGTACCCGGCAGAAAAGAAATCACTTTCTGCAGCCCTTCCGAAAATTGAGAGATTGGCATATAGGCACCACAGACAAATCCATATCCTGCACTAACGATTGTTCCTACTGCAGAAGCCTGCCCCTGGGTAGACAGTGGGAAATTCACACAGGAAGACAGTGCTGTACCAAATAGTACCAGTAAAACCACATCCAAAAACAGCTTCGCAATATCACCAGCAGTCAGATACCATCCCACATATGACAGATACCCCAGACATACACCTGTAGCAATAAAACAGATCAGCATCGTGGAAATCAAAGTAGACAGATAATAACTCAGAGCCAGCGTGCTGGGTCTTACAGGTGCGATCGTTATATCTCTTCTGGCACCGGTGATCTTATCCTGCACCATAAGAAGGTTAGAACAAAATGCTACTGTCACACAGCTCACAGCCAGCAGGGATGAGACCAGTTCTCCACCGACACAGCCGCCGATCAGTTTATCGGACACAGTAGCTCCTGCCGCTTCTATGGCACTGCGGAATGTGTCCTCATAGACATTGCTCAAGAATGTGCCATACAGCACCAAAAGAATCAAAGGCGTGATCAGAGAAGTAAAAAACATCCCTTTATCTTTAAAATATAATTTAATATTACGCTTTACAAGTGCGCCAATTCCGGTCATCATTTCTCTCCACCCCCGATCAGCTTCTTGCCCGTCACGGCAAGAAATACATCATCCATCTTCCCTTTTGTAATCTCATAATCCTTGAAAAGTTCCGGATACTGTAAAATCAGCTTTGTTGCTTCGGCTGTATTCGGTACAGATATCCGATAAGCATCACGGATAGCCTCATAAGGAGCTCCTATCTCTTTGATCTGCGATTCTTGTATACCATATATCGTGATAAAATCCCCAGTATATGTATTTTTCAATGTCAGTGGCGTTCCCTCAGCAACAATCTTCCCGCTGTCCAGAATCACTACATAATCTGCATCTGCAGCCTCTTCCATATAATGAGTCGTAAGAAACACTGTCATTCCCTCATTCTTTCGAAGATCTCCAACAACTTTCCATAAAATATTTCTCGTCTGGGGATCAAGACCTGTCGTAGGCTCATCCAGGATTAATATCTTCGGTCTGTGAATCAATGCCCGAGCTATATCGACTCTTCGCCTTTGACCGCCAGAGAGCTTACCTACCGTACGCTTCAGCAGATTCTCAAATTCCAGAAGCTTTGCAAGCTCTGCCAGACGTTCTTTAAAATCCTTTCCGGTAATTCCGTACAAAGCCGCTCGGCTCTGCAGATTATCCCATACAGAGAGATCTTTATCCAGAACAGAATTTTGGAATACCACACCCAGACTGCGTTTAATACTGTCCGGATCAGTGTCCAGATCAGTGCCGCCAATATATACACTACCTGTATCCTTGGAAAGCTGCCCACACATGATATTAATTGTAGTGGATTTACCCGCTCCATTAACGCCAAGAAATGCAAATAATTCTCCATCTCTGACTTGAAAGCTTAGATCCTGTACCGCTTTTACTTCCACAAAGGTCTTGTTTAGATGACTGATTTCGATAATATTTTTCATTATATCTCTCCTTCCGGGCGGCGTGGAATAATAATAGCTGCAATAATATAAGCAAGGAAACCGCTTCCACCCATAGCGCAGAATAACACCCATCCAAGTCGAATCAGAGTGGGATCAATACCGAAATACTCTGCAATTCCTGCACATACACCGTCTATTATCTTATTTTGATTTGATTTATATAGTCTATCGTTCATCATTTTCATATCATTGCTCCTTCCTGGACATGCTTCTCATGTCTATACCAATATTATAAGAAATATTTTGATTATCCGATAGACATATTTTTCAGGTGAATGTGTCAGTTTTATAGGGAGAGGAATTTAGATTAGTTAGTTGGTAATTGGGAGGTGTACGGCGAGAGGATGGATGGGATGGTTGCCATTGCGGAGTCCTTCGCTAAGAATCCATAACCGAAAAAGAAGCAGATATTTTGTGACCAGGCTGATTCACCCCGAAATCTTGATGATTTCGAGGCTCAGCAGTCTTCTCAGATTTGGCTTGAGGCCAAATCTTCGCACAAAATATCTGCTTCTTTTCCTATGGTTCTGCAAACCGGGATTTACTTTATCGCCACAATTACTGAAAACTTATGGTATGAGTATACGCATCTTACTTCCGAATAATTGCTTCTTCGCAACATCTCTACCTCTTTCTCAACAGAACACTCTCTGTCTAATTTCCTGCGATCTTTCCACAATTCAATATCCCTGTCGGTTAATTCACTTTCCGTCAATTGTTTTTCCCAATACAGATCAAACCAGCGATTCATTTTTTCAGATCCGGCGCAGAACTGGTCGTAATTTACAAATACCCCGCCTTTCGGTAACTTGTCAAAAATCCTCTGAAACAATTTTTCTTTTTGATTGTCTTCAAGGTGGTGGACCGATAATGCTGAAATAACAGCATCAAATTCTCCCTCCGGCAATTTCTCGGTATAATCACAGATTACATGCCGTATGCTACTAATACCGGGAAATTCATCGCATTTCTTTCTTATCAATCAAACAATGTTAACTGTCTACCTACTTCTTTATCTTCAAATTGATGCATATATTCAAATATTTTTTCTGTTCTCCATTCTATTCCTGCATCACTGCATTCCTGACGCACCAGCTTCATCAACTCTTTTCCTCTTGGCACAGGCAATTCATATGCATTACCATATGTTTTTATATATCGTTCTTTCATTCCTGAGAAATGCTGATCCAGCTTCTGATAGAAGTACTGCCGGTTCCCATCTCTCAATGTTAAACCAATTCCAAAAGTCATGATCCCATATACTTCCGCTTTCCTGCATGCACTAAGAATGCTTCGGATATTCTCCTCTGTATCATTAATGAACGGCAGAATCGGTGTCATCCATACAATTGTCGGAATGCCTTCCTCACGTAGAATATTCAACACTTCAATTCTTCGCGATGTCGTACAGACATGGGGCTCTAATATCTGGCAGAGCCTTTCATCAAAAGTCGTCAATGTCATCTGCACCACGCATTTTGTTTTCTGATTAATTCTCTTCATAATATCCAGATCTCGCAGGAGCATGTCTGATTTAGTCTGGATTGCAAGCCCGTATCCATATTCATCAATTATCTCCAGACACCGTCTTGTCAGGCAAAGCTCTTTCTCCAGATGAAGATATGGATCACTCATGGCTCCTGTCCCTATCATACACTTTTTCCTTTTTCTGCGAAGGGCCTGTTCTAAAAGTTCCGGTGCATTCACCTTTACAGCAATGTCTTCAAACGCATGATCCATCTGATAACAGGTACTTCTGGCATCGCAATAGATGCAGCCATGAGTACACCCTCTGTATATGTTCATCCCATTCTGGGCAGAAAGGATTCCTTTTGCCTTCACTTCATGCATATTTTTCTCCTTTTCTCTCACATGGACGTGGTCTGTTACGTTTTGCATGGTGGGCTCTGCATTCATTGCATCTTCCGTGACGGATGCACTTTGTTTTGGGGCATGGACAGTTTGCATTTATTTCCATTCTGTATTCCATCGGTATATACTGAATGTCTCCATCGTTCTGCATCTTTCCTGTAATCACAAAACCTAGTTTCCTATGACTTAATCTCTTAATTTTCATCAGCTGACCACTGCTCCTTTGTGATATATGTGAAATGTTCTGTCCGAATATCCCCCATCAATTCACAGTGTTTATTCTCTTCTGTATGATGGTAGATAAATCCGCACTTTTCCTGACAACGTCTTGACCTCTCATTGCCTTCATAATAACCACACCACATTGCCTTACATCCCAGGTCTTCAAAAGCATGCCGCTGTAATCTTTTTACTGCTTCAGGAATGTAACCATTTCCCCAGAAAGGAACTCCAATCCAATATCCTACTTCGATCTCATCTTCTGCGGCAACTGTATGGGACTGCATTGGTGGTATAAGACCAATGCTGCCAATTGCTTTATTATCTTCCTTCAGGCACACAGCATATGTCTCTGGCGCCGATAAGACAGTTCTTATTATATCAAGGCTGTTTTCAACACTGGTATGGACCGGCCATCCTGCAATTGGACCAACTCTGGGATCTTTTGCATACTCATACAAACTCTCGGCATCTGTATCCTTCCAGGGACGTAAGATTAATCTTTCTGTTATTAATTCCACACTTCCACTTCCTTCCCCTATGATTCAGCCTCTCCAGATCAATGACAGGACAATTTCCTGTACCCCTTTACCTGGATAAACTTTGTTCTATGACATCCAGCTTCTTAAAATCCACAAAATCCACTTGCTTTCCATAAGTCTCAATCATCGCTCTGACTTCTGCATTCTTTTTATCCTCCGGGAGATTCTTAGCCTTTGTGTAAAGCAGCTTCATCATTGTCTTATGCGGGAAACTCAACTTACTATAATCAATTCCGCCTCTTAAGTGATATATTTCCGCCTTCTCATACACTTCAGCAGAAAGCTGGTTTTGTAAGGCATTGCGTATATTATTAATATTCTCTGCATCTTCTACATCCGCAAGACCGACTGTAACAATAACGAATCTTTTATACGCTGTCTTGCAAATTGCCGGCAGTGTCTCCTTTAATCCTTTTACTCCACCTGCATATAACCCGCCAAGGTAAACGATGACCTCACAATCTTTTGGTATATCAGCCTTATCATAAGAAGTCGCCGGAATATCCGTCTTTTTAGACAATTCCTCTGCATACCTTCTGGCTGTTCCATAGTTTGATCCATATATAATGATAGCTTTTGACATCTCATCCACTCCTACTTTCATTTTTCTCTTAATCTCAATCTATAAGCTAATCGTCCTCTTAACAATATTGTAACAGATATGCGCTTCCAGAGATATCACACCAATACAGATGTTTGTGTCAATTTTATAGATATTTTGTTGATATTATCTGGTCTGTTGCTCAAAATGTGCGCCGATGAAATAATCATTTACTTCGATTCACAATCAGAATTCCACTGCAGACAAGAATCAAAGCTAACAGTCCTTTCAAAGTAAATGCCTGATTTTTTTCACCTAACAATATAGCCGAAAGAATCACTCCGAACATGGGATTGCTGAATCCAAATACTGCCACTTTACCGACCGGATTATATTTCAGCAGAAGGCTCCATAAGGAATATGCAACTGAGGATATAAGACCTAAATATCCTATTAATAAAGTCGAAGCCGGTGTGAAACCTGTTACGCTTCCGCCATTCAGCAATCCAATCAAAGTCAAAACAATCCCTCCAAGAAGGAATTGATAACCGCAGAGCGTGAAAGTCTCTTCTTTTTCCGAATACTGCTTTATTAACACGGAAGAAAGTGCCGCTGCGAATGCCGATACGAACATCGCCCCTTCTCCGGTTAAAGACACCTGAAGATCTAATCCTCCACCTTCCAGATTAATAAAAATAACACCTATGAATCCAAGCAGGCATCCGACGAACTTATGAATTGACAATTTCTCAGAAAAAACAAGCGCTGACAGAAAAATCGCAATAAAGACATTGGATGCAGTTATAATAGAAGCTTTTACTCCCGATGTATGTGCCAGTCCCATATAAAAAAACACATATTGCAAAACCGTCTGAACAGACCCAAGTTTTATTACCATCGGCCACGAAGATTTCCTTGGATAAAGGAATTCTCTCTTTATGAAACTTCCTATCAAGATGACCATAATTCCTGCCAGTGTAAATCGATAACCGGCAAATAACAGTTGGGACATTGCATCTGCATCCGATATTTGAAAAAGGCGATATCCAATCTTAATACTCGGGAATGCACTTCCCCAAAGGAAACAACAAATCAGTGCAAATATGCAGACCAAATAGGGCTTTGTAAATATTTGTGACGTATCATTCCATTTTTTCATTTTCATTAACTCTCTCTTTGATATATTTTGATTATAAATCACGATCGAAGTATCTTTCCACCTTCTCTCGATTCTCATACAAAACGCAACCACCAACATGATCATCCAACAATGTTCCATTGCTTTGTAATTCCCTGAATAGACCAGAGTGCAATGCATCTTTTAAAGATGTGTCTCTTACATTCACATCCGAATATGGAGAAAATGGACATGGTTCTGCTCCTCCATGAGAATTGATATGGAAAAATCCTCTTCCTGCCGCAATACAGCCGCCGGATGATTTTTCATCTCCAGGGAAAGACAAAAAAATCATATCCTGATACTTTTCTCTGATTTCTACAAGACGCTGATTCATATACTCCCGTTCTGCATCTCCCGGCGCTAACTCCTTAAGCTCCGGTGTCATCGGCACAAATTCTACAAAAAATAAAGCTTTACAATCTCGTTCTTCCAGTTTTTTTATAAATGCATCAGACGTTACCTCTTCCAGATTATCTTTTGTAACCGTTACAGAAGAACCAAACAGCAGTTTCTCTTTCTGCATTTCTTCCATGGCAGTAAGAACCTTCTCATATACACCTTCCCCTCTTCTGGCATCCGTCTGTTTTTCTCTACCTTCAATGCTGAATATTGGAACCAGATTCCTGCATTTTTTTAACATTCTGAAGTATGTATCATTCATAAGTGTTCCGTTTGTAAAAATCGGAAACAAAATGTTCTGTCTGTCTCCTGCCTTCTCTATAACATCCCGTCGAATCATCGGTTCTCCACCTGCCAGAAGGATAAAGCTGATTCCCATCTCTTCTGCCTGTTCAAAAATATGATCCCATTCCTGCGCAGAAAGCTGCTCTTCCGGCTCTACATCTGCACACGAATGAACCGCCCGGGCATAGCAGCCTGCACAATGCAGATTACAACTGCTTGTAATACTGGCAATCAGAAAAGCAGGAATATGTTCTCCTTCCTTTTCAGACATCGCACGTTTTCTGGATGCTGCTTTCGCCGCCACTGCAAACCTGGTCATAAAAATACTCTGTGCCGGATTAGTCAAAGTAACTTTTACTGCATTTTTCATGATATTTTCAACACCAGCTGTCATATATTCCTGTAGATCCATCTTTCCTTCCATCTTTATGTTCCTCCACTTCCTAATCCTTCTTCCGATAGATTCGGAAAAATTCTTCTATCTGTTTATCAAGTATTTCAAGAGCTTCTTCCTTGTGTTCCGGTTGATTATTGTACATGGACAATAGTAAATAAATTGGAGAATAGAAATTGAGCGCCGCTGCTTTTGTATCTCCCCGATAGAATACGCCCTGTTCCATCATCTCCTCAAACAACCTTTCCTGATAGGAAATCGCATTTTCCATAAATATCTTCCTGAATATCGTATAGATCTTGGGATTTGTATACTGCTCCATATGGGCAATCCTCCAGAACTTGGAAATATATGGATCTGTAAGATAAAAGACAAATACCTCCCTCGAAAGGTTCTTGAGTCCTTCAAGATCCAATTTTTCATAAAACACAGAAGCGGATGTATATCCGTTATCGTACTGAGGCATTCCCAATGTCTCCGAAAGACCTGATATATGTTCCAAAATCAGCTCCACAATAGAATCAAAGATCTCCTGCTTACTCTTAAAATGGTTATATAACGAAGCATCTTTAATCCCGACTGCATCGGCAATATTCTTTACACTTGTTCCTTTATAACCCTTTTCTGCAAAGAGGGTTAAGGCTTCTTCCGTAATCCTTTCCTTAGTTGTCAAGTATTCTACATAAGTTTTTAGTATATCATCTTAGAAGAAATTTTTCCACCTCACTAATATCCAAGTTTGTGAAACAGTTTTTCTACATCTGATACTTCATATTTTTTCATATCTTAATCCCCGTATTATATCAATAGATATTGAAATATATTGAACAAATATCCAACCACAATAATGCCACCTGTACAAATTCCAACAAACAAGCCTAATAATCTTGGTTTTACCGCCTTTTTAAGCATAATGATGGAAGGAAGGCTAAGTGTCGTAACCGCCATCATAAAACTAAGAATTGTTCCAAGCTGAGCTCCTTTTGCCAGTAATGCTTCTGCAACCGGGATTGTTCCAAATATATCTGCATACATTGGAACACCAACTAACACAGCCAGAATGACTCCAAATGGATTATTACTTCCAAGAACAGTCTGAATGATATGTTCCGGTATCCAGTTATGGATCACGGCACCGACTCCCACACCTACAAGAATATATGGAAATACTTTCCGAAATGTGTCGGTCATCTGCTCTTTTGCATAAGTCAATCGGTCCTTAACTGTTAAATCCGGTGCTTCAATGTCTACTGCACTTGCAGTACGGATAAATTCTTCCACATATTTTTCCATGCGCATTTTTTCAATTAATGTACCACCAATAACAGCAATAATCAGTCCTACAATCACATAAACAACAGCAACCTTTGCCCCAAAAATGCTCATAAGAAGTACTAAACTTCCCAGATCGACCATTGGTGAAGAGATCAAAAAGGAAAAAGTAACTCCTAAAGGAAGTCCTGCACTTGTAAAACCAATAAATAACGGAATCGAAGAACAAGAACAAAATGGTGTTACTGTTCCGAGAAGCGCAGCAATCATATTCGCCCCTATTCCATGAAAGCGCCCCAGAATTCTCTTACTTCGTTCCGGCGGAAAATAACTTTGAATGTAAGAAATTACAAAAATCAAAAAGCACAATAACACAGTAATCTTAATTACATCATAGATGAAAAACTGTACACTGCCACCTGCCTTTGTTGAAACATCTACTCCTATCGCAAATAAACTGTTACGAATCACCACATTTAGCCATTTCATTCCCAATACCTGATCTTGAATAAATAGCCCTATCGTTTTTATAGCTTCCATTATTTCCTCTGCCATTTATTTCATCTCACATTCCTCAATTTTATAATCAGCCTATTTTTTACTCAATAAATATTCTCTCATTACAAGTGCAATGTCTTGTGCACAACATTTACCGCTAGGATTCAACTCAGAACATTTACAACTGCAACACGCACCTGTCATTCTTTTGATATCAGCAAGTGTTTTTGCTCCTTGATCCATAGCTGCAATTATCTCTCCCTTAGTCACATTATCGCAATAGCATATAAGTTCGTTATTTTCCATAATCTACTCCATTTCTTATCCTATATAGTATCACTTGAACCATAAGTATTAGTAAATTCAGATTGTAAAAATCCTTATTTCATTATCTTTGCCAATTCATCAGGCTTAGCAACTCTGCCTGATACTACTAATTTCCCATCAATCATCACTGACGGTGATGTCATAACCCCCAGTTTTACAATTTCCATTAAGTCTTCTATTTTTTCAACCTCAGCAACACATCCGGTTATCTTTAAAGCCTCTTGTACATTTGCATAGAGCCTATCACATTTTTCACATCCTGTACCAATTACTTTGATATTCATTGTTTCCTCCTAATTTCGCAACTTCATTTCTAAACCAACCTTATCTTCCCACGCCGCAAATATTTTCTTAATAATCGCCGGACCAATTTTAGATATGAATACCAACTGTGATTTTTCACAACTGTCACATTCTTTGAAATCAATCTTACTGCCCACAACATCTACCTGACTCCAGCCTTGTCCTTCGATTTTGAAAAATCCTTTGATGCGATAAACATCTGGAATCATTTCATTCAAAAACGAAACAAGCACATCCTTTTTGATTTCACCTTCAAAGTCCATAAACAGTGTTTTCGGCTTTGTCTCTTCTGAATTCGTGGTTTCTTCTCCTTCTGCCCATTGATAAAGAAGTAAGTCTTCCCTTAAAAATCCATAATCCAGTTCCCCCATATTGCTGATTTCAATTTTGCAAACCGGATTAATTTCTCTGATTTTCTTCCTGAGTTCCTGAATTCTGTCATTATCAACAAGATCTGATTTTGTAATAACAGACAGATGACAATGCTTTAACTGACGATACACTGTCTCCAGATCATCCAATTGCTCCATAAAATTCACAGCATCAATCAAACAGATAACTCCTTTAAAATCATATTCTTTCCCCGAAACTGCCTGTGCTGCCTGAAGTATCTCCTCCACATTAGATGGATCTCCGAGACCGGAACTTTCCACAAATAAATATTCAAAATCCTGTTGTGCCATTTCACTCAGTGCATTTACGAAGTTAAGTTTCAGGCAAGAACAGAAAATCGAACCTCTGTTAATCTCCACCATCTGAATATCATCATTACGCAGAATAGTTCCATCTATTCCCAATTTTCCAAATTCATTCTGAATAATTCCTACCCTGTGTCCTTTTAATTGTTCTAGAATTTTCAAAAGAACCGTTGTTTTTCCTGCACCCAGAAAACCTGTCACTACATATAATTGTGTGTTTGCAGATTCCATTCTTTTTCCTCCTTACATTCATACATTCAAATCTTTCTATTTATTTTATATTTTTTTACCGGCATAAAGCCGGTTATTATCTATTTATTACAATCACAATCTACAATTTTCTGAAATTCATCTGGCACCATTAACTTGCCTATCACTTTATAAATTTCATTCATTTTTTCCAAATTCAAAGAGTAATGCATCCACTTTCCTTCTTTTCGTGAGATAACAACTCCTACATCACAAAGCAGTTTCATATCATGAGATAAAGTCGGCTGTGTAATCTGAAATTCTTCTTGTATTTTACACGCACATAATTCTCCATTAGACAACATATCAATGATCTTAAGTCTCTTTGGATCAGAAAAAACTTTAAAAATTTTCGAATACTGTATATAATCTATATCCATAATCTTTTCCCTTTTTTAATACATCGAACATCTTCTATGTATGATCATAATATTACTTACAAAGATATTTGTCAATACAAATATAGAATTTTTTCAATTTGATATTGACCTGTTCTAAATAAGGGCATATAATAACAAATAGAAATATTTCTATGATTAAGTAAGGGGTAAGCAATTTGGAACAAAGATATAAAGAATTAGGTAAGATTTTAAAAGCCATTTCAGATCCTAAACGTCTAAAAATTGTTGACATGTTATCATGTGGAGAATTGTGTGCATGCAAAATTCTGGAAGAATTCCATATCACTCAGCCTACGTTGTCTCATGATATGAGAGTATTGATTGAGGCAAATATTATAACGGATCGAAGAGATGGAAAAAATACTTACTACTCCCTGAACAAAGAACAATTGGATTCATTTTACCAGACTCTCGGACACATTTTTTCAGACAAGGCTGACTGTATATGCCATAAAATCAGTCATTGTGATTGCGATTGAAGCCGATGCTTTTTTTAAGAAACAATCAGCATCGGTTTTCATATGATCATCAAATAGAATAATTTCTATAATTCAATTTGAGGAGGAATGAATATGATAAAAGAAGAAAAAAATACAGATATTAATTTTTTCCAGCGATTCCTGACAGTGTGGGGATTCCTATGCATGATTGTTGGTGTCCTGCTAGGACATTTTGCTCCTGCACTTCCGACACTTTTGAACAAATTTGAATATGCCCGGATTTCTATCCCAATGGCTATACTTATCTGGGTTATGATCTATCCAATGATGCTGAAAGTAGATTTTCAGAGCATACAAAATGTCGGCAAAAATCCAAAAGGTCTATTTGTCACATGGATTGTCAACTGGCTTGTTAAGCCATTTACCATGTATGGATTTGCATCCTTGTTCTTTTTTATAATTTTTAAAGGATTTATCACACCAGAACTGGCAACCGAGTATCTGGCAGGAGCAGTTTTGCTCGGAGCGGCACCTTGTACTGCTATGGTCTTTGTATGGAGTACACTGACACATGGAAATCCGGCTTACACAGTCGTTCAAGTGGCAACAAATGATCTGATTATTTTGATTGCTTTTGTTCCTATTGTAAAGTTCTTGTTAGGTGTATCGAACGTAACAGTTCCTTTTGATACGTTAATCCTCAGTGTTGTGTTATTTGTAGTTATTCCACTAGCTGGAGGTATCCTCACCCGGATATTGATAACAAAAAACAAAGGTAAAGACTATTTTGAAAATATATTTATCCACAAATTTGATTCAGCAACAACCATTGGATTATTACTCACACTCATATTGATTTTTATGGGTCAGAGCGAAGTGATACTTGAAAATCCATTTCATATCGTGCTGATTGCAATACCACTGATTTTACAGACATTTTTCATTTTCTTTATTGCCTATGGAGCCTGCAAGTTACTGAAACTACCACATAACATAGCATCTCCAGCCGGAATGATTGGAGCATCCAATTTCTTTGAATTGGCGGTTGCAGTCGCTGTTGCATTGTTTGGTACAACCAGCCCTGCCGCACTCGCCACAACAGTCGGCGTATTGACAGAAGTTCCTGTAATGTTAACTCTGGTAAAAATTGCAAACAATACTACGCACTGGTTTCCCCAAAAGTAATCTTATGTTTATGGTTTCGCATGAATCACCGGTATTGGAACGCTTCGCAAGTATTCCATCAGGCAGATTGTACCTTTTAAGACGGCATCTGTAATCATCGGCAGTGTCTGGTTTTTATATCATGCCCCTGTGATTCTTTTTTCGAACTATAACAAGGGAAACATCCCCTATTCTTTGCTATGCTTCTTTCTCATGGTAATGGGATTTACGATTACAGCAAATTATCTATGTATAAAAGCACCGAGTTTTTGGCCCGCAGTATTGATTCATGCCAGTCATAATGTATTTGTGCAGTCTGTGCAGTCAATTTTTGATTCTATAACAGTAACCGGAAAATATACAAATTTTTTTACCTCCGAGTTTGGAATAGGGCTTGCAGTCGCATATATAGGAGCAGCAATCGCAGGACTCCTCATCCTCCATATGAAGGAATATTATCATAAATAATAATCAGAGGTTATTCATTAACTTTGTCAAGATTTTTCCATCCATAACGAACAATTGAGATGATCATTGAGCCTTCACTGAAAATCTCATCTAGAATTCCTGCCCATGAACCAACTATGATATCGTATATGATCCACAGAGGAGAATTTACAAACATACCTGCAATTCGTATTTTGCGTGCGTTATATGTATATCCTCCGATGGTTGATGCAATATTTGCTGCAACTGGCAAGAGAGATATCCACCCTGACCAAGTAATAATAAGTGCTGCAATCTGCAATGTACAAATAATCATGCACATTTTTTTGCTACGTGCGAATTCTATCTTACTTCCAAGACAAAATGAACGGAAAGTATTTAAAATATAGCTTATTCCGCCTGTAATCGCTCCTAATAAAAGAAGGTGAGTGGTATAGCACAAATATGATAAAAACTGCACTCTAAACAAATTCTTGTTGCTTTTACATTGGAAAGACATAAAAAACAGCATCGTACCAGCCAGTCCAATCGCCTGTATCCCCACATTACTTTCCATCTGCCGTTTCTCCTTCCGATTAGTTGTTCCAGTTTTTCACAAAATAATCTCATTTGCTCTTATGAAATATTATAATTCAATCCTATATTTTCATCAACATATTAAACAACTCAGAGCAATTGATCCGCCAACTTTTCAAAAATCTCGGACAGACCATACTGTTTCATTTTAATCTCGTTTCTCATATCACTCTTTTCTCCACCTTTCTTCCAATCATTTTCTTATATTATCACTGAACGAAAAAAACAGGTCTCCATCTGAATTCTTCCATTTTCTTCAATAATCGTCTTCAGCTTTGCTTCTACATCTGCATCATATTTTTTGTTTGCAAAGATACGGTAATACATATTCAGATTATATCCGCTGAAGGAGCGAAGCCCCTCTTCTGCCATGATGAGATAATTATATCTTGTAAATCCCAGATCATAGTCTCCAATCGCTGCAATCTCCAATTGTTTCCGACACTTCTCGCCACCGTCCCAGGTTACGACATCGATAACATCTCCTATGCTCAGGTCCGGATACCAGTGGAGCAGATTCTTATCTATGATTACTTTATTTCCACTCTTTAGCTCCTCGTAAGTGGCATTTCCTTCTATGATACCATCTTCCAGTAACTCTTTCCCGCTTTCAGGAACTCCGAGCATTCCTTCTCTGTTGCCATCAAATGCATCCGATTCCGCATCATTTCCCAGATAACATTCCACAGAATCGATTCCGTCAATCTGTAAAATCTGTTCTCTTAATTCTTCCGTAAGCGGATTGTTTTGCTGCACCTGACTCCACTCCAGTTCCGGATGCTCTTTGTCGTTGTTATCTATGATCGGAGCAATCTGATATTCTCCCATGACTGAATGATCTGCCGCTTCATTTGGATCGGCGCATGACAATACCGTTGCAACCACCATACATAATAATCCTGTAATGGCCATAGAACAGATCGTAATCAAGCTCTTTTTCTTATTACCCGCAAGATAAATCATGGCAAGACGAGTGACGGTAATATCAGAGTATCCTTTTCTGATTTTTTTCTTTGTCTGTTCACTCCGGTATCGCATAGCTTCCACTTCAGAGACCTTCGCAGCGATTCCCATAGGGCGAAGTAGTGACAGGAAAACCGTAAGCATCGCAACTCCGATTGCGAGCAGATAGATCCACGGGACAATCAGCTTAATTTCTCCTCTTTGAATCAGTTCCTGAATCGTAGACATCATCATATTCTCATTCTGGTACAGCTTGAAAATACATCCAAATACGTATCGGACTAACAGAGAACCCGTCAAAAGTCCGAGTGGAACTGCGATTGCGGCAACAAGAAATCCTTCCAGCAAAACGATTCTTCTCAACTGTCCTGTCGTTGCACCGATTGCTTTTATCTTTCCCAACTGCTTCTATTCCATGTACGTGTTTCAGACTAAAAATTACACGATTTAATTCTTCTATAGTAGAATCCTTTACAATTCCGTACTCCAGTTCTTTGGAAATTCGTTCATTTACCAACACACGTGTGTCATAGTCAGGCACAACAACCTCAATTCCTTTTTGAACGAAGGCATTTCTTAAAAAATCTTTCTCCATTGTAAAGATTGTCCCCAGAAGCCCAACACGATGATAACCTCTTGAATAAGCATATTCTGCTACTGTCTCCAGAATACCTCCTTCTCTGCTATACCATATTTTACAAAAATATTTTAATTGTGTATAGGTAATTATTCCATCCATATGTGTCAATTCTTCAGATATCATTTTTTACTTCTTATTTTGGACAGTAAAGAGGAAAACAAATCTCTACTTTTGCTCCACCGTTTTTTTTCGAATTTGTGAGTAATATTCTTCCACCATGAGTTTGGGCTATTGATTTTGCAGAAAATAGTCCAATGCCATAATGCACACCGCCGCTTCTGCTTGCATCATCCATAAAAAACTGTTCTGTTCCGTGCAGCAGTGCTTCTTTTGTAAAACCACTGCCGGTATCTTCCACTGTAAATATTAACTCTCCACTCTGCTCTTCGATATAAATATTTATTATTCCGCCTTTCGGTGTATGTTCTGCTGCATTTTTAATAATATTCATAACAGCCCTTACAACCTGGTCGTAAACAATATTTGCTGTTTCACTGATATATTGTTCTTCCCAGTTAATTTTCAGATTAAAAACTTCAGAGAGGCCTAATGTTTGTTTTTTGATGTCACCAAGTACATCTTCTGTCCTTATTTTTTCGAATCTATATTGATAACCATCTACGGACTTTGTTACTTCTATTATTGTCTGTACATAGTTTTGTATCTGCAATACACTGCTCGTGATATAATCCATATATTTTTTCTGTTCTTCTGTCATTTCCATTTCAGAAAGAAGTTCTGCATTGCCTCTTATGACCGTAAGCGGGGTTTTTATGTCATGCGCCAATGCAGACATTTGTCTGTTTTTTTCCTGCTCCGTCTTCCATTGTCGTTCCAGGGAATCCTTCAATGCATTTCTCATCTCATCTATAGATGACAGGCAATCATCAATCTCTTTCACCCCGGAATAAGACACCTCATATTCAAGATTCTGATTCTTGATTCTCTCTACCGCATTCATGACCGGTTGCATTTTTCGTTTCATCTTTTTTCCGAAGCTTAGAGATGGTAACAATATCATTGTAATTCCGCTCAGAATAACTATGATCGTCATCAGATTCTGTGGTTCGATAAAATGTTCTCTGAGAAACGCAGACTGATACTGTGGTGTCAGGCTGTACTGCAGAACAACAGATTCGTCCGGACGCGGAATCACCTTATAAAAATAGTCTCCTGATGCGGTTCCATGATTTGCAACGTTCCACGCAATTTTCACCGAATCTTCCGCCATATTTCCTCCAAGTACCTCGCCGTCCTCAGAAAAAATGACATAACGGCAAAGAACCGGTATCATCTCCTCCGTCACTTCATCTGCATTCTGAATCGTATCATAAGCTTCATTGATCTTTCTTTCTGCGTAATTAGCCGGATAAATACCTCCCAGGTTCACAAGAATATTAAATATAAGAGCTGTACATATCCCCAAAGTTAACAAAAGTCCAAGCATAGCCAGTACATACCTCAGAAAGATTCCACTAAGTGTACTGCTTCTTCTCTTTTCTACTCTTCCCATTTATATCCAATCCCCCAGACTGTTTTGATCGGCATGCAAGGAAATTCTGAGAGCTTTGTTCTTATATTTTTAATATGAGTCGTAATTGTACTTTCATTGCTCTCGCTGTCAAATCCAAATACCTGCTCCAGAATCTGTTCTTTTGAAAAAACCTGTCCACGGTTTCTTGCAAGAAACTCACAGATTTCATACTCCGCCTTTGTAAGCGGAATTTCCTTATCATCAACCATCATCTGTTTGAAAGATAAATGAAAGCAGACATGCCCAACGACCATTCTGACAGAATGTTCCCGGTGTTCTCTCCTAAGATGCGCAGCAACTCTCGCCCGAAGTTCCATAACCCCAAAGGGCTTACAGATATAGTCATCTGCTCCCAATGACAAACCATTTACCAGACTGCTTTCTTCTGTCTTTGCTGTAAGAAACAAAATGGGGCAGTCAACAAGCTGCCTGATTCTTGAACACAATACGAATCCGTCCATTCCGGGCATCATAATATCCAGCAAAATCAGATCATAAAGATTCACTTTTTCCATATTTATCTCAAGCGGGTTGCTTACTTTTGTGACCAGATGTCCATCCTTATTTAGAATTGTTCCTATCATATCAAGGATTGCTGTATCATCATCAACTACTAATATTTTCGCCATATTATCCCTCTATTCTGATATTTTACTTCCTTCCCAGTGGGATGACCAGAATAAATAATATACCATAGTAATCACTGTAAATACGCAAAATACTGGTATTACAGACTTCATTTCATCGATTGCTCCCGGTTCTCCGAAAGCAGTCTGTAAATATGTGTATGGTAATCTTCCGGTCCATGAAACAGGTATATACTTCCAGACATACATTCCAAGATTCGTGAGCATTAATGTACTGACAAGTCCGGAAATAATTCCTACTCCAATGGACACGCCTTTTCCGAATCGGAAGGCCAAAAGCATTTGCCAGATATATAACGGAATACTGCCACACCACATAACAAATACTGTCATCATATATGTCCCTGTACTTACTGTACTACACCCAAGGATTTTATGAAACCCGAAGCAAAAGATTCCTGCTGCTAAAAATACAGAAAACAAGCTGAATATAAGCAAAAGTATCACCTTAGACAAAAATGCTGTTGTCTTTTTTCGTAAGGTGAGCAGATTCTGGTATGCTCCGGCATTTTGCTCCTGTTCCATGATACATGCAGTAAATATTCCGATCAGAACAGGGAATCCTGCTCCAACTGCCTGGTAGAAAGCAATGATTTTTGTATTCTCATTCCAGGCAGAGAAAGCATAATACGCCAGAAACACCCCACTCGTTATAACAGGAATTAAAATATGCGCAAGCGTAATGGACAGCCCTTTCATTTTCAGCAAGTCCGCATGGAGGTTTCTTCTAAGCATTTCTATTTCCCCTCTCTCTTATCAAACCAGTTTAAGAACAAAAAAGTTGCAGCAATGAACCAGATAATGGATATGCAAATCCCCGGGAAAACGACTCCCGCATCCAAAAGCGGATTGCCTTCTTCTGCTCTGATTCCATTTGGTAATATATGAAGGAGTGGGCAAAGAATCCTCATCGGGATGGATGAAACAAAAAAATACCATTTTCCTGTCGGCGCTATGATAACGCCTCCAACCGTGAGAACCAAACATACCAGTAATTCCACAATCATTCCAAAGCGTTCACTTAAAAATAAAAGCAACGGTATCTCCCATAGCTGCGTAATCGTAAGAACCAATACTGCAGCCAAAGCTCCTCCGAACGGAACACAGGTGGTCAATAGAAATCCTCCGAAAGTGGCACCCACAAATATAATCATATCAGACACCAGAATCACACATCCCATATAGATGATTTTACCCATCACTAATTTTCTTTTGCTGATAGAAAGCGTCATGAGATGATAGTATCTTGTTTTTTTCTCCCGCATTATGGAAAGATAGCAGATAATGGCAAGCATTCCGGGCAGCAGCAGTGTATACCACCAATTCCAGACACTCTCTGCATATGCATTTGTCATTTCTAATGTAAGTACAAATGCCAAAGCAAATGTAATAATTGGAAATCCCCAGATCAGTACCCGTCCCATTGACTTTCTTGTTTTCAGATATTCTGCTCTCACAATACTAAGCACGACCTTCACCAGCCTTTCTGTTTTCTCTTACAACATTCATAAAGAGTTCTTCCAGATTCTCCCCCTGTTCCACTGGTCCTTCATATCCTAAAATACCATCTGAAATAATTCCCACATGATCGGCTAATAATTGTACTTCCGAGAGAATATGGCTGGAAAGTATGACCGTAATTCCCTGTGCCGGGAAGGATTGTATCAGCACTCGGAGTTCTTCGATTCCGATGGGATCTAACCCATTCGTGGGTTCATCTAATATTAGAAGCTTTGGCTCGCCCAGTAACGCCATTGCAATGCCAAGCCTCTGCTTCATTCCCAGAGAAAACTGCCCGACCTTCTTTTTTCCTGTATTTGCAAGAGAGACAATCTTAAGTACCTTATCAATCCTTTTTTCATCCACACCAAGCAGTAATGACCGGACTTTCAGATTTTCCCGTGCAGACAAATTCTCATAGACTGGTGGATTCTCGATCAATGCCCCAATTTCAGACAACGACTCCCTGCGCCATGGTTTTCCATCGAAATAAATCTCACCTGCTGTCGGTTTTAAAACACCGGTAATCATTTTCAGAGTAGTTGATTTCCCGGCCCCATTCGGTCCAAGAAGCCCATAGACTTTTCCCTTTTCAATATTTAGCGAGACTTTATTTACAGCCTTCTGTTTCTTAAATGACTTACAAAGATCTTTCGTTTGAAGCATCATTTCCATACTTATACCTTCTTTCTCTCGTTTCTATAGAAAGAGGATAACAGAAAAAAATAAAGATTTAATAAAGAACTCCATACCATTCTCGGTATAGAGTTCCTAACTATTATTTTGATAATAATTTTAAAAATCTCTTATCATTCATCTGCTCATTTGTAATATACTCACCATCACAGAACAACGCATAGGTTGTAATCGGTGTTGGTGCATTCTGAGCTTTTTCTCTACTCTTTATATGAATCGCCTTAAATCTGATATCTTTTTCTTTTGCAAGATTCTCTAAAACAGGAACATACTTTGCATTATAAGGACACTGATATGTGTAGAAAAGAACATAGCCTTTTTCATCGATATGCGGATGCCTGGCATTTTCCTTAAACTTTGGCGGCTCTGCTTCTTTTTCAAATGGCAGATACCAGAGCTGTACTCCATTGTCTGCTTCATCACAGGGGTCAAATCCTTTATATTTCAAGAACTTAGGATCTGAAAGAAACGGTTTCTTTTTCGCACACGATAAAATGCAAAGTCCTTTCTTTCCTTTCTGTTTACTATCTTCCATACAATAATTGAGCAGTTCGTTTGCGTACCCATGTCCCTTGAAAGAACCTGCAACCCACAAACAATCAATATACATATATCCTTTGGCATCAATTGGGTTCCACGCATACTCTGCAGGAATATATTCGATAAAACATTTTCCTCTCTCTTCACTTTTCAAGAAAACCAAGCCTTCATCAAATCGTTCCGAAAGCCATGATTTTTTCGATGTAACCTGTACATCCTTATTATTTGAGATTGCACAGCAGATGTGCTCTTTTTCCAAATTATCTTTTGTAACTTGGATAAATTCCATTTGAAATTCCCTCCCTCAACGCTCTTCAAGTGTCTATATTATTCTATATTAGAATGATTTTTTACATATTGGATGCCTGATTACAGTCTTCCACTTTTCAGGAGCAACCTTTCTTGCATCAGACATATATATCTCATGGTGAAACCTGTCATCGCTAAAGTCATTGCGGTATCCATGATCTTCCAGATATTTATCCATAATTGCAACAGTTGCGGGCTCATCATCAAAAGGTCCGTGATGCATAATCTGAACACACAACCCCTCATCAACTGTAAGGAATTCGGCTCTGGAACAATCCATTTTTTTCTTCGCAGATACAGTTCCCACCGCCCAATCAAAATCCTTCTTTGTCACAAAATCCGGAAGTCTGATGACTGATATCCAATAAAACTCAGCTTTTATACTGTAATCACAGCCATCCACTCCGTCTTGCCACCAAAAACCTTCCAGCGGCGGTACTACATACTCGAAAAATCCTTCTATCTTATAATCTGACTTATAGCTCATCTTCAAAGTATATGCTATCGCATATAATATGCCTACCGCCTGCTTGTACTCGCCACCTTCTTCGTTCGGATTACCTTTTCCTCTTACTGCGATGTAATTTGCCTTCGGAACAGTCACTATTTCCGGCTTGTTCTTTGGCATGTAAAATTCTTTAAATTCTTTCTTGAAATCAAATGCCATTTTCTCTCTACTCCTGATAATATTTACCTTTGTAAAAATTCTCTGCGCCTGTCTTTTCGACTGTCATTCGAAAGCATACACATCCGTCCGGACAAACATATTCCTTCACATTTGCTTCAATTCCTCCAATAAGTGTTAAATCTCCGCCACTTCTAACAGCCTGCATATCACCGTAAAGGATCTGCATCATTTTAGAACATATTCCATAGCCCTGCTCATTCACAGGACAGCCGTAGGTACAGGTGTATTTATCACCTATTTCTTCACCGTTCCTGCATAGGTGTTCTGTATGGTCGCCTCGCAGAAAACCTGTTACCTCTATTGAAAATCTATATTCTTCATCATACCATTTCTTCATTACCTTAGTCCCCCTTATTTCTGCAGACTCTGCATCATAGCAAAAAATTCATCTGCGTTGCCTGTACTGAAATACGCATACCAGTGTTCCAATGTATCTGCCGCAAATAAATCCAGGTATTCCAAAATCAATCTTGTCATATCAAGTGCGCCTGTAGCTGCAGCTGTTATCAAATTTCCGTCTCTGACAGCCGGCTTATCAATATAATGGTCTGTTCCCATATACTCCGGGCAAAACATATTTAAGAAACCTGCTCCGTTGCTCGTGTGCTTCTTATCATCCAAAATCCCGATATTTGCCAGTGCTACGGTAGCTCCACATATTGCAGCAACCAGTCCTCCGGCTTCCAGGAATTGCTTAGCAATCCCAAGAATCGGGGAGTTTTCAGATTCACTCCATCTGTCTGATCCGGGAAGAATCAGCACATTATCTTTATTTGCCTGGACATCCTTTATCGTCAGGTCCGGAACAATCGTAAGACCTCCCATGGATTTCACCGGCTCCTTTGAAAGAGATACTGTTTTCACCGAAATCTCTCTGGCGTCCTTCCTGAAAAACCTTTTTGAATGAAGTTCCGCAAGACAATAGCCAATTTCGCAATCAGCCATTGTATTCATTACATAAACATATACCGTTGTCATTTTGTCCTTCTTTCCTGTATTTTTCTGCAAGTTCAGAAGCGATACGAAACAGTTTCTCCCTTATAGATTCTGGTTCAAGAACAGTGACCGTGTCCCTACATGAAAGTATCCAGGACAACAGCCCCTCATCATCCGCATAATCATGTTCAAATAGAAGATTTCCATCCGGCATCTCTGCAAATGACTCTATACCATATTCTTCAATAAGATGCCATTTCATTGACGGATGAAAAACTGCTTTTACTTTTGCCTGTGGCGGAAACACCTTCTCATTTGATAAATCTGGCATTGGCACTGCACTTCTTTTTTCAAAATTTCTGCCATGCTTAAGCTCTGCCATTCGATTCAGTTTGAACATACGATAGTCGTTCCTTAGCAGACAATATCCATAGATGTACCAGCTTGACCATTTGAAGATCAGAAAATACGGTTCCATTTCCCTCTCCGTATTACCGCCCGGAGCATAATACTTAAACCTTAAGGTCTTCCCAAGCTCGATAGCATCCTGAATCAGCTCAATCTTTGGTGACAGAGAATCCTTATTCCATGATGACAGGTCGATAAGAACAGACTCATTTCCACTGACAAAATCAGATGATCCAGCCTTGAGCTTTTCCATAAGCCTAACATAATAATGGCTGCCACTTACGCTATCAAGACTTCGAAGACCTGCCATGATCATCTGCATATCCTTCGATGACAGAATCGTTCGATCCATCTTATAACCTTCCATTATGCTGATACCACCGCCTGCACCCTGTGATGTAAAAATCGGAATACCAGCTTTGCATAAATCTTCAATATCTCTGTTTATTGTTCTTCTTGAAACCTCAAATCTTTCTGCCAATTCCGGAGCAGTTATTTTCTCTTCCTGTAAAAGAATAGAAAGAATACCGATAAGCCTATCTATTTTCATATCACTTTCACTTCCTGATTCATCATACCACCTATAACACGACATCTATATGTCATGTTCAATTTATATTATACACAAAAAATAAGGTGTTACATTCAAAATCCTATCTTTTGAAAACTACTCCTGAAATAATTGACCCGGGAGTTTCAATTTTTCTTTTACCGGAAACTCCTTATCAAATGTTTCCACCTCAGCTTTATCCACAAAATATCCCTGTGGTGTCGCATACTCACCTGTAATCCCATCTAAATATCCCGGAATCAATTCCTTACACAAAAAGAAGGAGGCATCTTCGCTTTCCGGCAAACCATGATAACGAATGCCAAATTCACTGGCATAAGTAAAACCACTCTTTCCATAAAAATCAATGTTTCCTTCAAAGCAAACAGCGCCACAGCCAAGCTCCTTCGCTTTTTCCAGAGAGTAATCCAATAAAATCTATCCATACCCTTTTCTTTTCAGTTCAGGGGTAATGCAGATCGGTCCCATCGTCATGATGGGGATAGTCTTGCCATCATCAGCTTTGATATTTGCTCTCATAAACATGTTCTGACCAATCAGCTTGCCATCCTGTTCCACGATAAAATCAAGTTCCGGAACAAAAGCCGGATCATCTCGCAGCTGATTTAACACATAATGCTCAAAGCATCCCGGACGATATACATTCCAGAAGCTTTCTCTTACCAGATTTTCTACTTCCCGATATTCTTCTTTTTTCTCTAAACGAATAATAATGTTGCCTGTATTCATTTTTTCTTTATCCTTTCCTATTCCTTTTATTGATCTTTGCAATGTTCTTAAATTTTTGCCTTTTCTCAGCCAAATAACCTTGTGTATCTTTCACATACCGATTCTCATTCATCAGTTTCTGATAAGAGCGAAGTCGATCGATCGGTAATTCACCACGCTCTACCGCCTCTTGTACTGCACACCCTGGCTCACTGCCGGAATGAGTGCAATCACGAAAGCGACACTTTTGTGCCAGCTTCTCAATATCCGAAAAAGTCTGATCGATTCCGTCTCCGGCATCCCACATCCCCAGTTCACGCATCCCCGGTGTATCAATCACCATACCGCCGGATGGCAAAAGAGTCAGTTCACGAGAGGATACTTCAATCAGTTTACTATCTGGATTCTCGCACAAATCGCCTTTTGTCAGGACGACAACGGGCACTGCACCACTGTTCCAGGCAATCGCGACATAGCGCTCTAAACGCCTTAGATTAAAATCGTTATTCAGGGACATACACAAAAATACAGTATCAATATTGGTGGCAACGACCTGCTCCTCGTTTTTTTCACCAGCAGCTTTTCGGATAAAGGAGCTTTTTCGCGGAAGAACATAATGAATCACTGCATTTCCGCCACTTTTGTTCCAGTCAACCATAACAAAATCACCTACTGTCGGATAATCTGATTTTGCCTGTACGTCATAATGGTATCTGCCCGATATTTCTCCCCATTTTTCTCCCTGGGAAGAAATCAGCCGATATACTCCTTTTTCCTGTGAAAGAATTCTCGAAACAGTCAAATCCGCAAAACGTTCGGCCAACTTTTCGACTGTCTCAGACAGACCATACTGTCTCATAATAATCTCATTTCCCATATTACTCTTGTTCCTCTCCTGAATCCTTAACGTAATTCTCAGTAAAGTGTTTTACATGATTGCTGAGAATTGTAGCATAATCCTCACCTTCTCCGCTTTTATCGTACATACTGATAAGAAGAAAAAGTGGGGCGAAATATTCTACTGCAAGCTGTCTGGGATTTTCCTCTTTCAATACCTCTTTCTGAATCAGTTCACGGAACAGATCTTCCATATAGGCAACCGGTCCTTCGACAATACACTGGCTGTAAAGTTCTGCCATTTCTTTATTCCGGTATTGTTCCAAAGTTAACATTTTACGAAAGTAGGATGCAAACTCATCTTCTGTCCAGAACCTAAATTGTTCAACGGTATACTTTTGAATACTCTGCAAAGTAGTATTTTCATAAACATCCGGCTTAGTATCATATGCCTCATCCGGCATATGGTATTCCCTTGCTCTTTGAGCATCAATCTGTATCATTCTTTCTACAATGCAATCAAAGATATCACGCTTGTTTTTATAATGCCTGTATAAAGCACCTTTCGTCATATCGAGTTCCTCTGCAATGGTTCTAACAGAAACAGCTTCATACCCATCTTTTGCAAATAACTGTAATGCTGTCATCAATATCTTTTCCCTCGTATCCACCATATTATATCCCTCCACAATATAGTAACTGAATTCCCTTCTTCGCTGTAGTGAACGGTCGTTTACATTCATTTTAGTGAACGGTCGTTTATTTGTCAAGTATATTATCCCTAAAGAATTTGAATCTGACTATCAATATTTTCACAATATATGGATTTCGGCTGCTTGCCATGGCGTTCCACCATTTCAAGCGATGGCTGATTACTGATTTTTCTTGCAAATTCCATAATCTCATAAGTAAAACGATAGCTTTTAACATTAACTGTTTTACAAATAATTCTACGGAATTGTGAAGCACAGACACAAAGTGTTTACGATATTCCAGAGTTGCCTTTCCCTCTAAAATATAGTCACAATATCTAATCGCCCTTGCCCTTGCTTCGATCGCATTATTCTGTAAAATTTGATTTTTTATATAATTCATTTTACCTCATTTGGTAATAAGGTATTGTCAAAAACTATCTTCTCTAAATACTCCGACTTTCGTTTATCCCCCAAATCTGAGAACAAAGCGCTTGCCGCAACCAAAGCAGTTCTCATGTATTGTGTATTATCTTTAAATATATCGGATTCATCTAATGTTCCTTCATATCATTTATTAAAACTCTTTTGTTCTTCCACTAACCCCTCCGAAAAGTAAAAGGATGACTGGGTAGCCATCCTCTTACTATTTTTTCACAGTTTATTCTGCGATGGAATGGGTTTTCAGTCTCCATCCCGACCGCTGAGACAGGTTTTAGGTCTCTGACCCGACCATAATTAATATCTCTTTTTATAAGTATATTATCCTTTATTATATGTATTCATTCAAAGATATTTTCCATAAGAACAGAAAACCCCTATAAATAGCATAATCACTATTTATAGGGGTCTATCTTCATCATAATTCTAATGCAAAGTTTGCATTATGCGTTCATCTGATTTGCGACTTTTGGATTACATTCCAGCCTGATTTGTGAACTTTGAAATTATATTCTGCCTGTATTGCTACTTATATATAATACAGCTATGTATTTATCAGTATTTTCAAGAAATTGGTCTTTCCGGCTAATTAACGATTTCCTGTGTTCCCCAATTTTTTAAGTTGGGGAATGATTCTGAGCATTTGTTGCTTGATTTCAATTTCATTTTTTCTTATTTGGGGAATCCTTTTTATAAAGTTGGGGAGTATTTTCGTTCCCCAACTTTATAATCAGCAATGACTCATAGCTGAAATTCTCACTTTTCGAATTTCTTCATTATAATATTCTTCCGGTGTCTGTGTCTTCGCCACTCCAAATTTCTTAATTTCTTCTTCCATTATATTATCCAAGACATGTGTATAAATGTTTAATGTGATGCTGATACTCGAATGTCCCATCAACCTCTGGACAACCTTCGGTTCCATTTTCTTTTCAAAGCATCTTGTAGCAAACGTATGTCGTAAACTATGTGGGTGGAAGTCCCTGATCTCTCTGGGTTCTCTATTTTCTTGTACTGCCAGAACTCCTTCTTTTTCTCTCATTCTCTTTAAAGCCTTTTTTATTTCTTTCTCTACAACATATCTGACACAGGGACTTCCCATACCTGTTGTAAATACCAAATCTTTTAAATCATCCGTACTTCTCCAGCGACTGCCCAGTTCCTCTTTTAGCTTATTCTGTTTTTTCTTCTGAGCTTTTAATATTTCTTCCATTTCTCCTAAAAACGGAATCTCTCTGATTGAATTTACCGTTTTAGGAGTTACAAGCATCATTCTCTTTTCTCCATTATAATAACTACAACTCAAGGAACGTCTGACGTGAACTACTTTCTTTTTAAAATCTATATCGCTCCATTTCATTCCACCAAGTTCTCCAACTCGGACACCTGTCAGACACATGAAATAAAACATTTCTTTATACCAGCTATCCTCCATCTCACTCAGGAAATTGTCCTGTTCTTCCTGGGTTAATGCAATTTCTTCTTTTGATTGTTTAAATGTCCATGGTACTTCTACAATCAAACATGGATTTACTTTAATCAATTGGTTTCCTAATGCAAAATCTAAGCATTCTCTTAAACGCCCCAATGCTTCTCGCATTGCACTGTGCGATACATAATTCTGTTCCATTGCATTTAATGCTCTCTGAACATCCAACGGTTTAATATCTTTCAACTTCATTGAACCAATATAAAAGCCAAATGTTCTTTTGAAATTATTTTTCATCGGTGCAATACTCGTTTCCTTCACCCGGTGTTGCTTTACCTCTGAAAACCATTCTTCAAACCACTCATTCAATGTGATTCTGGTTTTTCTATAATCCAATGTATCCCTGGCATTTTCTTTTGCCTTTTCAAATTCTTCCATCAGTTCATTTAGATCTGTTCCATATAAATTGATTCTAATTCCGTTTACAACCGCTCTTGCTTCATATGAACCGTTCTTCTCTCTAACTCCTCTTGGTAATGCTTTTGCCATAATTGTTTCCTCCTGAAAAACTTCTTATCTGTTGCTCCTTCAAATTACCATTCATAAACGTGCAAAACAAACATGCGAATTTTTGTTTCGCATTCTTGACTTACTTTCTGACCTGTGCCAACAGCCATTTATCGAGTAAGAGCTTATGTGCATAATTACGATTGCCAATTCTGACAACAAATATTTTTTCATTTTCTCTCATCAATTCTCTAGTTTTCGTCATCCCAAGATTCAAGTAAGCTGCTGTTTCTTCTACATTTAAAAGTACCTTTTCTTGCTCCATATACTACCCTCACACTCGCTTCTTTCCTATATAATAGTCATATCCTTTTCTGATATTGCAAAACATACAAGTATCCTTATATCGCTGTTCTGGATTCACTCGCCGGATATAATATCCCGGCACATCATAAAAATTGCCTGCACATACTCTGCACAGGCTCACGACCAACGGTTTTTCAATGATCTTCGGTATCCCGGTACTTCTTCGGATTGCTTTATTGATTTTCTCCATTTCAGTACAATCTAAGGTACACACATAATTTTCCAACCGTCTTTTATCTAAAGTTCTAAGCTGCTCCAACAGCACTACAGAATCCTTTTCCAAACCTTCCATTTCCGGGACTGCAATGTGTGTCGGCAGTTTCATTTTTTCTTTACTAGTAATTGCTGCCACGATCACTGTCGGACTGTATTTATTTCCTATATTATTCTGAATCACCAGCACCGGACGATAACCGCCCTGTTCACTTCCAAATACAGGATCAAGGTCGGCGTGATAAATATCCCCACGCCTGACGTTTCTATCTTCCATCTTTGCTTTATCTCCTCTCGTCTTTCTAACTGTTGTTATCCCTAAATATGTAAAATACAAGCCTATTTGTCCCCGACGCCCCGACTTGTAATTGGGAAATCATCAGACGGCTGACTGCTAATCAGCTCCACAGGATTTTATCTAAAATAAATATATGGGATTAGGAGTTTTCCTCTCCAGGGATCTCCTGAAGCTGCCCTCACTTGTTGCGGCATCAAAGAAATATTTTGTATACACGACTTTATGACCGGACAGGAGTATCATTATGCCTGTTGTCTGTCATCGCCCTGCTAGAAGCAATCTGACAGTTATAACCAGATATTTTTCGCTCAACAGTCCGGGTAATACAAACTGAAATCAAAAGGAAGTATACGGGTGGGATTTCGCTGTCTTTACCCAGCCTGTGTTATGGCGTATCTGTTAATGTGGCTTACGCTCATCACGATAACAACAGGAATGTGTCTGATGAATGTATATGAATTTGTCAAGGTTCGTCCCGCTCCCCAGTCTTTTCGTGACAAAAGAAGAAACAGGCGGATCAGAATATTTCTCTTTCCACCTGTTTCCTCACTTAAACGCTATTTTTCAACCCACTATCTCAAAATCTTTTTCAAATTTCTGATTGCTGCTTTTACAGACTTTGCTACCATCTGAAAAGAGCAGCCTTCTTCCTGTGCAATCTGCTCATAATTCTTATCTTCAAAATAATACTTCATCAATCGTCTTCTCTGAATTTCCGACAACTGCTGGATTGCACTATGTAACCGTTCTGCTTCCAGTTTATTCAGAACAGTATCCTCTACACCTTCCTCTTTCTGAAATACTCGTTCATATAAACTGGAATCCCAGATTTCTGACTGTTCCAAATGCCTGTCCACAACATTCATATGCGACACATCCTGCAATTCAAACGTATTAAAAGCTTCATATACATTCTTTCCTATTTCCAAATCCTTGTACTCTTTTTCACCATTATGAAATGAAACATAATATTTTCCGTCCTTCTTATAGATTTCATATGGGTTGTATTTATCTTTTCTTCTTTTTGGCTGTCTGCCTTCCATGTCCTTTCCTCCGATCTGAATTTTTTTGAATTCAGATCAGTAGGCGGGGCACGAATACGAACAATCGTCCTTGTTAGGAATTGTTCATTCTCAATATTTAGGTAACAAAAAACGCCCTGACAGATTTCACTCCTATGGACGCATTTAATTCGATATTTTATTACCCTGGATTCATTATTGGCTCTTACCCTAGTTTCAATTCCAACATTTACTAATGAAATTGTTGAGATTTTTTTAATTGAATACCTTCTGTTGAACAGAATTTTTTAGCTGAACTCTTGCTAAGAACCATATTTTCTCCGGTTAGATTCCGGAAAAGAAAATAAGCATACAAATACTGCTCTTTCGGAATCTGTTTTTTTTAACCGAAAGAGATTTGTATGCTTTCTCATTCATTGGGTAATACCCTGTATTTTTTCTAATGTTACACCCTTTTCACTTTTCAAATTTAGGGTAATACACTAAGTTTATGGAGGTATATAAACATGGATATTCCAAAAACATTATTTGCCACTTTAGTAAAACAAGGGCGTATGGAAATGCATTTAACACAAGAAGCTCTTGCTGAAAAACTCGGAATATCGGCGGCTTATCTTGGAGACCTCGAACGCCATAAAGGCGGTCCCAGTCTGGAATTATTTTGTAAAACCATGCAGACTTTAAATATTTCTGCTGATGACTACGTTTATCCAAATCAGAATAAAAATAATTCTACATATGATCAGATTCTTCGGCTCTTAAATCAGTGCAATGATTATCAGTTACAGGTAATTCTTGCAACTACGACAGCTTTGCTAGATTCTAATCCTTTTATTTCTAACGTAGACACTACTAATGATACAGAATAAAACTTGTAAAATACCGATAAATAGCTGATAATTACCGATATTTAAAATTAGTGGAATAAATACTATTACCATATGTTAAAAACAGTTATGCTATATCATTACAACTTGATATAACATAACTGTTTCTTCTTTACGAACATCCTTTTATCTATCAAATACTACATTTTCCTCCACAACACACTTAATTGCTTTTCATCTCGCTAATTATTTTTTCCATATCCGTCGATTTTTTCAAGAGTCCTAAACCAGCCAATAACTGAATACAATCTACATATCCTTGACAATATGCCCTTTGTTCTGACACAAACGCTTCTTCTTCCAAAATTTCTCCATATTGCTTCAACTTCTCCCTGTCCTCATTACTTATATGATCGAGAAGTTTATTCACCTTTTCTTTTTCCATTTTCTTCTTCAACTGAATATTTGCAAGTTCTTGGAAATAGATATAACTTTCTCTGTTTATATTCTCACAACGCAACTGGTTCAAAAAAGAGGATATTTCATTCCAAATATCATTTTCCATAAAAATTTCTCCTGCTATTTTGGGTATCTTTACTTATTATGCCCAATTTTATATTCCATCATTTCATCAATTCACCATTAAATTTATATCCCATACCCCATACATTTAAAATGTATCTTGGTTTTGCAGAATCTGGCTCAATCTTTTTTCTGATTCTCCGAATTATGCCCATAACATTATCTTCTGCCCCATAATATGGTTCTTTCCACACCTGTGTATATATTTGTTCCTTTGAAAATATCCGTCCTGGATTTTTTGCCAGCAAATATAATATTTCAAATTCATAATTCGTCAATTGAACCAGCTCACCATTACTTTCTACAGAACGATATTCCGCATTTATTTTTAATGCTCCATAATCAAGTACCCTATTTTGTTTACCAGGCATCTCAGAGTATTTTTTAGCAGACAGAAAATGTAATAATTCATTTAATTTTTCTTCCTCATTTTCATCAAATGTTACAACAACTACCCTTCCCATTTTTATAAAAACCTTTCATATTCCAAATCTTACAAGTGTAATTTTTATATATTATTACATCTGTAAGATTTAAAGTCAAGTTTTTATTTCGTTGACAGAATAACCTTTTAAGATATATAAT
>NZ_JAFBIX010000017.1 GCF_021531895.1 Faecalicatena contorta | reverse complement strand
ACTTTATCATAGTAATTATCAACGATAGAAAGTCTAATGCGTCCGTGGGTGTTTGGTGTTTTTTTTAAGTACATAATTCAGCTCCTTCGATATAATACTTATTATATCACGAAACGTTATAAAACGCTATATATAAAAGTTAAAAATATAAAATAAAAAATGCTCGGAAGCCTTATTCTATAAAGCTTTCGAGCTATATCAGTTCATAACTAACTGCAAAAGTGTGGAACTACTGGGACACGATATATCCCAGCCGGGAGAATTCGAAAAAGTACTGGATTCAGGGCTCCTTATGAATTTTTGCCCGGTACTGGTGTCAGATATCATTGAGATTATAAAGGAAATATAATATCCACCAATATATATGAGAATCATAAGCTTTATTATTGTGAAATAGATACATAAGATACTTGACAAATAAAAATTATACGTGCTATATTCTAAAATATGCAAAAGTTTGGGGACAATAAATGCTGCTTATCTGCTGTCAGGCAGATAAGTGCATTTATTGTCTTTTATTTGCAAAAAAGAGTCCGTTAGAAAAATAACGATTAGATGTAGACAGAACAGAAGAAAGTGGTATAATGTTCTGCGGTAGATTTAAGTTGTTAATGAAAGAAGCAGAATGTGAATCAGGAGGGTGATATACATGGAAGGAATTACATCAGTTCCAATCTGGCTCTGCATACCTTTCGCAGGGCTGTTGCTCAGTATTGCAGTAATGCCATTGATAAAGCCGAATTGGTGGGAGAAGAACCAGCCATTAGTGGTGATTGCGTGGTCGCTTTTATTTATAATACCTTTTACAGTAACATACGGTGCTTTTGAATCGGCACAGACAGTGCTGGAGTGCGTAGTGAATGATTATCTGACGTTCATTATCTTATTATTTGGTCTGTTCTGTGTTGCGGGTAATATTACGGTAGAAGGAGAGTTCGCAGGATCTCCGCGTATTAATACAGGTCTTCTGGCAATTGGCACGCTTTTATCCAGTTTGATCGGAACGACTGGAGCCAGCATGCTGTTAGTTCGTCCTTTTATTAAAATGAATTCCTGGCGCAGGCGGAAAAGCCATATTATGATATTTTTTATTTTTCTGATATCCAATATGGGAGGTTGTCTGACCCCGATTGGAGATCCTCCGCTGTTAATGGGATTTATGCGTGGTGTTCCTTTTTCCTGGAGTTTGCACTTGTTTAAAATCTTAATCTTTAATATGATAATTTTATTGTTTGTATTTTATCATCTTGATATGAGAGCATATCGTAAGGATATTGCACGCGGGCTGAAACCGGATATCAGTAAACCAGGGACTAATTTTCATATAGATGGACTTCACAATCTGATCTTCGTGGCAATGATCGTGGGAGCTGTGATATTAAGTGGCGTGCTTCCGGGCTTGTCTGCGTTCCAGAATGCGGATGGAACGGAGAAAGGAATTCATATACTGGGAGAGGTGACACTTGGATTTCCTGCGCTGATCGAGATTGGGATTATTCTTCTCGCAGCATTTTTATCATTTAAAACGACAGATTCAAATATACGTATCAGAAACCATTTTACCTGGGGTGCGATTAAGGAAGTAGCAGTGCTGTTTATCGGTATTTTTATTACGATGCAGCCGGCACTTATGATACTGAAAGCAAAGGGAGCTGACCTGGGACTTACAGAGCCGATGCAGATGTTCTGGGCAACGGGAGCACTGTCAAGTTTTCTGGATAATACACCAACATATCTGGTATTTTTGACCACGGCAGGGGCATTGGGATACCAGAATGGTATCTTAACTTCTGTGGGAACTGTGCCGGTCAGAATGTTGACAGCTATTTCCTGTGGTGCGGTATTTATGGGAGCCAATACTTATATCGGAAATGCACCGAACTTTATGGTCAAGTCTATTTCGGATGAAAATGGTATCCGAATGCCGTCGTTCTTTGGTTACATGTTGTGGTCAATTGCGTATCTGGTACCGGTATTTCTTTTGGATACCTTGATATTCTTTTGGTAGGGAGGAGAAGAAAAATGCAGGATAATCGAAAAAAATGTATAGAACTTGCGGAACGTATCTACGATCTGGATATTGAAGTGTATGAATGCGTGGGATCTTCTCTGGGACGAACATTTACCGGAGACAGACGTACTTGTGTAGAGAATCTGGCAAACTTAATGAGCACCAGACCGCAGGGTCATCTTCTTAGAAGTGAACTGGCATTGATCAGTAATATGGCCCGCACAATCCGCAATCCTCAGGATAAATCACGTGTCATGAAAAAATATGACGACATCTTAAAGGAAGTAGAGAGTCTTCCGACCAGTTTCGGACAGGGAGAGATTGTGGATCAGAATCGTGCGAAACTCAATACGTCCAATCTGCGGCAGAAGTTTTCAAAAGACGATCATCTGATCATCTGTATCGGACGAAGCCAGGGAAGTGCGGGAAATGATATCGGGTTTGCACTGGCCGATGCGCTGCGGATTAACTATTATGATGTGGAGATATTTACAGAAGTACTTCGAAGACTGGAAGTAGAAAAAGATTCCATCCGAGATGTGGCAGATCTTGGAACAGAAATTATACAGAACAAATATCAGCGAGGTTTTAATTCTGTCAAGGGATGGAGAAATAAGATCCGAGAATTCGACCGATATCATGGCCTTACGAAAGAGGATGCTATTTTCTTCAATCAGAGTGATCTGTTATGTAAGATGGCAAAGGAAGAAGATTTTATCGTGATGGGAAGGTGTGCGGATGTGATCCTTGCGAATAACCATATTCCACATATCAGTATATTTATTACTGCACCATTTGAACAGAGAGTTCACCGCATCATGGAAGTAAATAATCTGGATTATAAAAGGGCAAGACGTCTGTTGGAGAAACAGGATCGCAGGCACGAGAAATACTATCACTATTATACCGGACTCAAGTGGGGGGATGCGATGAACTATGATATCTGCTTTAACAGTGCAAGTTATGGAATTGAAGAATCGGTAGATATCATTGAACGTATGTTGAACCAGAATATGAATCATTAAGGGATTTAGGAGAATGGACTTATGAAGGAGTATAAGAGAATTCCAATGGAAGCATTTTTGAAAGAAGCCCATGAGAAAGATTATATCGCGCTGTTGAAAGAAAATGGGCTTTCTAATCAGACGATAGAAACAATTAGAAAGAAAATCCTGCAGTAATTGATAAAATAATTCAATAAGGCTTTTCGGTTTTGACTATGACTCCACGAAAGAGTATGATAAAAGGAAACTTCAGATAAAACGAGGTGATCTTTTTGAAGCAGCATAAGTTTTGGGCATGGGCCATGGTGTTCTGTCTTGGTATGTTATTTTATACTGGAAAGAAACACAAATAACTGAGCACAATACAAAAGAATGGAGGATGAGTCATGGATATTTTTAAATTAAAGAATCTTGGTATTTTTGCAGGCGGGGTGCTGTTTGGAACAGCAGGAGTGAAAGTGCTTTCCAGCAGAGATGCCAAAAAAGTATATACAAGCTGTACTGCAGCAGTCCTTCGTGCAAAAGACTGTGTGATGAAGACAGTTGATACAGTTCAGGAGAATGCAGAGGATATACTGGCAGAGGCAAAGCAGATTAATGAGAAACGTGATAATGAAGCAGAAGCCTGTGTACAGGCAGAGGCAGAATAAGTGAGATTTATAATTAAGCATGAGATTCCAGGAAGAATCCGTATTCATGTAGATCAAAAGCGTATGTCCTGTACAGAGGCAGATACGCTTTTGTATTATCTGAATACGCTGGAATGCGTCACGCAGGCAAAGGTATATGAACGGACGGCCGATGCCTGCGTTTGCTTTACCGGAGAAAAAGGAGCTGTGATTCAGGCAATTAGAAAATTCCGGTATGAGTCTGTGGAAGTTCCGGAGACGGTGCCCGCTAATTCTGGAAGAAAATTGAATCGCACATACAAGGAAAGACTGATCAGTAAAGTGGCTTTACATTATGCAGGTAAAATGCTTCTTCCATATCCGGTGCGGGCAGTCTGGACAACAGCCAGATTTCTGCATTATCTGAAAGAAGGCATAAAGAGCCTTGCCAAAAGAAAGTTAGAGGTCTCCGTGTTGGATGCTACGGCAATCGGAGTATCCATCTTACGCGGTAATATGGATACGGCCAGTTCGGTTATGTTTCTTTTAGGAGTTGGAGAGACACTGGAAGAATGGACCCATAAAAAGTCAGTAAGTGACCTGGCGCGCAGTATGTCGCTGAATGTATCGAAGGTATGGGTTAAGAGTGGAGAACAGGAGATTTTGATTGATTCACGCCAGGTCAAAGAGGAAGATCAGGTTATTGTCCATATGGGAAACATCATTCCTTTTGATGGTCTTGTGACAGAAGGAGAGGGAATGGTAAATCAGTCCTCCCTTACGGGAGAGCCGCTCCCAGTACATCGTGAAAAGGGCGGATATGTCTATGCCGGCAGTGTACTGGAAGAAGGGGAGATTACCTTTATGGTCAGGAAAGCTTCGGGGTCATCACGGTATGAAAAGATTGTAACAATGATTGAGGAATCAGAGAAGCTGAAATCATCTGTGGAAGGGAAAGCAGAGAAACTGGCAGACAGGCTGGTACCAGTTACTCTGGCTGGAACGATTGCTGCCTGGTTTCTGACGAGAAATGTTACCAAAGCGTTATCTGTTCTGATGGTGGACTTTTCCTGTGCCTTAAAGCTTGCAATGCCGATTACAGTGCTGTCAGCAATCCGACAGGCCGGCGATCATGATATTACGGTAAAAGGCGGTAAATACTTGGAAGCTGTTGCCGAGGCACAGACCATTGTATTTGATAAGGCAGGTTTTGTAGAACGCGAAAAAGCATCCGGCAGGAAGGTGCTTATGGTAGGAGATGGCGTGAATGATTCTCCGGCATTGTCTGCAGCAGATGTAGGAATTGCGATCAGCGATGGTGCAGAACTTGCCAGAGATATTGCTGACATAACCATTTCGGCAGATGATCTTTATCAGATTGTGAGATTAAAAAGATTGAGCAATGCATTGATGAAAAGAATCCAGAGGAATTATCGTAAGATTGTGGGAATTAACACAGTGCTAATTCTAATGGGGATTGGTGGGGTAATGCAGCCAACAGTAGCAGCGATGCTTCATAATATTTCCACTTTGACAATCAGTTTGCAGAGTATGCAGAATTTATTAATAGAAGAAAGAAAAGAGTAATAAACAAAAAAGGCGGTTTGATCAAATCGCCTTTTTTATTTGTTAACGAGAAATTTTTTTGATAAACCAGGTGTATGTTGACAATAAAGATGCAGTTAAAATATACTAATTGTGATTAAATACAACTAACAAGAGGAATGAAAGGATATATTTTGAAATAACAAAATAAGAAAAGCGAAGACTGAGAAGGGAAAAGTTATGTCAGAGGAAGAAAGAAATTTTTTAGAAATTGTAGATTTGAAAAAAGGATTTGGAAGCGGGGATACTCGTCAGGAGGTCCTGTGTGGGATGAATTTTTCGGTTGCAAAAGGAGAGTTCTGTGTTTTGCTGGGGCCTTCCGGTTCAGGGAAATCCACGCTTCTTAATATTATTGGAGGAATCGACAGTGCTGATTCCGGATATATTTCCATTCACGGTGATAAATTGGAAGATATGGCTGAAAAGGATTTGACACAGTACCGCAGGAAGCATCTGGGGTATGTGTTCCAGATGTATAACCTGATCAGCAATCTGAACGTAAAAGAAAATATCGAAGTGGGTGCATATCTGTCGGACCATCCGCTTGATATTGATGATCTGTTACATACTCTGGGACTTTATGAACACCGTCATAAGCTCCCGAACCAGCTTTCCGGCGGACAGCAGCAGAGGGTTTCGATTGGACGGGCCATTGTGAAAAATCCGGACATCCTGCTTTGTGATGAGCCCACCGGAGCATTGGACTATAGTACTTCCAAGGAAATCCTGAAGCTGATCGAGGATATTAATCAAAAATATAAAAATACGATTATCATAGTTACGCATAATGAAGCTATTAAAAACATGGCAGATCATGTGATTAAACTAAGGGATGGAAAAGTGCGTCATAATGAAAAAAATACAAACAAAATTTCAGCAGTAGATCTTGAATGGTAAGGAGCGTGGCAGAGATGAAAGACGGAAAGATGAGAAATCCGCTTTGCAAGAGAATTGTTCGAGAGCTAAAAAGGGACTGGAAAAAATATCTGGTTGTTGCATTGTTCCTAATCCTTACCATTGGGTTTGTATCAGGCATGTATGTTGCCAATGGAAGTATGATGCAGGCTGCTGCGGAGGGGAAAGAGAAGTATCATCTGGAGGACGGACATTTTGAACTAGATCAGAAGGCAGATCAGGAGCTGATCCGTGCGATTGAAACCGGGGAAAAAGCTGATGTGAAACAGTTTTATCCGGATCAAGCCAAAATGGAACTGGATGACTCAGATTTTTCAGCAGTTCCTGTAACTGTATATGAGAATTTCTACCGGAATGAGGATGAAGATCATGATAATGACGGAAAGTCCGATGGTACCATCCGAGTGTATGAAAGAACAGAAGAGATCAATCAGGCCTGCCTGATGGAAGGAAGTTTCCCGGAGACGGAAGATGAGATTGCTGTTGATCGGATGCATGCGGACAATGCAGGAATTCAGGTAGGAGATACGATTACTGTCAGTGGGCAGTCTTATTATGTTACAGGGCTGATTGCCTATGTAAATTACTCTACGCTTCATGAGAAAAGTACGGATCTAATGTTTGATGCACTGAAGTTTAATGTGGCTATGGTAACGAAGGATGGCTTTGGACGTCTCTCTGGTTCAATCCACTATACATATGCATGGAAATATGAACAGAAATACGCAGATGAGATAGAAGAAAAGAAGCAATCCGATGATTTCATGAAAGCTTTGCTTACCCAGACGGTCGTGCATGAGAATGAGCTTCAGGATTATGTTCCCCGTTATGCGAACCCGGCAATCAATTTTGCGACGGATGATATGGGGTCAGATGAAGCGATGGGCGGAGTGCTTCTGGATATCCTGATCGTGATTATTGCTTTTATCTTTGCGGTTACTATCAGCAATACTATTATGAAAGAATCACAGACAATCGGTACCCTCCGGGCATCCGGATATACAAAGGGTGAGCTTGTGAGGCATTATCTGGCAATACCTGTGATTGTAACTATGATTGCAGCAATTGTGGGCAATCTGATGGGGTATACAGTCTTTAAGGATGTTGTGGTATCTATGTATTATAACAGTTACAGTCTTCCAACCTATGAAACAATATGGAACCCGGATGCGTTTGTTAAGACGACTGTAATACCAGTATTCCTGATGTTTGTGATAAATCTGTTAGTGATTATTCGCATGATGCAGCATACACCACTTCAGTTTTTACGGTGTGATCTGAAAAAGTCAAAACGAAAGAAAACTGTAAGGCTCCCGAAGTGGAAGTTTTTTAGCAGATTCCGTCTGCGTATCATATTCCAGAACATGCCTGATTATGCTGTTCTTTTTGCGGGCATTTTCTTTATTATGGTTATGCTGGCTATGGCAGTCGGAATGCCGTCTACCTTGAATTACTATCAGGACAATGCAGAAGATATGATGTTTGCAAAGTACCAATATGTATTGAAATCCTGTGAAGATGAGGAAGGGAAAATGATTCATACAGATAATCAGGACGTAGAGGAATTCTGTATGAAAGCATTAAAGAAGACAGGGGATGAATTGGATGAAGAAGTGTCCATTTATGGCATTCGGGATAACAGCAGATATATCCAGATTGAAAACTTATCAGAACTTGAAGAAAATGAAGTGTACCTTTCACGACCATTCAGTGAGAAGTATAACCTGAAGGTGGGAGATATCATTAAGCTGGATGAAAAATATGAACATAAGCAGTATCAGTTTAAAGTATCAGGAATTTATGAAAAATGTCAGAGTATTGCAGTTTTCCTTCCGATTGAAAAATATCGTTCTTTATTTGAACTGGGCAAGGAGGAGTTCACCGGATATATCTCAGACACAGAGATTACCGATATCGAAGAAGATAAAATCGCGACAGTTATTACGAAAGAGGATATTACGAAAATGTGCGACCAGTTAGATCATTCTATGGGAGCCTATATGCAGTATTTTCAGATTCTGTGTATCCTGTTATCTGCAGTGCTGATTTATCTATTGACAAAGCTTATTATCGAAAAGAACGAAACGGCAATCTCCATGGCGAAGATTCTTGGTTATGAAAACCGTGAGATCGCAAGCCTATATTTGCTATCTACAACAATGGTAGTGGTTGTGGCGGATACCATAAGTGTAATATTAGGTTCTACGGTAATGAAACAGGCATGGAAAATCATTATGTTTAAATATAATGGATGGTTTGCCTTTACGATAGAGCCAATGGGCTATGTGAAGATGTTTTCCTTCGTTCTTCTTGGATACCTGATAGTAATAATACTGGATTTCAGAAGAATCCGAAAGATTCCGATGGAAGAGGCATTAAAAAATGTGGAGTAGTCAATAACCATAGATATTAAAAAACAATTTCAGAGACTTTACATTTTTATTCGGGTGTGATAAGGTATGTTCGATAGGTTCAGACAATCATGGATTGTCTGATGAAAAGGGAAACAGGTGCAAATCCTGTACGAACTCGTCACTGTAAGCGAGGAGTGCAAGGCCAGATAAGTCACTGAGCAATTGGGAAGGCGGCCTTGGATGTGGATCCGTAAGTCAGGAGACCTGCCTATTGAAAAACGGAGTGGGATATGCCCACAGATCACGAGTAACTGGTCGCAACCGATTATAATGGAGATATTACATTTCTGGCAGTGTCTGTATCTGCCGGAAGTGTTGTTTGATTATGTCAGTATTACGTCCTTTTACCATTTTATGGAAAAAGGACGTTTTTTGGCTTTAAGTCATTATACCCTCATAAGTACTGCCGTTATATCCTTTTGTCGGAAATGGACCAGAAATAAGAAGGAGGAACAAGATGAAGAAAAGAGTAGTAGCAATCTTGCTGGCAGTTTCCATGGTAAGTGCTCTGGTAATGACCGGATGTTCTGGCAGCAGTGAGGAGACATCCGAAACGGCGGAGGAAACTGAAGAAGTAGAGACAGATGCTGATCAGGAAGCGGCAGATGAAGTAGCTGCATTGATTGATGCCATCTATGTGCAGGAGAGAACAGATGAAACGGATGAACAGTGCAAGGAAGCCAAAGAGGCATGGGACGCACTGACAGATGAGCAGAAGGAATTGGTAGAAGGGGAAAATGCAGATCCGGATTACTTTGGAAGAGATACAGGCGATGCATCCAAAGATGATCCTCGTAATCAGGATGATATTGGTGAAAATGAGATCCTCGTAGTCAGCTTTGGAACCTCTTTTAATGACAGTCGTGTGGCTGATATTAAGGGAATCGAAGATGCACTTCAGGAAGCATATCCTGACTGGTCGGTAAGAAGAGCATTTACGGCACAGATCATTATTAACCATATTCAGGCGAGAGATGAGGAATGTATTGATAATATGGATCAGGCATTGGAACGTGCAGTTTCTAATGGAGTGAAAAATCTGGTGGTACAGCCGACGCATCTGATGCATGGCGCAGAATACGATGAGCTGATGGAATCTGTAGAAGCTTACCAGGATCAGTTTGAATCTGTAAAAGTTGCAGAGCCTTTGCTTGGAGAAGTCGGAGAAGATGCAACGGTTATCAATGCTGATAAAGAAGCGGTTGCTGAAGCGACTACTTCTGAGGCAGTGGAAACAGCAGGATATGACAGCCTGGATGCTGCAAAAGAAGATGGCGCTGCATTTGTATTTTTGGGACACGGTACCTCTCATACTGCAAAAGTATCTTATAGCCAGATGCAGACACAGATGAATGACCTCGGATATGACAATGTATTTATCGGAACGGTAGAAGGCGAACCGGAAGAAACGGCATGTGAAGCTGTTATAGATGCAGTTGCCCAGGCAGGATATAAGAAAGTAATCCTTCGTCCTTTGATGGTTGTTGCAGGAGACCACGCTAATAATGATATGGCAGGAGACGATGATGACTCCTGGAAGAGCATGTTTAATGCTTCCGGAGAATTTGACAGCGTAGATACACAGATTGCAGGTCTCGGAGAGATTGAAGCGATTCAGAATCTTTATGTAGCACATGCTAAAGCAGTAATTGGCGAGTAGGAGTTATGAAAATGAAGAAAAGGGTAATCGCAGTTCTTGGAATACTTTTGCTTTCATCTGCGCTTGTATTTGGATGTTCTGGAAAGAATGATACTCAGGATACGGATGCAAAAGAACAGGTAGAAGAAACAGACCAAAAAGAGGATGTAGATACAGAGAGCAGCAGTGAAGCAGATGCTGGAATAGAGGATGGTACTTATTCCGCAGATTTTAATACAGACAGCGGAATGTTTCATGCCAATGAAGCCTGTGAAGGAAAAGGTACTTTGACGGTAAAAGATGGAAAAATGACAATACATGTTTCTCTGGTATCAAAGAATATACTGAATCTCTATCCTGGGCTTGCTGAAGATGCTCAGAAAGATGGGGCAGAACTTCTGGAGCCTACGGAAGATACTGTGACGTATAGTGATGGCACGACAGAAGAAGTGTATGGATTCGATATTCCAGTCCCGGCATTGGATGAAGAATTTGATCTTGCGTTAGTAGGAACAAAAGGAACTTGGTATGATCACAAAGTCAGTGTTTCCAATCCAGAACCGGTTGAAGGTGAGTAAAACGAAAAATGACTTTGAAGCAGTTAAATATTGGACGATCTGGAACTTTATCCTTATCCGTCTTTTGAACAGGGAGAGCATACTCTTTAAAAGGAAAAGAGCACGAACTGCTTCATCGTAATTTTGTCTAAACAATAGGAAGAAGAGACTTGGGGATTGATGTGCCTCAAGTCTTTTTTATTGTGCGAAGTTTAAAACAGAAGCAGTTTGTTGAAAAAAGTAATTGACAGTTTGTGTAATAAAATGATATATATAAGTTAGTTGCCTCAAACTGAGGCTTCTTTTTTTTGAATTGCGGTTAGTGAGCACTAATTCAAATAGCCGGTGAAAACCATTATTATTCAGAAGAACAGAATCGTGAAAGAAAGGAAACTACAAAACATGATAAAAACAAGGCTGGTCAAACTGTTATCTCATGCAAAAAAATATATTGTGTTTCAGGTCGTATGGAAGTGGATATCCCTGTTATGCCAGGTAGTGATGATCTATGTTGCTTCCATGCTTTTGGAGAGTGCATTGTTTGATGCGATCACAAAGAATCAGCTGCTTTTATACGGTATCGTGATTCTTATTGCCATTTCATTGCGCCTGATCTGTGACAGACAGGCATCCTATGCTTCTTATGAGGCGAGCGTGGATGTGAAACGGATATTGCGTGAGAAGATTTATGGGAAATTATTGAAACTGGGAGCATCTTATCGTGAAAGTGTTGCGACTTCTGAAGTGGTACAGATGGCAGCAGAAGGTGTGGAACAGCTGGAAACATATTTTGGAAAATATTTGTCTCAGTTATTCTATAGCCTGCTGGCTCCTATAACGCTCTTTGTTATCCTTGCTTTTGTAAATCTGAAAGCAAGCCTGGTACTTTTGGTCTGTGTTCCGCTAATCCCGATCTCTATCGTGGCAGTACAGAAATTTGCAAAAAAATTATTAAACAGATATTGGGGAATCTATACAGAACTGGGAGATTCTTTCCTGGAGAATCTGCAGGGATTGACAACTCTGAAGATCTATCAGGCTGATGCAGATAAAGCAGATGAGATGGATGAAGAATCTCAGAGATTTCGGCGGATTACCATGAAAGTGTTGACTATGCAGCTGAATTCTACCAGTGTGATGGATATCATTGCCTATGGCGGCGCAGCAGTCGGTATGATCGTGACACTTTCAGAATATATCAATGGGAATGTAAGCTTCAGTGGAGCACTCATGATTATATTACTGGCATCTGAATTCTTTATTCCGCTGCGGCTTCTGGGTTCTTTTTTTCATATTGCTATGAACGGTATGGCGGCAAGTGACAAGATCTTTGCGCTATTGGATCTGCCGGAACCGGAGGAGAAAGAGATTGAGCTTGGAAAAGAAACGACGACTATCCAATTAGAGGATGTGCGATTTGCCTATGAAGAAGAAAGGGATATTCTGGAAGGTGTGACCGTGGAATTGAGCGGCGGCAGTTTCACTTCTCTGGTGGGAACCTCTGGCTGTGGAAAAAGTACCATTGCGGCTATCCTTATGGGAAGAAACAAGGGCTATCGGGGCAGCATTACTATCCAGGACCAGGAACTTTCGAAAGTTTCAGAAAAGAGCTTGATGGATCACATTACTCTGGTCAGTCACAATAGTTATCTGTTTAAAGGAACAGTCCGTGAGAACCTGAAGATGGGGAAAGCCGATGCATCAGAAGAAGAGATGTACGCAGTGTTGGAAAAAGTCAACTTGTTAGGATTTTTGGAGGAACAGCAAGGACTGGATACGCCTATCCTGGAAAGAGGAAGCAATTTCTCCGGCGGGCAGTGCCAGAGACTGGCGCTGGCAAGAGCGCTTCTCCACGACACACCGGTCTATATCTTTGATGAGGCGACGTCCAATATTGATATGGAAAGCGAAGAGATGATTATGGAAGTAATACGGGGGCTGGTGAAGACGAAGACAATCCTGCTCATTTCTCACAGACTTGCGAATGTAGTAGAATCTGACCGAATCTATATGTTGGAGAAGGGACATGTGGTACAGTCTGGTACTCATAAGGAGCTGATGGAATCTGGAGGAGCTTATGCAGATTTATACCGATATCAGCGAGATCTGGAATACTATGGACACGCGATCAGTCAGTCAGAAGGACATTTAGACAGAAAGGTGGTGGCAGAGTAATGGAGCAGAAAAACCGAAGAAAAGGTATTGTGATTATGGGACAACTCATTGGATTAGTGAAACCGTTGCTTCCGCTGATGAGTCTTGCCATTCTACTAGGAGTGCTGGGATATCTGTGTGCCATTTTTTTAACCATTCTTACCGGGTATGGAATGTTATATGGATTGTCAGAGATTCTGCGGCAAAACGTGGACGTGATTGAAGGGGGATTCTTCACGTCACGGTCATTTGGAACGATAGCGTCAATCCTGATTGTTCTTGCTATTCTGCGTGGTGTGCTTCATTATGGAGAGCAATATTGTAACCACTTCATTGCATTCAAGCTGCTTGCAATCATTCGGCATAAAGTATTTGCGTCACTTCGCAGGCTATGCCCGGCGAAACTGGAAGGACGAGATAAGGGGAATCTTATCTCTATCATTACATCAGATATCGAGCTTCTGGAAGTTTTCTATGCGCATACAATCTCTCCGATTGCCATTGCAATTCTGACTTCTCTGATTATGATTCTTTTTATCGGTGCACAGTATGCACCGGCAGGTATACTTGCACTTCTGGGGTATATAGTAGTCGGTGCCGTGATTCCGGTCAGGAACGGGAAGAAAGGAGCGGAGGAAGGGATGCAGTTTCGGAATTCTTTCGGGGAGCTGAACAGTTTTATATTGGATTCCCTTCGTGGACTGGACGAGACAATCCAGTATGACAAGGGCGAAGAGCGAATGAAACAGATTGATGATCGTTCCAGGGAACTGGGACTGATGCAGAAGAAGTTGAACCGTCATGAGGCAGTGCAGGGATCCTTGACGAATATGGCCATTTTGTTATTCTCCTTTGGAATGCTCTTCTTCATGCTTTGGAAGTATGAAAGAGGCATTGTCAGTTTTGACAGTATGCTAATAACAGTCATTGCTATGATGGGTTCTTTTGGGCCGGTGACGGCACTGTCTAACCTGTCTAATAATCTGAATCAGACACTGGCCAGTGGAGAGCGTGTTCTCTCTCTGTTGGAAGAAGAACCGCAGATTGAAGAAGTTGCCGAAAAAGAACAGACTATATTTGCAGGTGCAAAAGCAGAGCATGTGGACTTTGCCTATGAGGAAGAACAGATTCTGGAAGACTATTCCATTGAGCTCCCGAAAGGAAAGGTTGTGGGAATCCACGGGGCGAGCGGTTCTGGTAAATCTACGCTGCTAAAGCTTTTGATGCGCTTCTGGGATGCAGACCAAGGAGATATTCGAATCTCCGGAAAGGACATTCGTGAGATTAATACAAAAGATCTGCGGGATATGGAATCCTATGTGACGCAGGAAACATATCTGTTCCATGATTCCATTGCCAATAATATTGCAGTCGGAAGACCGGGGGCTTCCAGAGAAGAGATTATAGAAGCGGCAAAAAAAGCTTCTATCCATAAATTCATCATGACGTTGCCAAATGGTTACGATACGGAAGTTGGTGAATTGGGAGATACCCTCTCTGGCGGAGAAAAGCAGCGAATCGGGATTGCAAGGGCATTTCTTCACGATGCGCCGTTCATGCTTCTTGATGAGCCGACCAGTAATCTGGATTCCTTAAATGAAGGAATTATTCTAAAATCATTACATGAATCCCGAGGGGATAAAACGGTGGTGCTGGTATCGCATAGAAAATCCACGATGAATGTGACAGATGTAATCTATGAGATGGAAAATGGACGGATTTGTTAAATAATATTGAGATAAATTATCGATATTACGAAATGATACCAAAAAGAATTGACACAGGAGCATAAGATAGTTATTATATAAAATAATAAGTTAGCTGGAACTAACAAAGCTGTATAAAAGTGATTTAAAGAAAGATTGCGCCGCAAGGCGTTTTCTTTCAAAGTATAGGTTAGCCATTACTAACCAAGAAGGGAGATGCTGAACATGAGTGTGGTAATCATAGGTGGAAATGAGTGTATGGTTCGAAAGTATAAAGATTTATGTCAGGAATATCAATGTGATGCGAAAGTATATCCGAAGCAGAAGAGCAGCTTGAAAGGAATCGGGAATCCGGATTTGATGGTGCTGTTTACGGGGACAGTATCACATAAAATGGTGCGCAATGCATTGAATGAGACCAAAGGAAGAGACGTTCGGATTGTTCGTTCTCATACAAGTTCAATGTCAGCTCTGAAGAGCATTCTGGAAGAAAATGTAAGACTGGAGGGAGCAGCATGTCCGATGAGATGATTATCCGTCATTGTTCGTCCACATTAGCAGGATTAAAGACAGGGAATGTGTTTAATTGTCCGTATTCAGATAGAAAAGAATTATTATCCGCTGTACGTTCCCTGAATCGACGTCTGGTACCAAAGGGAGTACGTGTGATTCCGCTGCGAATGTCTGCTGACCGGGTATTGCTCTATATTTATCGCCCGAATAAACTGGAAAATGATCTGGCAGCAGAAGATGCAGCGAAGATCCTGAGAGAATACGGATATTCTGTAGACGATTCCGATAAATGCGTAGTCCGTCTGAGTAAGCGATTGCATGAGTCAGAAGAATTTCCGCATGAGATTGGACTTTTTCTTGGGTATCCGCCAGAGGATGTACGTGGATTTATAGAAAATCGCGCATGCGGATACAAATGTATCGGATGCTGGAAAGTATACGGAGATGAACAAAATGCAAAAAAACAGTTTGAAAAGTATCAAAAATGTACGAATGTGTATTGTACACAATGGGCAAAGGGAAGAAGTATTGAACGGCTGACGGTAGCTGTTTGAATAGTTAACTGCCATGCATTTAGAAAGAAGAAGCCGCCATTGGCGGCTTCTTCAGAGTTATAGATCAAATTCTTCTAAAAGCTTCTTCTGATAATTTTCATCTATTGCGGCTTTTATGATATCTTCTGTACGGTTTTGCTCTGCAAGCAACCGATTTAATTGATTCAGGCGCTGTGTAGCTTCTTTTATTCCAGCGGCCTCGCCCTCTTCGTATCCCTCAGCACGTGTCTGGCGCATATGCCTTTCCTCATCATATTCGTAGATACTCATTCGTTTCGCCTCCGCTCTGTTCTTCAAGAGAAATTCTGACAGAATTCCTTCTTTGATACATTCTGTTATCGCTCGCTCCACAGCATCCTCCAGTGACATTCTATCTGCATATTTCCGTACTCTAGCAGTATATAGAGAATAATCCTTTAATGTTTTACATGCATTTAGCAGTTCCTGATTATAATCTGGATTAATATTTAGCATAAGTGCCGTTAACTCCAAGGATGTATCCTCTTCCTCTATAGTATACATATCTGACAATTTCAGAATCATTTGATCTGGGAATGGATCTCTTCCATTATAAAAGATTATGAATCGAGGCGATGGTATGTTGATAGCCTTTCGCCCATACAGATTCTCGTTCTTTGTAATATTAGCATAGATATCAGATACATACAGTAAATACCGAAATGGTAGATTCGGGCTGTAAGTGGATTGGTGTTCATACAATGACAGTCTGGAGTCAATAATAAAAGATACATCGTTCTTCATTGACATATAAATAGCATTTTGCAAAGTGTTGATTTCCAGCAATTCAGGATCATCATAATCTGTTTTGTTGACTGCATTATACAAGGCAAGCAATTCTTTTTTGTCACTGAATATCATCTCAAAGATACGGGCTTTGTAGATGCGGTTTGAGGGAATTGTTCCTGTCTGTTCCATAAAAGACCTCCTTTTTCTATTCTTGCAGAGGTTTTTAAGTGCATCTTAGTCCATCCTGGAAATCCTCTGCTGTTATGTGGGTAATCAAGCATTGAGATTTCTAAGATTTTCTGATGATTGAGATGAATTTCAGATGTGTTTTGCTTAGACTAATAGAAATAAAATGCTTTGGCTGTATTTTATCATAATAAATATTGGAAGACAATAAATGAATTACAAAATCATACGAGTCTAAATAATTGACACAATCTCCTGAAAAATCTGCCTATCGAATAAGGCGGATTTTTTTTAGAATACAACTATACAAAGTGAAGGAGGAAAATGAGATGAAAAGAATAAACAATATTTTATGGGGGATTGTATTGATTGCGATAAGTGCAGTATTGGCTCTCAATGCATTTGGAATTACGAATATCGAGATATTTTTTGACGGATGGTGGACTTTATTTATTATTATTCCAAGTTTTATTGGGTTATTTAACAACGGTGACAGGACTGCCAGCCTGGTCGGGCTCCTGATTGGAATATTCTTGCTTCTTGCATGTCAGAATGTTTTGGATTTTGATTTGCTGTGGAAACTTTTAGTTCCGGTGATCATTGCGGTTTTTGGTGTGAAAATGATCCTGAGAGGAATTGTGGGAAATAAAAGTTCGGAGATTATGAAAACGATGAAAATGAATGGTGAGGAAGTTAAGATAGCTTTTGCAGCATTTTCCGGGCAGAATATCAATTTTTCTTATGAGGATTTCAAGGGAGCAGAACTTACAGCAGTCTTTGGCGGTGTAAAGTGTGACTTGAGAAATGCAATTATTGAAGAAGATGCTGTGATAACGGCCAGCAGTATTTTTGGAGGTATTGATATCCTTGTTCCAGATGGAGTCAATGTAAAAATAAATTCCAATTCTCTTTTTGGCGGCGCGGATGCGAAAAAACATCAGAATTCAAAGGACAACAGATGCACGATTTACATTAACTGTACATGTATTTTCGGAGGTGTGGATGTAAAATGACAACGGGACAGAAAGTTATTAAATATTTGGCATTGGCATTTGCAATCTTTTTAAGTATCAGTATCTTAAGTGGAATATGTGGAGCAGTGGGTGTTGTTTTTGGCCTGGTCAGCGATGGTACAGAAGGAAAGATGAGTGAATATGTTATTGAGAATGATGTTACAGATCTTATTATTGATATAAATGCTGCGGAACTTGAAATAAAGACCGGGAAGCAATTGAAACTGGAGACAAATCACAAGTATATTTCCTATGAGTTAAACGGCAGGCGTCTGGAAATCAGAGAAAAAAGGCCATTCTTTATGTCACATTTGAACAATATGAAAGTGGTACTTACAATCCCGGAAGAGACGATGTTTGAATCCGTTGAATTAAATACTGGTGTTGGAGAAGTAACAATAGATGAGCTTTTGACAGATTCTCTGGTTATGAATCTTGGAGTAGGAGAATTGAAGGCAGGAAGGATTCAGTCATTGAATCAGGCAGAAATTGACGGAGGCATTGGAGATGTTACGATCGCAGATGGACATCTGCATAATGCCGATATCGATATGGGAATCGGAGAATTAAATCTATCTGGAAGACTTGAAGGAGCCGGCAGCATTGATTATGGACTCGGAGAGACGAATCTTACACTGGAAGGGACAGCTGAAGATTATAGAATTGAACTTGATAAAGGAATCGGGGAGGCGAAACTGGAGAATCAGAAAATGCATGATGATTCCATTTATGGAGCCGGCAGTAATCGAATAGAGATTGATGGAGGCGTCGGAGAATTGAATATTTCGTTCAAAGAAATCTGTCAGTAAAAAGCAGCCATAATTATGATATTTGCCAAATATAGCATTTGTGATATAATATTCTATGATTTAAAATATTTGCTTGAAGTTAAGATCATAAAGAGTAAAATGTTATATTTATTTTGGAGGTATTAGATGGCTAAGAAACAAGCTACCAAAGCAACAACCAAGAAACCAGCTGCAACCAAGACAACTGCAAAGAAAACTGCAGCAAAAACAACCACAGCAAAAATAACCGAGACAAAAGCGACTGCAGTGAAACCAGAAGAGAAGAAGGTTGAAGAAGTAAAAGCAGAAAAGATAGAACCAGTAGAAACTGTGAAAGCAGAGAAGCCAAAGGCAGCAGCAAAGAAAGAAACAAAAGCAAAAGAAGAGAAGCCGAAGACAGCAGCAAAGAAAGAAACAAAAGCAAAAGAAGAGAAGCCAAAGGCAGCAGCAAAGAAAGAGACCAAGGCAAAGACAGAGGAACCAAAAGCAGAGAAAGTGAAGGAAGCTGTCGCAGAAGAACCAAAGGTAGAAGAAGTGAAGGAAGCTGTCGCAGAAGAACCAAAGGCAGAAGAAGTGAAGGAAGCTGTCGTAGAAGAACCAAAGGCAGAAGAGGTAAAAGCACCAGCTGCAGAAGAAGTAAAACCAGCAGAACCAGAAGTTGTAGAAGAACCAACATTTGAGGTGCGCCAGACTCCGAGAAGAAGTGTTGCATTTATTGGCTCTGAGTGTTATCCGTTTGTTAAGACAGGTGGTCTTGGTGATGTTATGTATGCATTGCCAAAAGCACTGGTAAAACAGAACTGTGATGTAAAAGTAATTCTTCCACGTTATAAATGTATTCCATGGAAATACCAGGAGAAGATGATCTATAAGGGATCTTTTGAGATGAATCTGTGTTCCGATGGAAGATCATTCTACGTTGGAATTATGGAATATGTCTGGGATGGAGTAGTATATGATTTCATTGATAATGAAGAATTCTTCAGCAGCGGTAATCCATATACGAATCTGATCGATGATATTCCGAAGTATTGCTATTTTGCAAAGGCAGCATTGGCAGCATTGAATTATATGGACTGGATTCCGGATATTATTCATTGCCATGACTGGCAGGCAGCCTTGGTTCCAGTATATTTGAGAACGTTATTTGAAGATACGAAACTGACTTCTGCAAAGACGATTCTGACTATCCATAATCTGCGGTTCCAGGGAATCTACAATATTCCTACAATCCGTTATTGGTCAGGACTGCCGGATTATGTGTTCAATAAAGATGCATTGAAGGTAAGTTACAACGATGCCAATATGTTAAAAGGTGGCTTGACTTATTCAAATGTCATTACTACGGTCAGCCATACATATGCCGGAGAGATTCAGACGGATTATTATGGTGAGAAGCTGGATGCTCATTTAAGATATCATTCTGGCAAATTAAGAGGAATTGTCAACGGAATTGACTATGATATCTGGAATACCAGCACAGATTCTAGATTATATGCCAACTATGACATTACAGATGTATTGGATAAGAAGAAGGAAAATAAACGAAAATTACAGGAAGAGCTGGGATTGGAGCAAGATGATCACAAGTTTGTTATCGGATTAATATCCCGACTGACAGATCAGAAAGGACTGGATCTGGTCAATGCGATTCTTCCGCAGATTATGGACGAACATACACAGGTTGTTGTCTTGGGAACCGGAGACGATGTGTATGAGAATTCCTTCCGCTATTATGAAAATGCATATAAAGGAAATGTGTGCTCGAACATTATGTATGATGAGACGAGAGCTCACAGAATCTATGCCGGTGCAGATGCCTTTTTGGTACCGTCTCAGTTTGAACCTTGCGGACTGACACAGCTGATTGCCATGCATTATGGTACAATCCCGATTGTCCGGGAGACAGGCGGATTAAAAGATACGGTAGAGCCTTATAATATGTTTACAAATACAGGAAATGGTTTCACCTTTAATTATTATGACGCTGGTCTTTTGCTGGATGCAATCAACAGAGCAAAGACCTTGTACTTCACCAATCGCTGGTGCTGGGATGAGATGGTTCAGAGAGATATGGATAAGGATTTCTCCTGGGATAAATCTGCTCAGCAATATAAAGACCTGTATCTGGAATTGACATGGTAGAGATGATATAATAAAACCCCTTTTCTTCAGACGGATGAGTCTGGAGAAAGGGGTTTTTGCTTTCGAATATCTTCGGAAGATCATATTGATGATATCTGTGGACTGGAATAACTTTTTGTGTCGTGTCAGATTCTCATCTGCGATAGGATCAAGACCTATGACATCGAAGCCGATTCCTTTATAATGCCCATGAATAATAAAGTCTAATACTTCATCGTCAATACAAGGATAATCGCCAAAATAGGCATCCGTTCCCCAGAACTTGTCCCATCCCAGATTAAATAAAAGAAAGTCTGCGGATTTGACAGTTGTTCCGTATTTCACCAGAGATGCCATGGTTATCGCGGACCCCGGTTTTAAATCACGGCAGTCGATGACCAGTGCTTTCCCGATAAATTGTTCTGCCGGGAATTGATCCAGAGTCGTTCGTCCCGGAAATATATGGGCGGGCGGATCCATATGTGTGCCGATATGTGTGAACAAGGTTACTTTTGTTTCTTTGAATCCATTTTCCGCGTAAGTGCTTGATGGTTCCAGGGTAGGAGGCTCTGTTCCCGGGTATACAGGCATATTTTCGCAGATTGTATGGGTAAGATCGATTACTTTCATTAAAAGGGTCTCCTTTTGAATTTCTATATATTGTAAAAGTATGATATTATTATAGGACATAATTTTGACGGAGTTAAGAGTGTTTTGATAAAAGAGTGTTTTGAATGAAAGGTATAGAAAGTGAATGTGCAAACCATTGATTTGGTTTGCACTTTTTTAATATTTTAAAGTGGAGGATAAGTATGGAAACGAAGAACAAAATGGGAACTATGGCAATGCCAAAACTAATCATCAACATGTCGCTGCCTCTAATGATCTCTCTTCTGGTGCAGTCATTATATAATATTGTTGATAGTGTCTTTGTGGCAAGAATCGGAGAAGATGCGCTGACGGCAACGTTGCTTGCCTTCCCGGTTCAGCTTCTTATGATAGCAGTGGCGGTAGGAACCAGTGTGGGAATCAATGCGTTACTGTCTAAGAGTATTGGGGCAAAGGATTACGAGGTGACGGAAAATATTGCTGCTACAGGTGTCATTTTGGCCGGAGCTGGCACACTGGTATTTGTGATATTAGGAATATTCTGCTCAGGATGGTTTGTTTCGTTATCTACAGATGAGAAGACGATTGGAGCGTTCTGCGAAGAGTACCTGTCCATCTGTATGATCTTCTGTGCAGGTACGTTCGTCGGAACGATGTTCCAGAGATCTCTGCAGTCAATCGGTGATACATTTGACAGCATGGTGACATTAATCGCAGGTGCGCTTACCAATCTGATTCTGGATCCAATCTTCATCTTCGGTCTGGCCGGCCTTCCTGCATATGGAATCAAAGGAGCCGCTATGGCGACCGTGATCGGACAATGGGGAGCAGCAATCCCCATTTTAACGCTTTGTGACATTTATAACGTTCATTGACGCATTTGGATAGATAAGATATAATAAAATCAACCATCGCAGACGGAGAGAATCTTTTCAATCTGAATGCAGATAAGATGAAAAATTACAGACTCTGACGGCAAGGAATATCCGAGCGGGAATAGTGGTATATATGGGAAAATATGTGATAGGAATCTTTCATTATTATGGCAGGATTTTTATTGATGTCGGATAATATGTATAGCTCTTTTACCGCAGCGGTAGAGGAGCTTTTTCTTTGTTGGTGGGAAAAGAAGATACAATTGTGGGAGGTTATTATGCTTAAAGTTGCAATCTACGGAAAGGGTGGTATCGGGAAGTCTACAGTCACATCGAATCTGGCGGCTGCCTTTGCGATGCTGGGCAAGAAGGTTATACAGATTGGGTGTGATCCGAAAGCGGATTCTACGATCAATCTGTTAGGCGGAGAACCCTTAAGACCGGTGATGAATTATATGAGAGAAGAGGATGAAGAACCGGAGAAGCTGGAAGACATCTCCAAGGAAGGATTTGGCGGTGTGCTTTGTATTGAGACGGGAGGTCCTACACCGGGACTTGGCTGTGCCGGGAGAGGAATTATTGCTACGTTCCAGCTTCTGGAGGATATGAAGTTGTTCGAGAATTACGAACCGGATGTGGTTCTGTATGATGTGCTTGGGGATGTTGTCTGTGGTGGATTCGCAGCACCGATCCGGGAAGGATATGCCGAGAAGGTTCTGATTGTAACTTCCGGTGAGAAGATGGCATTGTATGCGGCAGATAATATCTCACGTGCGGTGAAGAACTTTGAAGACCGAAGCTATGCCAGAGTATTTGGGATTGTGCTGAATCACCGGAATGTGGAAAATGAGACGGAAAAGGTTCAGGCATTTTCTGAGAAGAGTCATATTCCAATCGTTGGCGAGATCCCAAGAAGTGATGAGATCATTCGCTATGAGGATCAGGGAAAGACAGTGATTGAAGGGGAACCGGAATCACCGATCAGCCAGCGCTTTTTTGAACTGGCGAAATTATTGTTGGAAAATGAGGAGGAAGTATGAGACAGGAAGTTTACTACTGTACTGCGGAAGAATTGGTGAAGCTTGGTAAAGATGCCATTCCGCCGCAGCTGATATCAAATACACATCTGATCTACAGTTCGCCGGCAACATTGGCATTCAACTCTCCGGGGGCAGAAGGGTTCGGGGTAAAGCGTGCAGGGCTTGCGGTACCAGGATCTATTATGCTGATCGTGGCACCTGGATGTTGCGGAAGGAATACTTCTATGATCAGTTCGATGAGGGAATATCATGACAGGTTCTTCTATCTGTTGATGGATGAGACGGATATCGTGACTGGCCGTCATCTGAAGAAGATTCCGAAAGCGGTAAAAGAGATTTGTGAAGGCAGAGAAGAGAAGCCGTCGGTGGTTATGATCTGTATTACCTGTGTGGATGCACTTCTGGGAACGGATATGGAACGAATCTGCCGGCGCGCGACGGAAGAAGCAGGACTGCCGGTGCGGCCATGTTATATGTATGCGTTGACCCGTGAGGGAAGAAAACCGCCGATGGTTCATGTGCGCCAGTCTATTTATTCGCTTCTGGAACCGAAGAAGAAAAAGGGAAATGTGGTCAATCTCCTTGGATTCTTCTCTCCCCTTGTAGATGACTGTGAATTGTATGATCTTCTAAAAGACGCAGGTGTAAGGACGGTACATGAAATTTCCCGTTGTCAGGATTATGATGAATATCTGACGATGGCAGAGGCGAATTTCAATCTGGTACTGCATCCGGAAGCGAGATTTGCGGCAGAAGATTTTCATGACCGGTTAAAGATTCCATTTATTGAACTTACAAGACTTTATCAGATTGATAAGATTGCCAGCCAGTACCGCGCGTTTGGTGCAGCTCTGGGAGTACAGTTTTCTGATGTAGAGGTAAGAGAACAGGCCAGGAGAGCTGTGGAGAAGTTCCGGCAGGCATGTCCGGATGCTTCATTTGCAGTAGGAGAGTGTATGAATGGAGACGCGTTTGAACTTTCACTGGCACTGGTGCGTTATGGATTTCAGGTAAAGGAGATCTATGGAACGCTGACGGCGGAGAATTTCGTATATTTAAAACAGCTTGCGGCGGTAAGCCCTGAGACAAAAGTGTTCTCGAATCTGGAACCAACCATGCTATATTATGATGCTAAGGGCTCGAAAGTGAACCTGACCATCGGAAAGGATGCCGGATATTATCATCCGGGATGTCCGAATGTAGTCTGGAACCAAGACCGGCAGCCCTATGGTTATGCTGGTGTCAGAAGACTCTTTGAAGCATTGCTTGCGGCAAAGGAGGAGGCTTAGATTATGAAAGGATTAAGAAAATATCTGACGCCATTTGCACCGGATCAGTCTGGTGCAGTGTCAGTACTATATGAACTGGGTGGAATCATTGTGATCTGTGATGCCGGAGGATGTACCGGGAATGTCTGCGGATTTGATGAACCTCGATGGTTTTCCAGAAAAAGTGCGGTGTTCAGCGCAGGACTTCGGGATATGGATGCAATCTTAGGAAGAGATGACCGGCTGGTAGAGAAACTTACCGATGCGGCTTCCAAACTGGAGGTTTCCTTTGCCGCTGTAATCGGGACTCCGGTTCCGGCAGTTATTGGAACGGATTATCGTGCGTTGGAACGTATGAGTGAGAAGAGGATTGATTTGCCGATTCTGACGGTAGATACCGATGGAATGGAACTATATGACGCAGGAGAGGAAAAGGCTTATCTGGCGTTGTTCCAGAGATTTGCCAAAGAAAAACTGCCGATAGAACAGGGAAGGATTGGGGTTCTGGGAGCAACGCCACAGGATCTCAGTGACCTGGATGCTGCAGATAAGATTAGAGAAATTCTTAAAAATCAGGAAGATGCTTCGGCCATCTGTTATGGAATGGGTGATGGTCTGGATGAGGTGAAGAAAGCTTCTGCGGCACAGAAGAATCTGGTCCTCTCACCGGCAGCGCTGGAGGCAGCAAAGTACCTGGAAAAGGAATTCGGAACTCCTTATGAAGTAGGATATCCTGTGGCAGGAGAACTGGTGCCGGAGATGGACTATGCCGGAAAGAAGGTTTTAGTAGTGCATCAGCAGGTAATTGCCAATGCGATCCGGGATGAGATTCGAAGCAGAACCGCAGATAACGCAGAAGTTGTATCTGCAAGCTGGTTTGCCATGAAGAGAGAATTAAAGAAAAATGGCGATGTTTCACTGAAAGAAGAAGAGGATTATATAGAGCTGGTGGAAACGGGTTCCTGGGATGTAATCTTTGCCGATGAGTGTATGAAAAAGATGACACCAGGATTCCAGGGAATGTTTGTGGATGTTCCGCATTTTGCGGTTTCCGGCAGGTTAATGTAAGGATGGTAGAGCGGATGAAGGAGACGATGACCAGAAGGATAAGAGTATATGGGATTGTGCAGGGGGTAGGATTTCGCCCCACGGTGAGCCGCCATGCGATGAAAAATGGTATCAGCGGCAGTGTCTGCAATAAAGGACCGTATGTGGAGATATTTGCCCAGGGAACCGAAGTGCAGATAGAGGGATTTCTGGATGATCTTCAGAATCATCCGCCGAGACGGGCTGTAATCCTGAAGATGAATGTCGAGCCAGAAGAACAGCCGGTCACATTCGAGTCGTTTGAGATTATTGAGAGTGAGAAGACCAAAGGTGAGATCTTCGTGTCTCCGGATATTGCTATCTGTGAGGAATGCCAGGAGGAAATGTTCAATCCCGGCAACAGGCGGTATCTGCATCCATTTATCAATTGTACCTGTTGCGGGCCAAGACTTACCATTCTGGATGCACTTCCTTATGACCGGGAGCGTACCAGTATGAAGGAATTTCCCATGTGTCCGGAGTGTGCAAAGGAATACCATGATCCGGATACCCGGCGGTATGATGCACAGCCGGTCTGCTGTAATGAGTGTGGACCGGAAGTATATCTGATTGGCCGGGCAGAACGTGACCGTGATGCGATTACATATACTCGGAAGACAATTGCGTCAGGTGGAATCGTGGCAATCAAGGGAATCGGAGGATTCCATCTGTGCTGTGATGCAACGAATGAATCAGCAGTCCACAGACTTCGGGAACTGAAGCGACGCCCGGCAAAGCCATTTGCAGTGATGGCACGGGATATGGAAGTTGTGCGAAGAGAATGCGAAGTGACAAAGATACAAGAGCAGGTTCTGACAGGGCATCAGAAGCCGATTCTTCTGCTTGAAAGAAAAGAGAGTGCCAGGATGGCACCATCGGTGGCACCGGACAATCCAAAGATTGGCGTTATGCTTCCGTATGCACCGGTTCAGCTTCTGATCTTTCAATATGATGACGGAATCCAGATGCCGGATTGTCTGGTCATGACCAGCGGCAATACCTCGGGAGCGCCTATCTGCAGAGATGATGAAGAGGCATCTGCGGAACTGGCCTATCTGTGTGATTGTATGTTATCTCATGATCGTAAGATACGGATCCGGGCAGATGATTCTGTGATGGATTATTACAAAGGAGAACCCTACATGATCCGCCGTTCCAGAGGCTATGCACCACTTCCATTTATGGTGTCGGACCCGTGGAAAGGGCAGGTCCTGGCGGTAGGAGGCGAACTGAAGAATACCTTCTGCATCGGAGTGGATGGTCGTTTCTATCCGTCGCCTTATGTGGGAGATCTGGAAGACTTAAGAACAGTCAAGGCATTGAAGGAAACGATTATCCGATTGGAGACGCTTTTGGAAGTGGAACCATCGGTCGTAGTCTGTGATCTTCATCCCAGATATAATTCTACAGCAATCGCTGAAGAACTGGGGCTTCCAGTAATGAAGGTACAACATCATTATGCGCACATTCTCTCCTGTATGGCGGAAAATGACTGCGCAGAGCCTGTCATCGGGGTATCCTTTGATGGAACCGGATATGGAACAGATGGCACTGTGTGGGGCGGAGAGATTCTGGCGGCAGATTATGATGGATTTACCAGACTGGGGAGCATTGAGCCATTCTTGCAGATTGGCGGAGATATTTCCGCAAAAGAGGGATGGAGGATTGCCGTTTCCTTAATCTATGGCTATACGGGTGCAAGAGAAGAAGCACAGCAGATTGCCCAGAGACTGGGATTGTGCAGTGAAGCAGAGGCAAAGGTCTTACTTACCATGGCGGAGCGGAGGATCAATGCGATTACTTCCACCAGTGCAGGGCGGCTCTTTGACGGAGTGAGTGCAATTCTTGGGATTCGTCGCAGTTCCACATTCGAAGGAGAAGCTTCGACTACACTGGAATTTGCAGCGGAAGCTTATGAGAAGCAGGCAGGTTCTGAAGAAGCATGGAAGAGATTCATTGACGAAGAAGAGATTCTTCCATTCAAGGAGAATCAGGCTGACAGAATGATTCTCAACACAGGGGAACTGGTACAGAAGATTGTGCATGCACGGCTAGGTGGAGAGGATACTGAATGGCTTGCCTATCGGTTCCATGCAGAACTGGCCAGACAGATCGTGGCTGCCTGCATCCAGATCCGTGAGGAGAATGGAAGAAGAAAAGTAGCATTAAGCGGCGGGGTGTTCCAGAATCAATTGCTTCTTCGATTGACAGATGAATATCTGAAGAGAGAAGGCTTTGAAGTGTTAAAGCACAGCATGATTCCACCCAATGACGGGGGAATTGCCTTGGGGCAGGCTGCTTATGCGATGCATAAGATCAATGGAAATCAAGACGATTTATCATAGATAACAGATAGAAGATGGAGGAGAAGGAATATGTGTGTTGGATTATCTGCAAAGGTAGTAAAGATCGGTGACGGAGTTGCAATTGTAGACGCTGACGGTGCTAAGAGAGAAGTATCTGCTCAGTTGATCGAAGACCTGGAGCCCGGTGAATATGTTATGGTTCATGCCGGAGTTGCAATTGCAAGAATTACCGATGAGGATGAGAGCGAGACCGATCAGTTGATGGAGGAATTACTGTAATGGGGGAAGAGAAGAAGAAAACAGCAAAAGAGATAATTGAGACCTATGACGGACCACCGCTTCGAATTATGGAAGTCTGTGGAACCCATACCCATGAAAATTTCCGGCTGGGTATTCGTAAGCTTTTGCCGGAACAGGTGGAACTAATCTCGGGACCGGGATGTCCGGTATGTGTCACACCGGTTGGATTTATTGATGAGGCCGTCTATCTGGCATTAGAGCGAGGCGTTACCATCTGTACATTCGGGGATCTGGTCCGGGTTCCGGGAACCGAGATGAGTCTGGCAGGAGCAAGAGCCAAAGGAGCGAAGATTCATATCGTCTATTCCCCGGCGGATGCAGAGAAATATGCAGTGGAACACCCGGAAGAACAGGTGGTATTCCTGTCAGTCGGATTTGAGACGACTACGCCGGCTGGATGTTTGTCTGTGAAGCAGGCAAAGAAAGACGGAATCCAGAATTACTCACTGCTCGTAGCGAATAAGACCATGCCGGGTGCCTATGCGGCTTTAAAGGGAAGTGCGGATGTCTTCTTATATCCTGGTCATGTCAATGCGATTACGGGAACCGAGTTATGCGAATCGCTGGTTCAGGAAGGAGTCAGCGGTGTGGTTGCAGGATTTACGGCGAAAGAGCTTCTGACTGCATTGGCAGTATCTCTGGTCAAGTATCAGGAAGGAAAACCATTCTTTATGAACTGCTATCCAAGGGTTGTGACCAGAGAAGGAAGCCGAGAGGCACAGGCATTAGTCGCTGAACTTATGGAATCCTGTGATTCAGAATGGCGTGGACTGGGAGTAATCCCGGATTCTGGCCTTCAGTTAAAAGAAGAGTGGCAGGATTATGATGCACGAAAGAAATATCAGATGCCTAAGATAGAAGGAAAACCGAATCCGGCCTGTCGCTGCGGAGATGTACTGCAGGGAAAATGCAAGCCATCCGACTGCAAAGTATTTGCCAAAGGCTGTACTCCGCAACACCCCATCGGAGCCTGTATGGTATCCAACGAAGGAGCATGCTCTGCATTCTACATGTATGGGATCTGATGACCTATGTACCTGCAGAATGCCAATGAAATAGAACGGACAAAAGTAGAGAGGAAGTAAAGAATCAAGATGGATAAATCAATCAACAATCAAACAGTAACCATGGCTCATGGAGCTGGAGGAAAGCAGACTTCTGAGCTGATCGATCAGGTCTTCAAGGCACATTTTGCAAACCCGGATCTTACGGCTGATGATGCAGCAGTGCTTGTGCCGCCTACAGGAAAGATGGCGGTATCAACGGATGGTTTTATCGTATCACCGGCATTTTTCCCGGGAGGAAATATCGGTAAGCTGTCCATCTGTGGAACAGTCAATGATCTGGCATGTATGGGGGCAAAACCATTATATCTGACCTGTGCCTTTGTCATTGAAGAAGGATTTCCGATGGAGAAGCTGGAAGAGATTGCCGCTGCGATGGAAAAGACGGCCAAAGAAGCAGGCGTCAGGATCGTATCCGGCGATACGAAGGTAGCCGGAAAAGGGCAGGTGGATGGTATCTTTATTACCACAACCGGTGTGGGACAGATTGAAGAAGGCGTCTGCACATCTGGAGATCTGGCGAAACCGGGAGATGCGATCATTGTGACCGGAGATGTGGGAAGACATGGATGTACCATTCTGCTGGCAAGGGAAGATTTTGGAATTGAAGCGGATGTAACCAGTGACTGTGCTCCTTTGTGGGGAACGGTCAAGTCCGTGATGGACGCAACCCATGATATTCATGTAATCCGTGATGCGACTCGCGGCGGAGTAGGAACGGTTCTCTATGAGATTGCCGGACAGAGTAATGTGGGGATTCGCCTGGATGCTTCCAAAGTTCCGGTTGCACCGGAAGTCAAGGGTGTATGTGGAATGTTAGGCCTGGAACCATTGTATCTGGCGTGTGAAGGACGTTTGGTCATCATGGCACCAAAGGAAGTAGCACCGAAGATTGTAGAAGTATTAAAGGAATGTCCATATTCACAGAATGCTGCCATTATCGGGGAAGTGACAGAAGAACAGCCGGGACGTGTTGTCATGACAACGGAGATTGGAACACAGGCACTTCTTCCGCAGCCGGGCGGAGAGCTTCTGCCACGTATCTGTTAGAAGAATCCGTTGAAAAGAAGCAAGAGGTATTAGAGATGTGCAGAAGGGGACGAATATGGATACAAGAGTTGCAGTGATTTCTATCATTGTAGAAAATGAAAATGTAATAGAAGAGTTGAATCATCTGCTTCATGCAGAAGGGAAATATATCATTGGAAGAATGGGAATTCCTTACCGCGAGAAAGGAATCAATATTATCAGTATCGCAATTGATGCACCCCAGGATATCATCAGTGCATTGTCCGGGAAGATAGGGCGGCTCCGTGGGGTGACTGCGAAGACTGCATATTCCAATGTGATTACAAAGGATGGAAAATCGGAGGAATGATATGATCAAAATTGCAGTTTATGGAAAAGGCGGCATCGGCAAGTCAACAACGGTTTCAAATGTGGCGGCAGTTTTGGCAGAGCAGGGACTGAAAGTCATGCAGATCGGCTGTGATCCGAAAGCGGATTCCACGCTTCAGCTTCGCCAGGGGCAGCCGGTTCCTACGGTGCTGGAATTATATCAGCAGAAAAAGAATCATTTTCAGCTGGAAGATATGGTCAGAATCGGTTATAACGGTGTAGTCTGTGTGGAAGCAGGCGGCCCGACTCCCGGTCTTGGCTGTGCGGGACGCGGAATCATTACAGCATTGGAAAAATTAAAAGAAAAAGGCGCTTATGAAACTTATCAGCCGGATGTTGTGTTCTATGATGTTCTGGGAGATGTGGTCTGCGGCGGATTCTCTATGCCGATGCGAAAAGGCTATGCGGATAAGGTATTTATCATAACCTCTGGAGAAAATATGGCCATTCACGCTGCGGCCAATATTGCGATGGCCGTAGAGAACTTTAAGAATCGCGGATATGCCTCTCTGGGAGGGATTATTCTAAATCGCAGAAATGTTAAACGAGAAGAGGAAAAAGTGGCAGAGCTGGCCGAAGATTTTCAGACAGAAGTAATCGGGACGCTGTCCAGAAGTGAGCAGGTACCGATGGCAGAAGAACAGGGAAAGATTCTATTGGAATGTTATCCGGACAGTGACATGGCAGAAGAGTATCGTGTATTGGCGCGTCAGATTCTGGCAGCATGTCAGAAGGAGGAATTATGTTAAAGCGAGTGGGAGAATCTATTGATACGGAAGGTGCGGTAACGACGATCAAGGATGCTGCATTTCCGGCTCCATTTGCTTCTGAACTGGAATTCAATTCGCCGGTTCACGGCAACTGGAATATTGTCCACACTGGAATGCAGCTTCCGGAATCGAGGCAGATCTATGTATGTGCTGATAACTGTATGCGTGGTGTGGTACTGACGGCAGCAGAGATGAATGCGGCAGACCGGTTTTCCTTTGTGATTGTGGAAGAGGAGAATCTTCTGAATGGTAATCTGGAAGATGTGACCATAGAAGGTGTGACGGATGTAATTAAGAAGCTACCGGAATATCCGAAGGCAGTTCTTTTATTTACTGTATGCCTTCATCATTTTCTGGGCTGTGATCTGGACCGGGTCTATCAGGAATTAGAAGAACGATTCCCGGAGATTGTATTTATTCGTTGCTATATGGATCCGATCATGCAGAAGACTGGGCTTACGCCAGACCAGAAGTTAAGAAAAGCAATGTATGACCCCTTACCGGAACGAACGCCAGAGCCGAAGAGTGTAAGTCTTCTGGGCAGTGATTTTGCATTGGATGAGACGGCGGATATTCCGCGATTTCTTAAAGAGCATGGATATGCAGTAAGAGAACTTCCGGCCTGCAAGACATGGGAGGAATATCTGGAGTTAAGTGCTTCTGAGTTGTTCGTATCTTTCTATCCTCCGGGACGTTACGGTGCAGAGGTACAGGCAGAGCGACTGGGAAGAAAGCACTTGTATCTGCCGGCATGTTTTGGGTATGATGAGATTACGCAGCACATGAATGAACTTGCAGATGCATTACATTTACCACCAATTGATGCGAAAGATGAGATTGCAGCATGTGAAAGAGCATTGGAACAGGCACATCGGGAGATTGGCGATACGCCGATAGCGATTGATTATCTGTTCCATCCAAGACCGCTTGGGCTGGCAAGATTGTTGATCTCACACGGATTTGTGGTGGAAACCGTCTACCTGGACAGCATCAGCCCAGAGGAAAAAGAAGACTTTGAATGGCTTCGTGAACATGCACCTGGGTTAAAACTTGCGGCAACGATTCAGGTGAAGATGCGCGTGTTGCCAAGAGGCGGAGAGCGAGAAGTGCTGGCAATCGGTCAGAAAGCCGCATGGTTTACCAAAAGCCGGCATTTTGTCAATATGGTTCAAGGCGGCGGCCTGTATGGATTTGACGGAATCCGACAACTTGCGCAGTTGATGACAGAAGCTTTTCGGGAGGAAAAGGATACGGAATCACTGGTAATTCAAAAGGGATGGGGGTGTGATTGCTGCTTATGAGACAATCCTATCGTATTATACCGGTTTATACAGCCGATGTATCAGGCGTATGCTCGGCATTATATGAACTGGGCGGTATGACAGTCATGCATGACCCGTCCGGTTGCAATTCTACTTATAATACACATGATGAGATCCGCTGGTATGATCAGGACAGTCTGATCTATATCTCAGGATTAACGGAGATTGACGCCATTCTTGGAAATGATGAGAAATTTCTTCATGATATTAGAACGGCGGCCGAAGAGCTGCACCCTAAGTTTCTCGCTCTGGCAGGTTCTCCGATTCCCTTCATGAATGGAACGGATTTCCCGGCGTTAGCGCAGATTCTGGAAGAAGAAACAGGCATTCCTTCCTTTTCCGTTCCGACAAACGGGATGCATGATTATGTATATGGCGCAGGAATTGCTTTGGCTGAGATTGCAGAGCGCTTTACAGATTCTGAAAAGCGATGTACCAGTCCACGGAGTCTAAATGTTCTGGGGGTGACACCGTTGGATTTTGGGCCAATTTCACATGTAAAACGATTCATAGAAAGCCTGGAACAGTCTGGGTGGGAGGTGTTGTCTACCTGGGCCATGGGGGATGATCTGGATGCTCTGGCGCGAGCATCAGAAGCGGCTGTGAATCTGGTGGTTTCTTCCGTTGGTCTTCGCGTGGCGAAGGTCTTAGAGCAAAAGTTTGGGACACCTTATGTGGTCGGGACCCCGGTGGGAGATTTTACAGAAGACTTGTCAAAGGCACTGGAACAGGCCGTAGAGAGTGGAAAAATGTCGGTAGCTTACCTTGACAGAAGACTGTCAGGTGATGCTGAGATTACACTGATCGGAGAACCTGTTACGATGGGATCTCTGGCTGCGGCAATCGAACGTAAGACAAGGCAGCCAGTTCGTGTATTATGTCCATTGGAAGAGACCGATGGTTTACTGGCACCTAAAGATCTAGTGATTCGTGGAGAAGAAGAGGCAGAAGAACGGTTGAAAGATGCAAAAGTCATTGTTGCAGACCCACTCTATCGGCCGATTTGTCCGGCAAAGAGCCGATTTTACGAATTGCCTCACATTGCATTTTCCGGGCGGATCTACCTGAAGAGACTGACTGCTCTGGTAGATCTTTGCAAAGAATAAATAAATAGGATGGGATTGTTTTATGCAGCCCATCCTGTTTTTTTTAGTTTTTCAAAAGTTGGAATGGTACTTCCTAAAATTGACCTCCTGTGATATAATCGAATGTAGTCTGGAAGGATAGATAGCGATGATCCGAATATGTTACAGCAATGGAGGCAAGAATGGATACGCATGAGATATTGATGAAATTGAAAAATGGAGAGTTGTCTGTGGAAGAAGCAGAAGGACATCTTAGAAGGCAGCCGTTCGAAGAACTGGGATATGCCAAGATTGATACCCATCGGAAACTGCGCTCTGGTTTCCCAGAGGTCGTATTCTGCAGTGGAAAGGCAGACGAGCATCTTCTTGAAATCTTTGGGAAAATATATGAAATGGAGGGAGAAGTGTTCGGGACCAGAGCGTCTCAGAGACAGTATGAGCTATTAAAAGAAAGATATCCGGATGTTCAGTATGATACCGTGTCCGGAATCATCAAAATTGAGAATCCGGGGAAAGAAAAACAGGGATGTATTACCGTATGTACCGCAGGAACTTCAGACATTGCAGTGGCGGAAGAAGCTGCCCAGACAGCGGAATACTTTGGCTCTTATGTAGAGCGTGTATATGATGTGGGCGTCAGCGGCCTGCACCGGCTGCTTGCGAATCTGGATACGATTCAGAAGGCCAATTGTATCATTGCGGTGGCTGGAATGGAAGGAGCCCTGGCAAGTGTCATTGGAGGTCTGGTGGATAAGCCGGTCATTGCCGTTCCGACTTCTGTCGGGTATGGAGCGAATTTAAAGGGGCTGTCAGCATTACTGACCATGATTAATTCCTGTGCCAATGGAATTGCGGTCGTAAATATTGATAATGGCTATGGAGCAGGATATATTGCATCACAGATTAACAGATTGGGGGAACGGTAATGGGTAAGACACTATATTTAGAATGCTACAGTGGAATCAGCGGCGATATGACGGTCGGTGCTTTATTGGACCTTGGTGCGGATCCAGAGATTTTGAAAGAGCAGCTTAGAAGCCTTCCGGTGGAAGGATTTGATGTACAGATCAGCCGCGTGAAAAAGTCGGGCCTGGATGCCTGCGATTTTCGAGTTATCTTAGATAAAGAGCATGAAAACCATGATCATGATAATGGATATCTTTATGGTCATGATGACATGCAGATACATACACATGAGCATGGTGAACATATACACAGCCATGAAGAACATGAACATGTTCATGGAACACATGAGCACAGTCATGAAGGACATACCCATGATCACGGCCATGAAGGTCACGAACATCATCATACACATGAGCATCGTGGGCTTCCAGAGATTCTGGATATCATCTGGCATTCTGGAATTACGGAACATGCCAAAAAGATTGCGGTTGATATTTTTGAAGTACTGGCAGAGGCAGAAGCAAAAGCTCACGGCACCACACTGGAAGAAGTGCATTTTCATGAAGTGGGAGCAGTCGATTCCATTGTGGATATTGTAGCGGCTGCCGTATGCCTGGACAATCTTGATGTTACAGAAGTTATTGTACCTGAGTTGTATGAAGGGCGTGGAACCATCCGCTGCCAGCATGGCGTGATTCCGGTGCCGGTTCCGGCAGTGCTGAATATTGCGCAGCAGCATGGACTTACGCTGCATATCACAGAGACGGAAGCAGAACTGGTGACTCCGACCGGAGCAGCGATTGTGGCGGCAGTACGGACTTCGGATCATCTTCCGGGAAAGTATAAGATTCGAAGAATCGGAATGGGAGCCGGCAAACGTGATTACGGAAGGACCAGTATTCTGCGGGGAATGTTGATTGAGCCGGAATCCGAAGAAGCAGATTATATCTACAAATTAGAGACGAATCTGGATGACTGTACGCCAGAGGCGCTGGGGCATGTAATGGAGCGTCTGTTCAAAGCCGGAGCCAGAGACGTGCATTATATTCCGGTATTTATGAAGAAGAACCGTCCGGCATATCAGATGAATGTAATCTGCAGTGAAGAAGATGTACCAAAGATGGAAGAGATCATCTTCCATGAGACAACGACGATTGGGATTCGCAGGGTGAAGATGGAGCGGACGGTCATGCAAAGAGAAATCTGCACAGTACGGACTTCTCTTGGAGAGGCAAAGGTCAAGGTCTGCAGATTAGAAGGATATGTCCGGGTGTATCCAGAATATGAAAGTGTCACTGCAATCTGCAGGGAAAAGGGACTCTCTTATCAGGAAGTTTGGAGCAGAGTCCGCCATGAGGCAGAAGATGAGGTGTTGTCATGAGTCCATCCGTTTTATGCTATGAAGAGAAAAAAGAGAAGCTAAAGCATCAGTTGGAGGAATATGCCAAAGAAGATCTGGTCGTAGCCTTTTCCGGAGGTGTGGACAGCAGCCTGATCTTAAAAATCGCCTGTGAAGCTGCCAGGAAGACCGGGCGAAAGGTTTATGGGATTCTGTTTCACGCAATGATGCATCCGTCCGGCGAGATTGACGGTGCCAGGACGGTGGCCGAAGAGGTGGGGGCTGTCTTTCATGTATTGGAAATGGATGAATTGAACGGAGCAGATATCCAGGATAATCCGGTAGACCGTTGTTATCGTTGTAAGAAATATCTCTTTCAGGAACTGAAAAAAGAAGCAGAAAGACTTGGCGTTCGCAAGATCCTTGAAGGGACAAATGAAGATGATCTGCATGTATATCGGCCGGGGATCCGGGCAATCCATGAACTGGGGATGATAAGTCCGCTGGCAGATGCAGGACTTACCAAAGAAGAGGTGCGCAGAATGGCAAAAGAGTATGGAATCTCTGTTGCGAAGAAGCCATCCAGCCCATGTCTTGCTACCAGATTTCCTTATGGAACGAGACTGTCATATGAAGCGATGCGTAAGGTGGAGCAAGGAGAAGCGTATCTAAGATCACAGGGATTTTATAATGTAAGACTTCGGGTACATGGAGAGATCGCCCGAATCGAAGTAGATAAAGAGAATATGAAACGTGTGATAGAACAGGGAGATGCCATTACAGAATATCTGAAAAAACTGGGATATACATATATTACATTAGATATGGAAGGATTTCGCTCGGGAAGCATGGATGTGTGGATAGAACAGAAGGATAATCAGGAATAGATTCATCTGGAGAATTTACAGAATTCAACAGTCCAGACATTGCATAGATACTATACACTTGATTGTATGTTATGCAATGTCTGGACTGTTGCACGACGTTGGCTTATTCAATTTTTTTCTCCTTATCTGTTCACATCAAAAATTTCGATTCTGATCAATGCGATTACCCCAAGTGAAAGCTCTCATAATATTCTGCCAAGAACGCTTCTAATTTCTTCAACATAATTAACATCTCCTTTTCTTTTTCTTGTTGATATCTTGTTCCTCTTTCTGATTATAATTTAACATTCTTTTGAAAAAAATGGAAATACATATAATAGACGTCTTGTGATACCTTATAAGTATAATAGAAATGGCAGATATGGCGTTCTGTTTGACATAGCGGGGAAAACGTGCTAGGATGCAAATGATTATTGAATCAGTAGAAAGGGAATGAGTTCATGACAAAGACAAGAGTAGATGTGTTTCGTATGGTAATGTTAGCAATGATGGTAGCGATTGGAGTCGTTATTTCACCAATTCTTAGAGTAGAAGGAATGTGTCCGACAGCACATCTGATCAATATTGTATGTTCTGTATTGATGGGACCGTGGTATTCTTTGTTATGTGCAACTTTAATCGGAATCATCCGTATGATGTTTATGGGGATTCCGCCACTTGCACTTACAGGAGCAGTATTTGGTGCCTTTTTATCTGGTGTGTTTTATCGATTATCTAAAGGAAAGATAATCTGTGCAGTTATAGGAGAGGTGTTTGGGACTGGAATTATCGGTTCTATCGTCTCTTATCCGGTAATGGCTTTTCTGATGGGAAGAGATGGATTGACAGCCTTTTATTATACACCGATGTTTCTGGGGGCAACTTTGATGGGTGGTACCGTAGCATACTTTTTCTTAAAAGCATTGAGCCGTGCCGGACTGCTTGTCAAATTCCAGCAGAGTTTAGGAGGTCCGGTATATGACAGAAAGCATAAAATGGCTGCAGAACCAAACTAAGAGGTGCAGGCCTTTAATTCATTGTATCACGAATCCCATCTCTATTCATGACTGCGCAAATGTGATACTGGCAGCAGGAGGACGGCCGATCATGGCAGAACATCCTCGTGAAGTAGCTCAGATTACGGCGAGTGCTGATGCATTGATGCTGAATCTGGGAAATATAACGGATGCCAGAATGGAGTCAATGAAGATAGCGTTAAAAACAGCGAAAGAGCGATCTATACCAGTGTTATTAGATCTGGTGGGTGTAGCCTGCAGTGATCTTCGAATGGCATATGTAAAAGAATTGTTCACAATAGGTTATCCGGCTATCTTGAAGGGAAATATGTCGGAGATTCTGGCGATGGCCGGAAGACCGTCGCACAGCATTGGGATTGATGCCGGAAAAGAGGATGCACTGACAGAGGCTAACAGAGAACAAGTCCTTCAGACCTTGCATGAGTTTTCTATAAAAACAGGTACGGTTATTCTGGCAAGTGGAAAAGAAGATCTGATCGTGGGTGGACATCGTGCATATCTGATTGCAAATGGTGATCCGATGTTATCCGAGATTACAGGAACGGGCTGTATGTTGGGAGCTTTGTGTACGGCTTTCCTGGCATCTGACAGGGAAGAAGGAATTCATGCAGCTGTGCTGGCAGCTGCGTCTATGGGAATTGTCGGAGAACTTGCGGCAAAGGAATGCCCTGGAACTGGAACGTTTCAGGTAAGACTGCTGGACTGCCTGTATCAGCTCGATGAAGAGCTGATGACAGACAAGGCAAGAATCTATGATTTGTCGGATTCTACTTTGAGCATCCGATAACCAATACCAATATGCGTCTGAATATACTGGGGAGAGCCGGGGGCACTCTCCAGTTTTTTTCTAAGGGTTGCCATGAATACACGTAAGGATGCCACGTCATTTTCCCAACAGCTTCCCCATACGCTTTGGGTAATGAACTTGTGGGTCAGGACTTTACCAGTGTTTTGTGCCAAAAGACAGAGAAGTTTGTATTCAATGGGTGTCAGATGAAGTTCTTCATCGCCAAGATATGCACAGTTTGCCGCATAGTCGATTCGAAGCTGTCCATTTACGAAGATGGCCTGCTGTGAATTATTGTTTTGCATGAGGGCAAGGCGTCTCTGAGTCACACGCAGTCTGGCCAACAGTTCATCGACGGAAAATGGTTTGGTCAGATAATCATCGGCACCGGCATCCAAAGCATCGATTTTGTCAGTATCTTCACTTCTCGCACTGACAACAATAATTGGAGTGTTAGACCAGCTACGGATACGGGTGATGACCTCGACACCGTCAATGTCCGGCAGTCCCAGATCCAGAAGGATGATATCCGGATTGTGGGAAGCAGCCTCCATCACAGCATCTTCTCCGTTCTCTGCGGTGATAAAACGATAATCATGTGCTTTTAATGTGGTAGTGATCAGATTGCGTACAGGAGCATCATCTTCCACTACAAGTATCTGAATTTTATTCATGTAATACAATCTCCTCTCTTGGAAGGGTAAAGCGGAAGATTGCACCATGCGGCAGATTATCTTCCACATGAATGGTTCCGCCATGGGCTTCCACAATGGCTTTGCACAGAAACAGGCCCAGCCCCACACTGCGCCGGCTGTCAGCAATTTTATTCGATCCGCAGTAGAATTTATCAAAGATCTTATCTTTGTCTTCCTCAGAGATTCCGGGCCCATTATCGGCAACAGAGATTTCAGCCATGCTGCCGGTCGTGCGAGCGGAGATTGTGATAGAAGAATTCTGCGGAGTATATTTTATAGCATTATCTACAAGGTTTGCAATGACCTGTACGATCAGTTTAGTGTCAGCCTTTACCAGGATCAGATCATCCTTACAATCGACGGTCAGATGGTGCTGCTGAAGTTTACGGCTACTGTACTGTACAACTTCTTCTATGATATCACTCAAAAGTTCCGTAGTGACACGAAGGGTCATGCGTCCCTCCTCTATTCTTGTGGCAGATAAAAGATTTTCGACCAGATTGATCAGCCACATAGAATCTGTATAAATATCCTCGTAAAGCTTTTGCTTCGTTTCTTCATCAAAATGACTTCCGTTGCTTATCAGATTACTGGCATTTCCGGAGATGGAAGTCAGAGGGGTCCTAAGATCGTGAGAAATCGTACGAAGCAGATTTGCCCGAAGCTGCTCACTTTTTGCCAGGATCGCAGCAGCTTCTTTTTCACGGATATTTTTTTCGTTTTCCAATGCCAGTGCACATTCACTTAAGATAGAAAGAAGGATACTGTGTTCAGAAGTATCTTGCAGATTATTTCCTATGTCAATCCCAATAACTCCATAGATACGGTCATTGACACGAAGCGCAAGATAGAAGAATCTGGAATCAGAAAAAAGCTTTGTAGTCGCCCCTGCAGAATGATTGTGCTTTAATACCCATTCTGCTGCGCTTGTCTCGATCTCTTTATTATAAGATGGAAAGTCCTTCCCATTTGCCGGAAATGTATGAAGCGTGGACAATTTTCCGCCTGAAGCCTCAAAAATAATGATATTACGGTTGGTAAGCTTGATAATCTGTGTTGCTGTAACCGTCAGAATCTGCACTTTATCATTGGCTTTTGCCAGGAGCTGATCTGTATCCAGAAGGATTCTTGTACGCTGCGCACTTTTCGAAGACTGTTCTGCCTGTTCCTTATATCGGATAGCCAGAATTCCGGTGAGAAATGCTGTCAGAAACATGACCACAAACGTAATCGGATAGCCGGTATCATAAGCCGCGAAAGAAAAGCGGGGAACGATAAACAGATAGTTGAAGATAAATACACTGGCAATCGATGAGACTAGACTGTATACCCAGTGGAAAGTAGCAATAGAAGTCAGAAGAACTCCCAGAATATATACCATAATGATGTTCGAATCTGTGAATCCCAGACGATGGAATAAAAGGCACAAAAGAGTAGCACCCAACAAAATAACAACACTTTTGGCAGCATTTTCCAGAATGCTGATAAACTGTTTTTTCTTGTTTGTTCTGGCAGAATATGAGGTGTTAATTGTTATATCTTTATCCATAGTCTGATTCATGATTCATGTCCTCCGATATGTAGTATCCATTGTAGCACAGGCAGATGCAATTATCTACCTAGAGTTTCTGAATCATGCTTGTCCGTAATCTGCGATTGATTTTCTGTAAGAAATTCATCGATTTGTTTCATAATAAAGTATCCGAATGAAAAAAGAGCGATTATCAGGATGATAAGAAACAGTTCTTTCATAGGATTACCACCTCCTCAAAAGGGCAGCGAAGAATCAGATATGAAAATATTTCTGAATCGTCTTTAAATGTCCAAGCACAAGAATCGAGTTTTCTTCCGTCAGAAATGTATCCGGTGTGATGTTCATATCCATTTTTCCGTTTACTCTGATTCCAAGAATATTCAGCCCGTATTTTTTACGGATATCTATTTGTAATACCGTCTTGTTGCACCATTCTTTTGGAATTGCCAGCTCGAAGATGGAGTAGTCACCATCTAGATCAATATAATCAAGAATATAATCCGAGGTACAACGGATTGCCGTCCATGCAGCTAATTGTTTCTCGGGATATACAACTTTATCTGCCCCATTTCGCAGTAAAAACTTTTCGTGTACACCGGTAGAGGCCCTGGCAATGACCTTTTTTGCTCCTAATTCTTTTAATAGAGAAGTTGTTTCCAATGAATTCTGAAAATTATCCCCGATGGCCACGATACATACATCAAAATTACGAATCCCCAATGTAGAAAGAAATTCTTCATTCGTACTGTCACCGATCAAAGCATTCGTAACGTAGGGAAGGATAGCGTTGATTCGCTCTTCATTATCATCAATTGCCATTACTTCGTGGTTAAAATCATTCAGTTTAAATGCAATATGCCGTCCAAATCTGCCAAGACCGATCAATAATATAGATTTCATAAGTTCCTCCTTATCCGACAGTCAATTTTTCCTGAGGTAATTTTACCGGAGACACACGGCGGTTAGATAAAGCCGCAAAAATTAATGTCAGTCCACCGACTCTGCCCAAATACATCAAGAGAATCAAGATACTATGTGATAATAAACCAAGCTGTGGAGTGATACCAAGCGTCAGTCCGACGGTACCTACAGCCGATGCTGTTTCAAATAAACAGGTCAGTAGAGGAAGATCTTCTACACGACTGATAATAAGCCCTCCACTGAAAAATAAAGTACAATACATGGTCGCAATCGTTATCGTATTACGTACGCCATCTGGAGTGATCCTTCGTCCAAAAAATTGTGTATCTTCATTGTGACGGAAGACAGAGATGGATGTAGACAGCATGACGGCAAGTGTTGTGGTCTTCATTCCACCGGCTGTGGATCCAGGAGAACCACCGATTAGCATTAGAAAAATCATGAGTGCAAGCCCTGCTTCGCTGATCATCGTCAGATCAGTTGTATTAAATCCGGCTGTCCTTGGAGTAACTGCCTGGAATAGAGAGATCCAGATGCGTTCTCCCACAGGCGTATCCGAGAATTCAAAAAAGAAAAAATATAGAGTGGGAAGCAGAATTAAAAATGAAGTCATCATTATGATAATCTTACTCTGCATCCGGTATCTTTTAATATTCAGTTTGTTGATTGTGATATCGTCCCATGTCAGAAAACCAATACCACCAATGATGATCAAAGCCATAATAGTCAGATTGATCACAGGTGTATTGGAAAAATGAGTCAGGGATGAATAAGGAGTTTCACATCCCATCAAATCAAATCCTGCATTACAAAATGCAGAGATAGAATGAAAAACGCTGTACCAGATTCCTTTCAAAGGCCCAAATTCTTTACAGAATGTAGGTGCCATGATAATAGAAGCAATCAGTTCGATTAAAAATGTCGTTTTCAAAATAAAACCAGTCAGCCGAACAATTCCGCCAACTTTGGGTGCGGAGATTGCTTCCTGCATGGTACTTCTCTGCTTCAGACTAATCTTCTTACCGGAAAATATTTCAATAGCTACGGCAAATGTTACGACACCCATACCGCCAATCTGTATCAAAAGAATGATAACCGCCTGTCCGAAAGTGGACCAGTAAGTAGCTGTATCATGAACGACCAGCCCAGTCACACAGGCAGCAGAAGTTGCGGTGAATAAAGCATCTGAAAAAAGTGGACTATGCCCATCCTGTGTGGAAAAAGGCAGCATTAACAATAAAGTTCCTATCAAAATAACGGCAGCAAAGCCAAGAATAATAATCTGTGCGGAAGTAAGTTGCTTTTTTAACTTGCTCATGTATCTATGCCAGCTCCTTAAATACACCAAAATAAAATAAAACAATGGTGTGCGCGTCAGTTTTACCGACACTTTCTTTCAGTATATTTTCGCACCAGTTCCATAAAATATGCATTAGGGCATGAAGTCTGGCATTAAGATTGTATAAAGAAAAAAGAAGGAATATATGGACAAAAAATGGACTTCATATCTTACAGAATCCTGAGATATGAAGTCCAAATATTCCATATAAACAATAGTGAAAACGCAGCAGGAGGGATTTGAACCCCCGGAGCCTTGCGGCTCTTCTGCTTTCGAGGCAGATGCCATCAGCCAACTCGACCACTGCTGCATAATAATTCTTTCTATGAATAGAAAGTACGCATATATCGGTGCGCTTTTTCTATTATAGCATAAAATGACAGAAAGATGGAATACCTAATCTGAAAAACGTTTAGAAAAAGGAAAGAGGCCAGCACATGTGCACTAGCCATTGGAGGGGGATGAAAAAAATCTATATAAATTTTACTAATTGTTAGGCGAAGTCCGGTAACCATACCCTATGATAATAAAAGCACAACCACCGTCTTCTTTAATTGATATCTTTATTATATAAGTGAAATGTGACGGGAATATGTCAAGAACTGGAAAAGTTTATAAAGTTTCTTAAGAAAAACATAAATTGGGGACGTAGTACTTTGCAAAAGTACTACGTCCCCAATTAAAAAATGTGGTGTACCCAAATGAATTTTACCCTGTACCCAAATGACAAAGAAATTGTTCATAATTTACCCCATCGTTGCATGGAACCTGCTCTTTTACGGAATCGGCAAGTGCAAGTTCTAGAAATTCTCCGGCCAGCTGAATTGCGTCAGCAATGGAATCGCCTCTTGCAACTCCGCCGGCAATGCAAGAAGCAAAGAGGTCGCCAGTCCCAGAGTAGCTTCCACCAATGTAGGGAAAAGAAACAAGAAAGGAATCTTTTGCGGTGATATAGAGGTTCCCTATTGCTTTTGTATTATCATCTTTCTGGAAATGTATTCCGGTAACGATAATGTTCTGTGGTCCGGTTTTACAGAGCTGCTGCCCAAGCTCTTGAATCGTGGAAAACAGTTCATCAGAATCTTTCATATGGGTTATGTTTTGATAATTGGCGTCGGTCAACAGACATAATTCTGTGAGATTCGGAGTGATGATATCGGCTCTTTGTACCAGTAGCTGCATTTGTTTTAATAAAGAAGGGGTATACATGGAATAGGTCTGTCCGTCATCCCCCATGACTGGATCCACTAGAAGAAAGGTATCAGGGGTATCAAAGGTATCAATAAAGCGAAAAATCTGGTTGATCTGCGCTACACTGGCAACATATCCAGTGTAGATTCCATCAAAATGTTGCCCCATCTTTTCCCATTCTGAACGAAAATATTCCATCTTATCTGTATAATCATCGCAGTAATAACTGGGATATTCTGTCTGTGCGGTCAATATTGCCGTGGGAAGCGGGCAGGCCTGCACGCCCATAGCAGATAGAACAGATATTGCAGCCGTCAAAGAGCAACGGCCAAATCCTGATAAGTCATTAATAACAGCTATTTTTTTTGTCATAATATGTAAACCTTCCTTAATATTCATGGGTTTATAGTAACACTAATAAGTTAGTTTTGAAAAGGAATGAGAAAAAAATAAAAAGAAAAAAACAAAAAAATCAAAATAAATGTTGACAATGTAGAGAGACTAGGATATAATTTATTTTGCTGTGAAAATGATTCATAGTTGTGTGGGCGTAGCTCAGCTGGATAGAGCGTTTGGCTACGGACCAAAAGGTCGGGGGTTCGAATCCTCTCGCCCACGTTTTCAACCTCTTGCAGAGTTTTGTAAGAGGTTTTTTTGTTATATACTGAAAATGTATGTGACACGGTTTTCAAATTTTATAATAATGTTATCAGGAGGAAATGAAATGGAAAAAATAAAGATAAACTGTGCAGTCTGTAACAATCAGTGTCAAATGGAGGTTGAGATTGAAGATGATGAGGTTGTAGATGTGACAGGAAACGGATGTATGAAGGGATATATCTATGCTCAGAATGAAGCAGTTGTAAATCTGCATAAATAACCAGATTTTTTGTAGACATTTATGTTGAAATATACTAAAATAATAATATCGACAGCAATTTTAAGGAAGGAAGGGAACTAGTTTATGGAAAGAAATGTTATCGTAGGACAGTCAGGAGGCCCTACAGCAGCGATTAACTCAAGTCTTGCAGGAGTTTATCGTACTGCGAAAGATCGTGGAGCTAAGAAAGTGTATGGTATGCTTCATGGAGTAGAAGGATTATTACAAGAGAAGTATATCGATCTTTCTGATCATATCAAGACCGAATTGGATGCAGAATTATTGAAAAGAACACCGGCGGCATTTTTGGGGTCATGCCGCTATAAACTGCCAGAGATTCATGAGAACCGTGAAGTATATGATAAGATCTTTGCAATTCTTGAAAAATTAGATATTGAAGCATTTATTTATATTGGTGGAAATGATTCTATGGACACCATCAAGAAGTTGTCTGATTATGCAATTATTACAGGTTTCCCGACAAGATTCATCGGATGCCCGAAGACAATCGATAATGACCTTGCACTTACAGATCATACACCTGGATATGGAAGTGCAGCGAAGTATATTGGTACTTCAATGAAAGAGATTATCCGTGACAGCTTCTGTCTGGAATATGAAAAAGGTATTGTTACGATCGTAGAGATTATGGGACGTAATGCCGGTTGGCTGACTGGTGCTACAGCTTTGTCAATGGGTGAAGACTGCGAAGGTCCTGATCTGGTATATCTGCCGGAGATTACATTTGATCTTCAGAAATTCAGCGCAAAAGTAAAGGCTCTTCTGAAGAAGAAGACATCCATCGTAGTCGCAGTATCAGAAGGTATCCGTATTGCTGATGGAAGATATGTATGTGAATTGGGTAACAGCATTGACTTCGTTGATGCATTTGGACACAAGCAGTTATCAGGAACAGCATCATATCTTGCAAGCTTCATCGCAGGTGAGATGGGATGTAAGACTCGTGCGATCGAGCTGAGTACATTACAGCGTTCTGCTTCTCATGCAGCATCCCGTGTAGATATTCTGGAAGCATACCAGGTAGGCGGTGCAGCTGTTAAGGCAGCAGATGAAGGAGATTCCGGTAAGATGGTTGTTCTTCAGAGATTATCTGATGATCCATATCAGTGTGGAACAGAAGTGAAAGACGTTCACAAGATCGCTAACGATGAGAAGCTTGTTCCAAGAGAGTGGGTAAATGAAGAAGGTACTTATGTAACCAATGAATTTATTTCTTATGTAAGACCGCTGATTCAGGGAGATGTATCACCGGTTATGGTAGATGGTATTCCAAGACATCTGTATACACCGAAGGAATTAAGCCACAGAACAAAATAAAAGAAGGAATGAGGATGCCTGCTACAAAATAAGGTGACAGGCATCCTTTTTGCAACTATCCATTTGGAGAAAGCTTCCGATAGAAAGTCCTGTAGGCTTCGAAATGTTTCTTAAAATATGGCAAAAGTACTTGCTTTTTGGAAAAGAATCCAGTAATATATGAATCACTCTATAATTCGAAAGAATCTATTTTATTCTCTTAGTTTTATTCTCTTAATCTTATTCAGATATTTATCCAAGAGAACAGGTAATTTTATAGGAAGATGAGGTGATGTAAGTGGTACCAAAAGAGGGCTATGATGTGCTGCGTCTGGTTGAGCATGGACAGACCTGTTATATCAGCTCGGAGTATGTGGATGGCAGAATACTGGCGAATTGGTTGAGATATCATCCACATGTCTCAAAAGAACGGTTGCTGGGGTGGGTTCAAATGATTGCAAAACAGCTGGGAATGATTCATAAGTGTCGAAAAAAGCCGTTTTATCAGTATGTGAATCCATATAGTGTTGTTATCACAGAGGAAGGAGACCTATATTTTTTAGATTTTGAGGCGCAATCCAATGAAGAGATGCTTCGGTTTATGCGAAGAAGGGTGGTGCGAGAATATTTTCTTCCGGCGGAAGAACCGTATTATCAAAAAGCAAGCATAAGTCTGGATATTTATGGATTTGGAAGGACAATACAGTATCTGCTCGCCGTCTCAGAGCCAGATCCACCTTTGACGAAAAAAGAAGAAAAGAAATTTCAGAAAATCATATCGAGATGCCTAAAGAGGCAGTCCAAGAAATCATATCAAAATGTATCAGAAATTCGAAAACATATCCCAATCATGAAGGAAAAAACAAAGCGGACATACAGCAGAAGAACAAAGTTCTTTTTTGCTGCAGGGGTAATAATTATAATTGCGTCTGTATGTATGATTGCATTTTCCAAAGAAAAAGATCAAGGCAAGAAGGCAGCTATTACTACAGTTGAAGAACCAAAGGAGGAAAATGTATCTGAAAAAAAGGAGATTCAAAATGCATATCGTGATCTGGCATTTGAGTATTTTTTAGAACTAAATGATTGTAAAAAAAGCCTGGAATATCTTGAAAAAATAAAAAAAGAAGATGAACAAGCAAAAGATCTGGAAGTAATCATAAAGGCTGTGGAAAACGAAAAATCAGAAATAAACCGAACCGCACTTAAGAATCATCTGAAAAGTCTGGAAGAAAGTATGATTCAGGAGAAAGCAGACCAATACTGCCAGTGCCTGATCCGTGGATATGGAATGTTAACTGGTGAGCAGGCGGCAGAGAATATTCTGCGTCTTGGAAACCAATATCTGGAGCAAGAACATATTGGAAAAGAGGGGGAAAAAGAGGTAAAAGAATATATGGCTTCTTCCTGTGAAACGTTGGATAAAGTAAAGGAGGCGGCAGAACTATATGAAGGAGTTATGGAATTAGAAACAGATGTCTATAAGAGAGAAGAGTTATACAAAAAGATAGCAATGTTATATGAATCTTGTGAAGAAAAAGATATGGCGTTAGATACTTGTGTTCAGGGAATTGAAGAATTGGAGGATTCTGTTGAACTTAGACTATTGCATATCCGACTCATATGCAAAGATTCATCCGTTGACCGTAGCTTCTGCGCTCAGACAGTGCAGGAATATATGCGAAAAGTTCCAGAGATTCTAGAGAATGAAGAGTTTCAAAAATTGCAACAGGAATACGAGATTCGAATAGAAGGTGAGGAAGTATGGGTAGGAAATTCAAATGGATAATAATAGGATTGATGATTCTTGGATTGTCATACTGTCAGCTGTCATTTTGGGGCAATGTAGTATCGGCTAAAGAGGAAGAATTTGTTGATGATGAAGAATCTGCAGATGAAAATGAAGAGAAGATTGAAAAGTTTCAACTTGCGATTCCGCCAGAAGATGGAAAGAATGGGTATTATGTTACCAGACCAGAAGTAGAATTGTGTCATGTAAGTAAAGTCGGGGTGACCAAGTATTGTTTTACGGACAGTAATGGACAGAGTATGGAAGGAGTATTGAGTCAGGAAAATGAAAAAGCCAGTATTGAAAAAGAGAGATTTCAGGAAGGGAAGAATCATTTGTCCGTATGGATGGAGGATGCAGAAGGAAACAGACTGGAAGAAAGCTCAGTGGAAAAGGATTTTCTGATTGATACGAAGGCTCCAACATTATACTTGCAAACGCCCCGTGGAGAAGATTCATGGTATCAGAAAGAAGTTGTATTGAAAGCTTCGGCTGAAGATGGAGAACAAGGAAGTCAAATTAACTGGTTATCTTGTACATCTGGTGATCGGGTCCTTGGAGGAACCAGCGAATCTATGGCAGATTTTCGTATTCATCTGGAATCTACTGCAGGAGAAGCGGTGTACGTGACTGTAGGAGTCACTGACCGTGCCGGAAATTATACGGAAAAGAGCTGCAAATTGTATATTGATCATCATTCGCCTCAAACTATGATCGAAGGAATTCAAAATTACATGATTACCAGTCAGCCGGTAGAGGTGACTTATCGGGTAACAGAAGACAATCTGATTAGGAAGGCAAGTGCATGTGCAAAACGAAAAGATCCAGCCGGAAATATGACTGTGCTGGAAGTTACTGACTGGGTCGAAAGTGGTAATGAGTATTCTGCAAAACAGTTTTTGACAGAAGATGGAATCTATCAATTAGGAGTGAAGGCTGCTGATTATGCGGGTTATGAAGATAATAATGAAGCGCAGGTAATTATTGATAAAGAGAATCCCGTGATTCGTTATGTGGATCGGCTTCATCAACAGTATTTGAAAAGCTTCTGCTGGAATTATCCAATAGAGGAGTGGATTCTGGACTTTACCAGTTATACATATTCTGTTTCTCTCGATGGGAAGCTGTATCATCTAGGAGAAGAAATATTGGCAGAGGGTGGACATATCTTGGATGTAAAAGCAATTGATTCTGCTGGAAATATTGGTACGGCAAAGGCATATTTTGTCATTGATCATACAGCCCCTCAGGTGGTGTTCTCCAATCTGGAAGACGAAAAGACATATGAAGAAGAGAAGGATTTCCAGATTACACTCTCTAATCAGGAAGATTTTATTAAAGAAATACGAATCAACGGAGAGGTACAGAAAACAAATTCACGAAGTAAGATATATCAATATACAGTTCAGGAATATAGAAATTATGAGATTATTGTGAAAGCATATGACAGAGCTGGTAATCAGACAACAGAACGGATTTCATTTGATATTGTACCAAAAGAAACAGCATTTCAGAAGATTACCAGACCAATGCGAGAGAAGATTGTCCCATCGCAAAAGAAGGAACAGAAAGAAAATAAGCCATCTGTTCGGGCATCTTTCGTTAAAAAATTGTGCTTTATTGGCATCGGTATTCTGATCCTTATGATTGGAAGTGTCATGATTGGGTGGGCTGTTAAGCAGAGGCGTAATTTGAAAAAAGAGTTGTGAAAATAGTCGCATTATGGTATGGTTTATATAGTTAAATGAATGTGCCGAGATGAGAGAGCGAATGATTACAACAGCGATACTGTTGTTTAGTTTGCTCTTTTTTTACAAAAAGAGGTATGGAGAATGAAAGTAGGAGGAAGCAAGTTATGGCAAAGTATGTAATGGCTTTGGACGCAGGGACAACAAGTAACCGTTGTATTCTTTTTAATGAAGCGGGTGAAATGTGCAGTGTAGCACAGCGTGAATTCAAACAATATTTCCCACAGCCCGGATGGGTAGAACATGACGCAGATGAAATCTGGGCGAGTCAGCTGGGAGTGGCAGTAGAAGCGATGAATATGATTGGAGCGACAGCAGAAGATATTTCGGCAATTGGAATTACCAATCAACGTGAGACTGCAATTGTATGGGATAAAAATACAGGAGAACCTGTATATCATGCAATCGTCTGGCAGTGCAGAAGAACTTCTGAATATTGCGACACCCTAAAAGCAAAAGGGTTGACGGAGAGGTTCCAGAAGAAGACCGGACTGGTGATTGATGCATATTTTTCAGGAACAAAGGTAAAATGGATTCTTGACCATGTACCGGGAGCTAGGGAGAAAGCTGAAAATGGAGAGCTGCTTTTTGGTACAGTAGAGACATGGCTGATCTGGAAACTGACGAAAGGGGCAGTTCATGTGACGGATTATTCTAATGCTTCCAGGACAATGCTTTTTAATATCAATACATTGGAGTGGGACGATGAGATTCTGGAAGAATTGAATATTCCCAGGTGTATGCTTCCGGAAGTTAAGCCTTCAAGTTGTGTATATGGAGAGGCTGACCCTTCGTTCCTTGGGGGGCCGATCCCAATTGCCGGTGCAGCAGGAGATCAGCAGTCGGCGTTGTTCGGACAGACTTGTTTCCGCCCGGGAGAAGCGAAGAATACATATGGAACAGGCTGTTTCTTACTGATGAATACAGGAGAGCAACCTGTGTTTTCTAAAAATGGTCTGGTGACAACGATTGCGTGGGGATTGGATGGCAAGGTCAATTATGCATTAGAAGGTTCCATCTTTGTGGCAGGGGCTGCAATTCAATGGTTAAGAGATGAGATGCGTTTGATTGATTCAGCGGCAGATTCGGAATATATGGCGAAGAAAGTAAAGGATACGAACGGATGCTATGTAGTGCCGGCATTTACTGGACTGGGAGCACCACATTGGGATCAATATGCCAGAGGAACAATCGTGGGACTTACCCGAGGAGTGAATAAATACCATATTATCCGGGCAACCTTGGAATCACTGGCTTATCAGGTAAATGATGTTCTAAAAGCAATGGAAGCAGATTCCGGTATCTCGTTGGAAGCATTAAAAGTAGATGGCGGAGCCAGTGCGAATGATTTTCTGATGCAGACACAAGCGGATATTATCAACGCACCAGTATTAAGACCACAATGTGTTGAGACGACTGCTATGGGAGCAGCGTATCTGGCGGGTCTGGCAGTAGGATATTGGAAGAATAAGGAAGAAGTCATTCAGAACTGGGCAATTGATCAGACATTCCATCCGGTGATTGCAGAAGAGGAACGAGAGAAGAGAATCAAAGGATGGAATAAAGCTGTCAAATACGCATATGGATGGGCCAAAGAAGATACAATTGAATAGATAGTTGCATCATCTTCTATCTGCTGACGATCATAATTGCGGCACCTAATATAACTAATACGATACCAGTTGCACGATTGAGGGTTGCGGCACTTGCTTTGTTGGCGAACCGTGCGGCAATTCTTGCCCAGAGTAAGGTGGACAATACACAGAAAACCAGACACCAGAGGTCTGGAAATCCACCAATTGCAATGTGACTGGCTGCACCGGTAAATGCGGTAAACGTCATAATGAATACACTGGTTCCTACTGCGGTCTTCAGTTCATATCCAAGAACACTGGTGAGTATCAGAAGCATCATCATACCGCCGCCGGCACCGATAAATCCACAGATAAAACCAATCATAATTCCACAGAACACTGACTGAATGAAACGCTTGCGAGGGCTTACTGCTTCCATGCTTTCTTTTGTAGTCATGACAGGTTTTACAATGAATTTGACACCCAGAAGGAAAGTCATAACCATGGAGAAGTTTCCCATGGTCTGGTTAGGAATCAGACTTGCAATCCAACTTCCGACCAGCGTAAAACATAAGACAGATATCATCATGACAATGCCGTTTTTGATATCCAGGTTCTTATTCTTTCCATAAGTATAGGCACTTATTGCACTTGCCAGGACGTCACTTGCAAGTGCAATTCCAACTGCCTCATAAGCTGGCATATGAAGAAATGCAATCAACATAGGGCTTATGACTGCCGCTGCACTCATACCGGCAAATCCAGTACCAAGTCCTGCACCGATTCCGGCGATAAAGCAGACAATAAATTTCGTAAGCATTAATGTTCCTCCTCAAAATAATGATGAATGTTATAATCTATCTGTGCAAAAAGACGGTTCAAAGTCTGAAGGTCATCAAGAGAAATATCCTCAAGCAGCAGCTGACCAAAAGTTCTTTGCGCATTTCGTCCATCAGAGACTGACTTTCCCAGAATTGAGCAATCATGAGATTCTCTCTCCTTGAAATATTGTTCTAATTTGAACTATAATAGATGAAGATATTGAAAATGTCAATAGGTGTGGAAAAATGGCTTGACGGAAAGAAAATCAAATAATATAATTCATATTAAAATGATATGAATTATAAGAAAAGAGGCGATATCTTGAAAAATCCACTTCATTATCAATTGTCTGAATATGACTGCGGACCAACTGCAATGCTGGATGCGGTTAGCTTTTTGTTTCCGCGAGAAGAGATCTCGCCAGTAGTAATAAGAAATATTATGTTATACTGTTTGGATTGCTATAATTGTGAAGGTATTATGGGGAAAAGTGGCACTTCAAGTGCTGCGATGATGTTTCTTAGTAATTGGCTGAATGGGTTCGGAAAAGTTGGTCAGTTGCCAGTTTCCAGTCAATATCTTTCAGGAAAAAGTGTATGGATTGGAGGAGATAGCCTGATTAACGATGCTCTTTGCCGTGGTGGTGCGGTTGTTGTTCGTCTGTATTTTGAGTGTGCACATTATGTATTACTGACTGGAACACTGAATGGAAAGATTCTGATGTTTGCTCTTTATTATGTGAAAGAGCCATTTACAGAGGCAGGGATTGTGATGGTAGATGATCATCCATTTACATATAATCGAATCGTAGATGAACAGTGTTTTAATCGGGAGACAACAGAATTATATGCATTAGGTCCGATGGAAGATAGAGAAGCAGTTATTATATTTAATGAAGATACGAAGAAGACCGCAGAAAAAACGATTGAATACTTTATATAGAAGATGTCTGAAAACGAAAAATACCATAAAAAGGGAGGATGCCGGGTAACTGATCTACCAGTTCCCGGCATGTATTATGAAAAAGTTTATTCAAAAATAGTATTTTACTACTGGACGATAGTCTTATCTTTGAATCAAATGTTTTGTTCTTTCATTTGATATATTTAGTATAAGACAGAGCTGTGAAGAAACAATGTTAAAGAAATGAAAGAATTTTAAAAGATAAATGAACAAATTATGAACAGGGATATGTTGAAAGTCTTGCCGACATTTTACAAAGAATTTGTTGGAAAAATCCCCAAAATGCATTATACTGAATAAATAGTTATTACCTTACAAGAAAAGGAGAAAAAGGATGAAGTATATTTCATTTGCAATTCCATGTTATAATTCCCAGGATTATATGGCACATGCAATCGAGAGTATTCTGCCTGGCGGAGAAGATGTGGAGATTATTATCGTCAACGATGGCTCCAAGGACAGAACATCGGAGATTGCTCACGAGTATATGGAAAAATATCCAGAGATTATTCAAGTTGTAGATAAGGAAAATGGGGGACATGGTGATGCGGTTAATGCCGGACTTAACCATGCTCAGGGTAAATATTTTAAAGTTGTGGACAGTGATGACTGGGTTGATGAAGAGTCATTACATAAGATATTAGCATTGTTGCGTAATCTGGAAGAAGAAAAAGAGCAGATTGACATGCTGATTTCTAACTATGTATATGAGAAGGTGGGAGCAACACATAAGAAATGTATCCATTACCGCAATGTCCTGCCGCAGGATGAAGTCTTCCGCTGGGATGATATCGGACATTTCCACATGGATCAATACATATTGATGCATTCTGTCATCTATCGTACCGATCTACTGAAATTGATTCAGCTGGAACTGCCGAAGCATACATTTTATGTAGATAATATTTATGTATATTATCCGTTGCCACATGTGCGTAAGATTTATTATCTGGATGTAGATTTTTATCGTTACTTTATTGGCAGAGAAGATCAGTCTGTCAATGAGAAAGTTATGATTTCAAGAGTAGATCAACAGATTTTTGTTACAAAATCTATGATTGACATGTATCAGTTGAATAAGATAATGAGTAAGAAGCTGAGACAATATATGGTTAATTATCTTGCAATCATGATGACTGTGTCATCAATTCTTTTGATTCGTTCCAAGACGCAGGAGAATCTGGAGAAAAAGAGAGAGCTCTGGCGTTATCTTAAGAAAAAGGACTTCAAGACATTCCTGAAGATTCGTTACGGAATTCTTGGACAGACTATGAATATTCCCGGAAGACCAGGAAGAAAGATATCTTCACTTGCATATAGTGTTGCAAGAAGAATTATTGGATTTAATTAGATGAATAATTTGATAGCCATGTTACATACTAGTATTAAGAATAAAAAGGAGTGTGTGACATGGCTATTGATTTTTTGGAAAGTAAGACAAAAGTGAATTTAATGCGGGCATTTGCAGGAGAAAGTCAGGCAAGAAACCGATATACGATTGCGGCAGAAGCTGCTAAAGATCAGGGATTTTATGCAGTACAGCAGATTTTTTTATTTACTGCCGAACAGGAACGGGCACATGCCAGACGATTTTATGATCTGCTTAAGAATATTTCTGGTAATACCGTGGAGATCGCCGGAGGATATCCGGTAGATCATTATGACAGTGTGATAGAACTATTGCGGTCTGCAGAATATAATGAGTTAGAAGAATATGGAGAGGTTTATCAGATATTTGGAAAGGAAGCCAAAGAAGAGGGATTTATTGAAGCGGCATCGACATTTTTCCAGATTGCAGAGATTGAAGCTGTACATGGTCGGCGTTTTGGTAAAATGGCAGAGCTTCTGGAGAAAAATAAATATTTTGAAAGTGATCAGAACAATCGATGGATGTGCCTGAATTGTGGTTACATCCATACCGGGAAGATGGTACCGGGAGTGTGTCCAGTGTGCAGACAGGATCGAGGGTATTTTATTCCGGCGGAACTGGCGCCCTATCTAGGGTACAACTTTGTACAATAGAATCTTCATGAAAGAAATTAGAATAATCAGTAAGGAAGGAATAATATGGCAAGTCAAAAGGTTGAGAATCTGTTAAATCTTGCGTTAGATGCCACGGAAGAAGAGCGGGAAAAATCACTGGAGCTGGACGTGGGTTATAATCCCATCGACAGAGAATGGGACTTGATTATTAAGTATTCCGGGAATCTGGACCGTATACGCGAAGTGGCAAGCGATGTGGTGGAGCTGCAGAATGAATATGCAATTATTACAATTCGAGAGTCGCTGATTATGATTCTGGCGCAATTTCCTGAAATAGAATATATTGAAAAACCGAAACGGTTATTCTTTCAAGTCACGAATGGAAGACGGGTATCATGTATCGATGCGGTACAGGATACCCGTTTTGCACTATTTGGACAGGGAATTCTGGTTGCTGTTATTGATTCGGGAATAGATTATGAGAATGCAGATTTTCGAAATGAGGATGGAAGCACAAGAATTCGATATTTATGGGATCAGTCACTTGCACCCGCAGAAGGCAGAGTGCCACCGGAAGGGTATTTCATAGGCGCAGAATATACAGCCGCGCAGATTGACGAGGCTTTGCGACAGCCTTCGATACAAGAACGGAGAAGGCTCGTTCCAAGTATGGATACATCAGGACACGGGACTGCAGTGGCAGGAGTGGCGGCTGGGAATGGGAGAAATAGCAGCGGACAATATCCAGGTGTGGCGCCGCAGAGTGAACTGATCGTAGTGAAGCTGGGCAACCCACGCAAGGAAGGATTCCCAAGAACAACAGAACTAATGCAGGGATTGGATTATGTAATTCGGAAGGCGCTTGAGCTTCGAATTCCGGTGGCAGTGAATATCAGCTTTGGCAATACCTATGGCTCTCATGATGGCACTTCTCTGTTAGAACGGTTTATTGATGATATCTCAAACATATGGAAGAGTTCTATCTGCATCGGTTCTGGAAATGAAGCAGCAAGTGCAGGACATACGTCCGGGATTATGGAAGAGGACAGAGATACCGTGATACAGCTCGCTGTGCAGAATAATCAGCCGACACTCAGTATTCAGATCTGGAAAGAGTATACGGATGTCATCGACATTTCACTGGTTAGTCCTGCCGGTGTGACGGTAGGTCCTATCCAGGAAGTCCTTGGACCTCAGAGATTTACCGTTGGTCAGACGGAGATTCTCCTCTATTATGGAGAACCCAGCCCTTACAGTACGGCGCAGGAAATCTATATTGATATGCTGCCGAAGGATACGTATATTACAGGAGGAGTATGGAAAATCGTACTGACACCCCGAAAGATTGTATCCGGTGTTTATGAATTATGGCTTCCGAGCGAAAATGTAGTGAACAGAGGAACTGGATTTTTGTTCCCGACAGACAATACAACACTTACGATTCCATCGACGGCAAGCCGTGCAATCACGGTGGGTGCATACAATGCGTTGACATTTGCCTATGCAGACTTCTCGGGAAGAGGATATACCAGAGAGGAGAGGCTTGTGAAGCCCGATTTGGCGGCTCCGGGAGTAGATATAACAACCGTTGCTGTCGGCGGGGGATATGCACAGTTTACCGGCACTTCATTTGCAACGCCTTTTGTTACTGGCAGTGCGGCGCTGCTGATGGAATGGGGAATTGTCCGGGAAAATGATCCGTTTTTATATGGAGAAAAGGTGAAAGCATATCTGAGGAGAGGCGCAAGGCCGCTGCCGGGATTCACGGTATATCCAAATCCACAGGTGGGATATGGGGCGCTGTGTTTATTAAATAGTTTTCCCCAATAAATGCCTTTTGGTGATATATGAAGAAATATGAAAGTACTTTTACTTGATATATAAAAATGTTAAAAGTAAAAAGAAAGTAGGATATCTTTATATACATAATGTGTAAAGATTGAGGAAAAAATGGAAATAAAAGATAAAAAAGAATTACGAGAAAGTACAGGAATGAATAGAAAGGAATTTTGCGAATATTTAGGAAGCCCTTTTAGAACAGTGATAGAATGGGAACGAGAAACCAGAAAGATGCCTGACTATGTTTTTCGATTGTTGGCATACAAGATAAAAATGGATAATTTTACAGAGAAGGAAGATGTGAATGCAGAATGGGGTAATTGAAGTTCAAAATATACCGATTTTGATCTTGGAACAAGAGTTAGATGACTATATTTGTATTACAGATATTGCGAAAGCAAAAGCAGGGGAATCGCGTAGTGCCGATGTTGTAAAAAACTGAAGAAGAAAATAATATAAAGCAAAAAGAATGGGATGCGAAGCGCTTCCTGTCTAAGATTAATTATGTGATACAGACAGAGGCAGTAAAATATAAGAACATGAACATGCGGTTTTAAGCCATTTTCGTGACAAAAAAAGCCGCATATTTATTTACACTCCTGTAAATGGAGAATATAATCTGTATACATAAGCATTCTTAAACTATTCACTCTCACGTATTGATAAAATAGAAAGGGAAAGTAAAGATGAATGAAAACAATACACAATATTATGCGAAATCAAAGCGAGAAGATGGGACCCAGGAGTTGCTTAGAGATCATTTGGCAAAAGTAAGTGAGATGGCTGGAGTGTTTGGAGAGCAGATCGGAAGTAGAAAAACAGCCGAATTATGTGGAAAATCGCATGATTTTGGAAAATACAGTGAAAGTTTTCAAGGTGTTTTGGAGGGAAAACGTACCCACATTGATCATGCACTTTGTGGAGCTGCATTTCTGTATTGTCTGATTGGAAACAAAAAATCTTCGTTTCGTTACCGGGCAGCGATAGAAGCAATAAATGGACATCACAACGGTCTTATTGGATATGATGATCTGGAAATAGTTTTGATAAATAGTCTTCAATCTAGTGATCCTATGGAGTGCAATAATCAAAAGACTGCGGCATTAGCAGGCCAGAAACAATATCAGGAAGCGACAAAGGCCTTTCTTAAAGATTTTCCTCAATTTACATTTGAAGATTTTCCTCAATTTAAATCAGAAGCTCAGGCAATAGAAAACGTGCAGAAGCTGGATGTAATCGATGAATCTATAGATGCGATGTTATATACACGCATGTTGTTTTCCTGCCTGGTAGATGCAGATTATACCATTTCATCAGAAAAGGAGTTGCAAAAACCACTGGAATTTAAAGCGAAACAATGTTTGAAGGCATTGGATAAATATAGAGAAGAACTGAAAAAGAATGTAAAAGGTTCTTCGGTCGTGAATGACCTTCGTGACTTATTGTTTGAAAGGTGTGGGAAGACTGCAAGATTAAAAGAAGGTTTATTTACTCTTACAGCACCTACAGGAACGGGAAAGACACTGGCATTATTGAATTTTGCATTGCAGCATGCAGACGAATTTAAGAAAAAGCGCATTATACTTGTACTGCCGTTTCTTGCATTAACGGAACAAAGCTACGACGTGTATTCAAAAATAATTCCGGAGATTTTACAGGATCACAGCCAAAGCGAGCTTGATGACAGGCAGCGGGAGTTTGCGGAACGATGGGAGTCACCATTCATTATAACTACTTCGGTTAAATTTTTTCAGGCGTTGTTTGCGCAAAAGCCAACAGACTGCAGGAAACTACATAATATTGCAAACAGTATCATTTTGTTTGATGAGGCACAAACCTTACCGGCAAATCTGTTGGCTGCAACTTTAAATGCTGTAAATGTATTATGTACCCGATATCACTGTACGATGGTTTTTTCTACTGCTACTCAGCCGGAATTTAAAGATATACAGGGAGTATCCTGGAAACCTATTGAGATTGTGCCAGAATATCCGATGATGTATAAAAAATTAGCAAGAACGCAAGTGGAATGGAGAATGAAACAACGGATTCCATTGGAGAAAATAGCGCGGGAAATGGAAGAGGAAGAAAATGTTTGTGTAATCGTAAATCTTCGCAGACACGCAGTTAAATTGTTTGAATTCTTAAAAAATGACCATTGTGATCGGGAAGAAATATTTTTCTTAACAACGGATCTGTGTCCGAAACATCGAAGTAAAGTGATAAGAAATATAAAGAAAAGACAAAAGGCAGAATTGCCATGTAAAGTAATATCGACACAGTGTATTGAAGCTGGTGTGGATCTGGACTTTCGTGTTTTGTACAGAGCGCTGGCACCGCTGGAAGCAATTATTCAGGCAGCAGGAAGATGCAATCGAAGTGGAAGGTTTGAAATGGGAAAAGTGGTGGTTTTTGAACCGGAAGTGGAAGGCAATTTGTATCCTCCGGATAAATGGTATCAGAATGCGGCAGTTGTTGTAAAAGAAATTTTATCCAGAGAAAATATCGATATCAACGATCCGAAATGTATATCCAATTATTATGAGATACTTTTTCGGGGATATGCAAAAGATAAAGAGGCATTGGCAAAAGCGATTGAAGATAGAGATTATAAAGAAACCGCCAGGGAATACAAACTGATCGACAACCAGGGCAAAAAAGTGATTGTTCCTTTTCGTGAAAAAATGCAGTTGTATAAAGATGTGAGAAAAGAACTATTAAGTGGTAATTTAACGCCCGAACTTGTAAAAAAATCAGCAGAAATCACCGTTAACACTTTTGAAAAGGATGTAGAGAAGTATTGTGAACAGGCGTTTTATTTTGACCGAAAGAGAAAACAGAAGATGGAGTCAGGGTATTATGTTCTGCGTACACAGTATGAGTATATGTACCGGGAAGATATGGGACTGCAGTTTGAAGAGGAGGGAGAAAACAAAAAGTGTGAAGATGATGGTTTGATTTTGGGTTGACAAAGAAAGATTTAAAATATATAACTAACATGACAGCAAAAAAGTGCTTGTTATTATAGATACTTGTTTTTATGCTTGCATTTATGATTTGCTGAGAATTGAAATATGTTCATTATTTATGTGTGCGTATGGGGCTGATTTATCAGCCCCATACTGTCAAATAAGAGGAGAAGGGAGTGACAGGAATGGAGTTATCAATAGAGGTCTGGGGGGATTTTGCTTGCTTCGCGGCACCCTATACAAAAGTAGAACGACTTACATATCCTTTTCCCACGCCATCAGCGTGCCGGGGGATTCTATCAGCCATTTACAGTAAACCTGTGGAATTTTACTGGCAGGTCAATCGGATAGAGATTTTGAACCCGATTCAGTATATTTGTTTTAAACGGAATGAGGTGAAAACCAGAGTTAGCAATAAAGTAATATATAGCGACGAGGAAAGGACACAGAGACAGACCGTTGCATTGAAAGATGTAAGATACCGAATCACAGCATCTATTTGTCCGAGACCGGCGTTTAAAGGAAGAGAACAGCAGCTTTACAATCAGGCTTACAGAAGGATAAGAAATGGAAAATGTTACTATCAGCCGTCGTTCGGCCTGAGAGAATTCGTGGCTTATTTCGAGGAAAGCGACGGAAGCAGAGCGGCCGCTGACATCAATATGGATGGGGGATTAATGGTTTATGACATTTTTGATCTTCATGATCATGAGGTGAGAAAAAAAGTGAAACCGCAGCTGTCATTGTATCATGCTGTTGTAGAACATGGAGTTATAAAAGTTCCAGCGTATGACAGCCCGGAAGTGCTGAAGGGGGGAAGAAAATGCTGAAAGCATTTTATGATTATGCAATACGAAATGATCTGGTTTTGCCGCCTGGATATTGTAACAAAACAATACAAGCATATGTTTCGTTAAGCCGGGAAGGACAATTCCTTGGAATCATATTAGGAGATGATATGCCAGTTTTATGCCCGGATATTGGAAGTCTGGCGAATGGAAAGGAAAAGTGCAATCCCATTGTAGAAAAAAGGTCCGTAATTTTTAAAGATGCTTCCGATTTAGAAGATAAGGCAAAGATGAAAAGAGATTTTTACTACCAGGTTTTAGAAGATGGGAGTGATCGTTTTCCGGAATTTGAGATATGTGTGAAAGCGGCACAAGACGAGAAAACGCTTCTGGCAATTTCGGAAGCATTGAATGAAAACAAAATTAAGGGATCAGAACGTATTTCTTTTATCGTTGATGGGAAGAAAATTGTAAAGGCAGAGGGGTTGAGGGACTGGTGGAATATTTATCGAAAGAAATTTATTCATGCAGAGAAAAAAGAAAAGACCATATGTCTGATTACCGGAGAAGAAACAGTTCCTCTGGAAACAGTTCCTCCGGTTACCGGGCTTGCAGTAGTTGGGGGACATGCCCGTGGAGATGCCTTGATCTGCTTCGATAAAAGTGCTTTTTGTTCCTATGACCAGAAGAAAAGTGCGAATGCACCGGTATCAGAAACTGCTTTTTTCGCGGTTAAAGCTGCGTTGGATCATTTATTGAAAAAGGCTCCGGTATTGGCAAATATGAAGTTTGTACATTGGTATGAACAGGATGTTGCAGCAGAAAATGATCCTGTTCTGAGTGCAAATTTTCTTGGAATAAATATGTTGGTGGATGACGAGGAAGATGAGGAAGTATCAGCGGAAGAGAAAAAAAGCAAAGCCAGAAGCGCTGAAAATCAAGCTTCCAAATTGATTAAAAGTGTAAAAACAGGAGAAAAAATCGCACATTTACCCAGCCAATATTCTATAGTTTTGTTATCTGGTGTTAATGGGCGTGTTATGGTTCGTCAGTATGAACATGGTTCCTACGAAGAACTTCAAAGCAATATTGACCTTTGGAATAAACAATTGGAACTGAAAGCTTTGAATGGAATACAAAACGAAAAAAGTAAAAAACTCAGTGCAAGACTATTATGCTTACTGAAAAAACATAATTCTGACAGCAATATTTGGGATAGAGTGAATAAAGAATTACCTGAAATTACACAGGCGGTTATTCGTGCAATTATACATGGTACTTCGCTGCCGGATGCAGTCGCGCTTCGTTCGTTGGCGTATATTCGTTCGCAAATGCTGGAAAATGATGAGAATCAGACCAGTATGAAAATACCAGATGCGACAGCATGCCAGTGGCTGAAGGTCTGGCTTATGAGAAAAGGAAAGGAGAATGAAATTATGTCAGAATATGATTCTAAACACAAAAGTTCTGCCTATCATTGCGGCGCTGCCATGGCGGTGCATGCAGCAATACAGAATGTGGCAATGAAAAATGTCAATGCTACAATCGTACAGCGATATTATTCAAGTGCAAGTCAGATGCCTGCGTTGGTATTAGGGCAGATATCCAGATTATCAGCCTATCATCTGGAAAAAATAGAAAATGAATGGCTGAGAAAACAGTATGAAGAGGCTTTGAACGGAACGTACTGTGCAATTGGAAATGAAATTCCAGCAACTCTGACATTGGAACAACAGGCTTATTTTGCCTTGGGATACAGACAGATGTGTACGAAATTACAGAAAGATAAAAATGAGAGAATAGAAAAGATTAAAAATAATGTAAAGGATCAAAACATGTAAGGGGGAATTTATTATGGCAATTAAAAATCGTTATGAATTTATTTATTATGTGGCATGTACAGATGCCAATCCTAATGGCGATCCAGATATGGGAAATACTCCAAGAGTGGATCCGCAGACCATGCAGGGATATATTTCAGATGTATCTACAAAAAGACTAATCAGAAATTATGTAACCCTGTCCAGAGAAGGAGAACCTGGAATGGAGATTATTGTTCAGCAGTCAACAAATATGAACCGCCACATTGCCAGAGCGAAAAGAGAAGCAGGGGTTGAAGACTGTGCAAAAGCGAAAGAAGCGATTTATGCAGGACGTCAGAAAGCATGCGAATTGTTTTATGATGTACGTACATTTGGTGCAGTAATGAGCACTGGCCCAAATGCGGGACAGGTGAGAGGTCCTGTTCAGATCACATTTGGAAAAAGTCTTGATCCGGTTTTGCCATTAGACATTTCCATAACTCGTATGGCAGTAACGGACGGGGAAAAAGATTTGAAAATGGAAGATTATCAGCGGATGGAAAATGAGAAACCGGAAGATAAACTTCGGACAATGGGACGTAAACAGTTCATTCCATTTGGTTTATATGAAATCAGAGGATTTATCAGTGCCAATCTGGCGGCGGAAACTGGATTTGACGAGGAAGATTTAAATCTTTTGTTCGAGGCAATCCTGAATATGTATGAACATAACCGTTCTGCAAGTAAAGGAGAGATGGAAGTAGTGTCACCATTGATTATTTTCAAACATGTGGGGACAGATTCTGATCTGGAGCAGAGAGTCCGTCAGGCAAGATTGGGATGTGCTCCAGCGCACAAATTGTTTGACCTAGTAGAAGTGAAGAAAAAAGAAAGTGTAATGTATCCAAGAAGTTATCATGATTATGATGCGATTATTCATTTGAATCATGTGCCAAAGGGCGTTGAGGTTGGTTTTAAAGAAGATGCATTTGGAGATATTGTATGGAATCAACTTCCTGAAAATGAGGAATGGTTTAAAAATGAATGATAAAGAATATATTCCATTAAGCTGGCTTTCTCAGATGTGTTATTGTCCCAGGCGGGCTGCTCTTCTTTTAAATGAACGGGTATGGGTGGAAAATGTGGAAACTGCGAAAGGACGTGCGGAGCACGAACGTGTTCATACCCAGAGAATTGAGAAAAGAGGAGAATTTCTTAAACTATATGAATATGAAGTGGTTTCCGAAGAACTGGGAGTAAATGGAAAATGCGATTGCATTGAAGCAACCAAATCTGAGGATGGATGTATAATTCCGGCTACAAATTTTAAAGTAACTCTGTTTCCAATAGAATATAAACATGGAAAAGTCCGGGAAGATGAATTAGAATATAAGATACAGCTGTGTGCAGAGGCCATGTGCCTGGAAGAAATGTATCAGACGAAGATTCCCGCAGGGGAAATATTTTTTATATCTTCACATAAACGTCTTCGGATTGAGTTTACGGAAGAACTGCGTACAATGGTTCGTGATACAGCTACAGAGTTAAGAAAAATCCGTGAATCATTTATAATTCCAGCGGCACAGTATAGTTCCAAGTGCAAAAAATGTTCTATGTTAGAATACTGTATGCCGAAAGTGAAAAAATCAGCTTCTGAATATTGCAAAGAATTAAAACTGGAAGCAGAAGAGGGGAGATGTATATGAAAAAGCTTTTGAACACGATCTATATTCTGACACCTGGCAGTTATATACATGTGCGCAATCAGAATATAGTTGTAGAAATGGATGGAGAAGAAAAAGTTTCTGTTCCAGCTCATAATATTGAAGCAATTGTATGCTTCGGGCAAAATACAGTTTCAACCTCATTGATAGGATTTTGTGGAGAAGAAGGGATTTCACTAGTATTTTTATCCGAGAATGGAAAATTTCTTGGAAGAATATGTGGACCTGTAAGCGGAAATGTTTTATTGCGAAAAAAACAGTATGAAAGTTTGAATGATATTGAATTTTCAGTTCGGACAGTAAGAAACGTTCTTTATGGAAAAATTCGTAATGCAAAAGCGGTTCTTATGAGAAATGCAAGAAATAAAGATTCAGATGAAAAAAGAAGTGCTTTAGTGGCGGCAGCAGATAAACTTAGTAATATTGCAAAAAAATTACAAAATGTCAATGATATTGATTCCATGCGAGGATTGGAAGGTGCAGCAGCTACGATCTATTTTGCCCAATTTGATAATATGCTGGATTCAAAAGAATTTGTTTTTGATGTTCGAAGCAGAAGGCCACCGAAAAATGAAGTAAATGCAGCGTTATCCTTTGTTTATATGCTGTTGACTCGCGAAACGCAATCTGCCTTAGAAACAGTAGGACTTGATCCGGCAGCAGGATATTTACATGTTTTACGGCCGGGACGTCCGTCATTTGCTTTGGATCTGGTTGAAGAATTGCGGGCACCGTTGTGTGATCGGTTTGTTCTTTCACTTTTTCATAAGGGACAGCTGCAAACTAGGGATTTTGAAACAGATTCGGAAGCGGTATATTTAAATGACAAGGGAAGAAGGACAGTTTTGAATGCCTGGCAAAAAAGGAAAAAGGAAACAATCAAACATCCTTTCCTGGACGAAAATATTGAAATTGGAATGATTCCCTATGCTCAGGCAATGTTATTTGCCAGAGTGCTGCGTGGCGATTTGGATGAATATCCGCCGTATTCCTGGAGGTAAACCATGTTGGTAGTGATAACTTATGATGTAAATACGATGGATGCTGCAGGGGAAAAGAGACTTCGAAGAGTAGCAAAATTATGTGAAAGATATGGTGTTCGGGTGCAAAACTCAGTTTTTGAAGTTTTAGTAGACGCAGCGCAGCTTACGACATTAAAGCATGAATTAAGCAAGGAAATAAATAAGAATTTGGATTCCATCCGGTTTTATCGGTTGGGAAATTCTTACCAGAACAAAATTGATTCTATGGGAAAAAAGTTAAAAGTGGAGGCTGGGGAACCACTGTTGTTATAAAATCTTGCGCATATATTTCCCATACATAAAATCCCAGGAGATTGGCGCAATGAAAATAGTACAAATATGATGCCTATATTGATTAAATTGGGGATTTGAAAGAATTAATTTTGTGAAAATGCATTTATTGAATAAAAAAACAGCAAAAACCGATAGAGAAATTGTTGATTTTTGCTGAAGCCCCTCTCGCAGGGGCGTGAATTGAAATAGATGAAAACGATGTGATTGTAGGAAAGTGGTGTAGAAGCCCCTCTCGCAGGGGCGTGAATTGAAATTTAGGATGCAAGGAGGATTATTATGCAGACGATGGAAGCCCCTCTCGCAGGGGCGTGAATTGAAATAATGAAGGATACTTTTTCAAGGGCATTGCAACAGAAGCCCCTCTCGCAGGGGCGTGAATTGAAATTGATTTCGCAGAGAAAGAATTCGATGCGAACACAGAAGCCCCTCTCGCAGGGGCGTGAATTGAAATTTGGATGGATGGTATGGATACAGCGAGGCAAAAGGAAGCCCCTCTCGCAGGGGCGTGAATTGAAATAATTTTATCTTCGGTAATTGCTTTATCTGCAATCGAAGCCCCTCTCGCAGGGGCGTGAATTGAAATCTATTTTTAATATTCTTATCGAGTCTGAAAACGGAAGCCCCTCTCGCAGGGGCGTGAATTGAAATATTTTAATAAAATCGGCTCCCGTATCCCAACCCGAAGCCCCTCTCGCAGGGGCGTGAATTGAAATTGATATACAAACTAGAAGAGAGGTATCCCCGTCAAGAAGCCCCTCTCGCAGGGGCGTGAATTGAAATTGGTTTCTTTGTAACAGTTACTTTACATGTTTGCGAAGCCCCTCTCGCAGGGGCGTGAATTGAAATTACAAATCCCGAATAAATACCTTTCAACATTGCGAAGCCCCTCTCGCAGGGGCGTGAATTGAAATTAATAAACACTCTTTGCAAGCATAATGCTCAATCGAAGCCCCTCTCGCAGGGGCGTGAATTGAAATCAGCTTTGTATGGTTGTACCCCATGCACCAAACAGGAAGCCCCTCTCGCAGGGGCGTGAATTGAAATGCTATCACTCGCTTCCCCTTGTATTAGTTCCCAGAAGCCCCTCTCGCAGGGGCGTGAATTGAAATTGCAAATTGCAAACTTGTACATCCATAGAATACGAAGCCCCTCTCGCAGGGGCGTGAATTGAAATATGCTGATTTACATAGTGTTCGGCGGCCGACTTGGAAGCCCCTCTCGCAGGGGCGTGAATTGTCATCATTATCCGTTATTGAAACTGCTTGGATTGGTGGAGGTGGAGTGGAAAGCACTTGCCTGATTTTGTGGCAATAATGTAACATCCTCTACTATAAGATTTGTAGCACTGATGTTATATTCTCTCCACAGATTTTGTAGCAATAATATAACGTCCGCTATTCCAAAACAACGGTTTTATGAGAAAAATGAGGAAAAAGAGGCTAAAAAGTTTGTAGCAATGACTTGACATCCTCGGGGGCACTGTGTGTGAGAGAGTTTGTCAATATAAAACTGCCTTTATGTGAAAAGTAAAATAAATATAAAACTGCCTTTTGTGAGTATAGAAGTTATATACTGATTGATTTTGCACATCTTACGGAAGAAATAGTTGAAATTATTAAAATGATATTAATGATTTTGATTTGTTTTTAATAAATTGTCAACATATTATAGGAAAATACTTTACAAACAGGTTTATTGATTTTTCTGAGAATGAATGTGGAAGACATTGTGATTCCCTCGGAAGAGGAACATGTTGAGGTGTTCCCAATGAATTATGAAGAATTTCTATGGGCAATGGGTAATGAAACAACAGTTCCATATTTGCGGGACTGTTTTGAATTATTGTGTCCTCTTGGGGAGACTAAGCATAGACGTCATTGTATCGACAAGAATTCTGGTGCAAATGCCTCATTCCTGTTCCAAAACATCTTCATAAAGAATTGCGCAACGGAACAGGGCTAATGACATGGCTTATTTGTCCTCCCATGTAAAAAACAACTGGCTTCTGCCTGATATCCATAGGGATGCATTATTAGTGTTTCCTGGTAAAACTAACAGTTGCTAGAATAATTGCGAAATATCAGATAACATTATTAAGAGGCCAATCTTAATAATGAATCTTGAAATGCTTCGGCTGACGGCATTTCCCAGGCATCAAGATGTTGTAGCTTCATGATGCCATAGAGGCGGCAGTACCACATCTTCGTAGATTGGTGCCTGCCGTCTTTTAATTTATAGTCTTCTTTTTCACGTTTGTTAGAATGTTCCATGGAAGTCCTTAGTTCATATATTTCTTTTCCCATGATTTACTGTCTCTTGGCGGTATGTTAAATAATCTTGGATTGTCATCGGTAAAGATATGTACGGTTCTGCCGTATTTCCCTGAGCATGCAGCACCAGACAGTGATGGAAGTTACTTTCAGCTTTAAAGCAAGCAGGTAGGAGCGTAGCATACAGGACAGGAGCCGTGGTTCCGGTCCGAAAACAGAGTAGCATTCCTGCATCAGAGATTGGGAAAATAGCAATAATGTAACACTTTTTCATCATGAAGGTGGCAATAACATAACATCCGTCCCTCTATAAATGTGGGGGTTGGGCTATTTTACTATCCCAATGCAGAGGTTTTCTCCATTTTTTTCAGTAACAATAACTTGACATCCTCGGAGCAATGTGTGTATGGGATAGTCTCCTGGTTTAATAATACTATTTCTTCATCTGCTCCAGCATTTCATAGGTCACACCGTATTTTTCAGCAATATCCCGGGCATGGGAATATCCTTCCGGTGGAGCGATCCGAACTCGATAGGAACGTTTCCCTGCTTCTGTTTCTGTTATCAGACTGGCAGCTTTACTATCTGTGCTTTCTTCATTCAACTTGTTTACTTCCATTGCCAGTTTATGCATATGAGTATTAAAGATTGTGCGCACTCCTAGCTTTAATAATATGCGGATAATATCCCGTGCAATATAAAAGCCTTCCTCAAAAGAGGTAGTAGAGAAGGACTCATTCAATAGAAGCAGGCTTTGTGGCGTGGTTTCTGCGAAAATCTCCCGGAATCGTTTGGATTCCTCGCCTAGCCTGCCCAGATCCATAGTCTGAGTTTCATCTGCGGGATAATGGGTAAAAATATTGTCTACTGGGCTGAATGTGAAAGATTCTGCCGGCACGAAGATACCTCCCTGAGCCAGTAAAAAAGCCATTCCAACGGCCTGTGTAATCGTAGTTTTACCACCACGGTTAGCTCCGGTCAGGATATATATACGGTGTTCTGCGTCAAAATCCAGATTGTTTCCAACAATAGCACTGCTTTCTTCTTCTTTTTCTATAAAAGATTGAGCCAGTTTCATGTTGTAAAGACCAATAACATGCATCTCCCTGGTGTTTTCTGTTAAAAGATGAGGTTTGCACAGGGTATAGCCCCTGGATTGAAGCTTCTCCACATATTCTGCCCAACGAATATAGTAGATAAGCTCCGGAAGCAGAGAGGCGATTGTACTGGTGCTTACCGCTACATGCCGGGAAAGAACCTGCTTTAATTTTTTGGTAATTCGGGTCAACATAGAAGTGATGGCATGATCCAGCATATGTGTTACATCCTTGCTCTGGTTATCATTGGATAGATCTGCCATTCCTGCAGGGATTTGCGCTACCCTGTCATTGCTTTCATAATCATGGACAGATGTGTGGAATGCATACTGCTTCTTCCATTCGTTTCCGTTCTGTATTTCATCCTTTCGATTCAAAAAATCGCAGAAATTTGCAATGATATTTGACTTTGTAAAAGATTTGTTGTTGATCGATACGATTCCTATTTCGGCAGGCTCATATCGATCATTCAGATTAACGCCCAGGGTAACACTTTTGACTTTGGAAGTTTCTGTTTTTAGTGCATCAATATCCTTTTTCAGTTCTTCAAATCCTGCGTCTTCATATAGCTTCTGTACATATTCTTTAAGGGTAAGAAAGCCTTCTGACTGAATATCTATATTATTCAGACAAGCGTAAATGGATTGTATACATTCAATATAATCTTTCATTTCATCTAAACGATGTACCAGATTCCAGATTCCGGAGGCATCTGATTCTTTTCCAAAACTTCCATAGGTTTTCAGAAAATCTACGTGGTCTAAGAGTTTGCACATTTCTTCCCGAAACTGTGGAAAACGAAGGACATCTTCGAAAACATCACAGCGATATTGAATAACACGTGGATCTTCAGAAATATGTGTCATTATACTTCGAATCATTTTCGACTCTGGTTCCATCGGAGATAACAGATTGCAAAAATAATCTACAGCCAGATCATGTGCTGTATCATCTGGTAAGATATGATATATTGGTGTTTTACTGCCCGGGTAGAGTAAACTAAATTCCTGCATGCTCTGTTTCTCCTCTCTGTATCTCATTTTGATTCTTATAAAAAGTTTATCATTATTTTTATGCGATTTCCAGTATTCAGGAATAATGTTGGCATGTGTACTGGAAAAATGTTATTATAATAGAGGCATATTTGATGGATGGATTTAGATACGTTGATTATATGGAATAGAGGTATGGATAGTGAGATACAAGTTGCTTGGTTGTAAGATATTAGAAAGAGAGATTGCCAGTGTCATCTTTTCGTGTAAAAACATCATTGATGTAACAATGATACAACAGAAAATACATAGCAGACCGGAGCATTTGAAGAAGATTCTTCAGGAAGAGATCAATATGATTGATGAGAATCGTCATATTTACTCCAATGATACCGAAGAATATGAATTTGATGCGATTCTGTTGGGATATGGTCTGTGTTCGAATGTGGTGACCGGCCTGTCCAGTAAGAGGTATCCTCTTGTCATTCCGAAGGCACATGATTGTATTACGCTTCTTATGGGAGATAAGGAGATGTACATGGAATATTACAAGAAGAATCCGGGTACATTTTATTATTCCCCGGGATTTGTGGAGTTGGATAATGTTGATGATGAGGATTATCTGAGGCGTAGATATGACATGTATCTGGTTCGTTATCATGGCAATGAGAGGCGTGCAAGACGTGCAGTAGAGATCGAGTCTGAATTTACGCAGCATTATCAAGGTGCAGCCTATATAAGATGGCCGGAACTGGATTTCCCGGAATATGAAGAACAGGCGAGAGAGAAAGCGGCAGAAAAGAATTGGTCTTACGAATTAATTCAGGGAAATCATTCCATCTTGAAGCAGATGGTGGATGGAGACTGGCCGGAAGACCGATTTCTTGTTGTCCGACCCGGACATCATGCAGAACCAAGCTATGATGAGAATATCCTGAAAGAAGTGTAGTAGAAGGTTAAAAAAGTACAAAAGGTGGATGTTAATATGTGGGATCTGGAAAAAGCAATCATGATTACAAATAACGATCGTGTCTATGAAAAATATAAGAATGAATTAACTGTGATATTACTGAATACTTATGAAGAGGTCTTAATCAAGACAAGAGATCTTGTCTATGACCGGCATAAGCTTTTGACGCATCCGCAGGCTTCCAGTCTGAAGCCTAACCAGACGCCTTATCGTTCCGTGGTCGTATATCCGAAGGGAAAGGATGACAATACAGAGGATATCCTGCTGATTGAGAAATGTATCGAGACATACCGGCAATGGCAGGAGATTGCACCTACACCGGAAAAATACAGTGAAAGAGTCTCAGAAGATTTTAAGACGATTGATTTATCCGTTGTTGATAATATTATTCCAAGAATTTCTTAAAATACAAACCATAGAAGATTCATTTGTAGAATGGCAAAATAAAGATTGATATGTCAGAAATAAAGTATGTTCTGCGTATCAATCTTTTTTAGATTGCTATTGTATTGGCAGATTTGTAAAAAAATTGATGTTAACGGAGTGAGATTTTGTTCGAAAAAATGGAAAAAAGTACAGAATATTAG
>NZ_JAFBIX010000016.1 GCF_021531895.1 Faecalicatena contorta | reverse complement strand
AGCAATAATACATATTAACAATATGAAAAAATATTTTATAATATAATTAAAACAGCATAAAAAGTGGAAGAAAAATAAGGATAAATTAGCGAATATAGACATAAAAATCCATCCATATGTGATATTCGGAAATTTGCCTTAAAAATTTTTTTCACAAAATGCTGAAATAAAATTTCATTTAAAGGAAGAACTATTAATGAAAAAGAGAACAATCATGAAGAAAATGCTTTCAGTTGGTCTGGTTGGCGCAATGGTACTTTCATTAGCAGCTTGTGGATCTAGCAGCAGCGGAGATTCAGAAGAAGCTAGTGGAGACAGCGGAGATGGCGTTACACTTGAATTCCAACAGTGGTGGGGCGTAGAGCTTCCGGATGGAGCACTTCAGGAGATCTGTGATGACTTCACAGAGGAAACAGGAATCAACATTGAACTTCTGAGCAATCCTTATGCAGATACTAAGACTCAGATCGCGGCTGGTGCAGCAGCAGGAACAATGGCTGATGTAGTTGGTCTTGATGGATCTTGGGTATATGATTTTGCAAAACAGGAGTCTATTGCAAACTTGACAGATTTGATGACAGATGCAGGCTATGATGACAGCCAGTTATCAGATCAGATTCAGGTAGATGGAAGTACATACATGATTCCAGTTGTTAACTTTGCATATCCATTATATGTAAATATGGACATCCTTGAGGAAGCTGGGGTTTCTGAGGTTCCAACAACATGGTCTGAGTTCTTGGATGCATGCGATAAGATTACATCTAATACAGATGCAGCTGCATTTGCAATTCCATTATCTTCTGAAGCTCCTAACGGTATTCAGAATCAGTTCATGACATGGCTGTGGGCATCAGGCGGAGCTATGTTAGAAGATGGAAAACCGAACCTTGAAGGTAATGAAGATCTGGAGAAGGTTGTTGATTTCGTAAAAGAGATGAAAGACAACGGATACCTCTCTGACGGTGCTGAAGCTATGAAAGAGCAGGATATGGTTAACGAGTTCGAAAACGGACGTCTTGCATTCATGGTAGATGGAATTTCTCACTTGACACTGATCAAAGAAGAAAGCCCAGACCTTAACTTTGATTACGCTAAGATGCCTGTAATGGATGGTTACGAAGGCGAAAGCGGAATGGACGTTGCTAACTGGGGTATCGGTATTGCTGAAAACTGCGAGAACAAAGAAGAAGCATGGCAGTTTGTAGAATATCTTATGAGCCCAGAAGTAAATGCTAAATTAGCTCAGCTTGCAAATGCTTTCCCAGGAAATGCAACTGCAGAGCCTGATTATTCTGAAAACGATGAATTATTCCTGAAAGCATACGATATCTTCCAGACAGGTTATGCTATCAACGAATTCACAGGTGCTCCTACATCTGAAGATTTGATGAGAAGCTTTAATGAGCAGCTTGTATTATATCTGGATGGAGATACAGCATCTGCAGCAGATATGTTAAGTGCAGCACAGGCAAGCTGGGAGCCGGCTTTTGAATAAAAATCGGACAGAAATATAGGTTAAAGAGTTAGAGTTAAAGAATATAGGCTGCGCGTATATTCGCGCAGCCTATACTTCTCAATAAATGAAGGAGGTGGGATGATTGGCAAAGGGAAATAAAGTAATGACAAGGCCGGCAGGAAGCAAAAAGGATGTTTTAAAGAAACAGGCAACACCATATTTATATCTTTTACCAACAGTTGCATTAATGATTGTTCTGCTGGTTGTACCTATTATCATGGTTATCGGATATTCCTTCTTCGATAATGTGATTGTTAATAAGAATCCTATTTTTGTTGGATTACAGAACTATAAAGCAGTACTGACGGACCCAACATTCCTGGTCGCAATAAGGAATACGCTTTTCTTTGTTATCGTCAGCATTGTAGCACATCTTTTAATTGGTATGTTATTTGCAATGGTATTGAATACAAGATACCTTGGTGTTAGAGTAAAAGGTATTTTCCGAGTAATCTATGCTTTGCCATGGATGTTTACAGCATCTGTTATCGCAATTCTCTGGAGAATGATGTTAGATCCGAATGGTGTAATCAACTATCTTATTACATCTATGCACATAGTTGATAAAAACGTATCGTTCCTGGCAACGAGAGATATTGCGCTTAAAGCGGTTACAGTGATTAATATTTGGTCGGGATATCCTTTCTATATGATTAGTATTTTGGCAGGATTACAGGGAATTTCAGGAGATTTATATGAGGCATCCGCACTGGATGGCGCGAATGCTATTCAGACATTTTTCCGAATTACAATTCCTCAATTAAAACCGATTCTTGTCAGTCTTCTGATGTTAGACTTTGTTTGGACATTGCAGCAATTCGCTTTGATTTGGATGACTACAGGAGGCGGACCGGTCAATGCAACCGAGACGATTAGTACATATATATACAAACAGGGCTTCACAAAATACCAGTATTCAATGGCATCGGCTGCAGCCGTAATTCTTCTTATTGTATGTACGATTATTGGAATCTTCTATGTCAGACAACAAAGATCGGAGGATTAAAGTATGATAGGAAAGAAAAAAATTTCAGTTCAGATTTTAGTTATCATAGTATTGATCATTGGTACTTTGTGGGCGGGTTTTCCGATTGTATGGATGTTCTTGAATTCATTTAAGCCTAATGCAGAGATTTTTGCATGGCCGCCGACATGGATTTCTGAGAATTTTAGTTTGGATGCTTATAAAGCAATCTTTACGAACCCGGAACAGGTAAGGTTTTTTATTAACAGTTACATTATAGCTGGGTTGGTAGTAGTGATCACTCTTATTATTGGAATTATGGCATCTTATGCATTTAGCCGTTTTGACTTTAGAGGAAAGAGCGTAATCAATACGGTTATTGTTGCTGTACAGGCTGTACCGCCGATTACTTTGTTGATTCCATATTTGAGTTTGATTGTAAGCTTAAAATTATACAATACATATGCAGCGCTTGTCCTGACATATCTGGTATTTACGCTTCCATATTGTATCTTGATGACAACGGGATATCTGAATACTCTTCCAAAAGAGTTAGATGAAGCTGTTATGATTGATGGAGGATCCCGTTGGAAAGCTTTGTGGAAAATCCTGGTTCCTACAGCTGTACCTGGTCTGGTATCCGTTGGAATGTATACATTCATGCAGGCATGGAATGAATATTTGTTTGCGTTAGCATTGACAAAGACGAATGATATGCGTACGGTGCCGGTAGGTATCAACTTGTTGATGGGACAGCATTCATATGAGTGGAATCAGATGATGGCAATGAGTGTACTTGGATCATTACCGATACTTGTATTATTCTTGTTCTTCCAGAGATACTTTATCGCTGGTATGACAGCAGGATCAGTAAAGAGTTAAGACAGATAATATTTAGGAGGATTTCAATAGTGATGAATGTATTACAGATTGAGCAAAAATACAGGCAGGCATATGAAACAATGGATGAGACAGTGAAAAAGCGTGTGTCTGAGAAGCGTTATACAGCAATGGGATATACCAGCAACCTGGATGTTTTGTGCGATTTTCAGGTTGAAAGATTGAATGAATTGCTTGCAAAATACCTTCCAGATGGAGATCTTTCTCAGATGGAAGTCCCGGAAAAGGTTCACACTATGGAAGAATTGCTCCAGACAATTGTGTATTATTGTAGCCGGGGAATAGGCGGAGAAGCAGATATAGAGAATACAAAACTCCTGGAAGAGTGCTTTTCTGCGCAGTATGGAATGGGCGGAACGGCAGTTCAGGCGGCTTTGGCACTTGCTCAGGTGGGTTGCCCGTCTGTCGTGCATCTTACAGATGACTCCAAAGAGGTATGTAAGTTGTTAGAGTCTCCTTATGTTTATACTGTTTCTGATGAAGGAAAATTGGTACATACAGATGGACTTGTCCAGACTCAGGATCAGGAAGTACACTGTATTATACAGTTTAAAAAAGGTGATGTGATCTGTCTGGGCAATCAAAAAGCAGAGATTCCTTGCTCGAACCGATTGATTTTAACAAAGATTACGGTGAATGAATATGTTCCGTTTTTTAAACCTTATTTTAAATGGGTCGAAGAAAATGCAGAACATGTAAGCAGTAATGTATTGTCCAGCTTTAATGCGCTTTTAGATCCGGAAGTTTTGAAGGAACATTTGGATTTTGCAGAACAGCATGTCATGAAATATCGTGAAAAAAACCCGGAGGGTATCGTATTCTTTGAAGATGCACACTTCCATGATATTTCAGTAAGAAAGCTTTGTCTGGAGACGGTATGCTCTTGCGTGGATATTGTCAGCCTGAACGAAGAAGAACTGAAGTACACATTAAAAGAAATGTATGATTTTGATATAGATATTAGTGACATTATTTCCTGTGTTGAAGGTGCAAAATTTATTCGGGAAAAATTTGGTATCCGTAAGGGTATTATCATTCATACCAAAGATTATTCTATGTATGTAGGTGAAAAACTGAAAGCAGATATCGAAAAAGGGCTGATGTATGGAAATATGTTGGCTACTGCAAAAGCACAGAATGGAAGTTATGGTACGAAGGAACAGATTGGAGAGGTTCTTACCTTTGAGCTGAGCCCGAAGGGGATTGAGAACTACAGTAAAGTGATAGAGAGCAAATACGCGGATGAAGTAACATTAGTACCGTCGAAATATATTGATAAACCTAAATATACCATTGGATTGGGTGATTCATTCTTAGGCGGCGTACAAATGTGTTTCTAAAAAATATTTTATAGAAAAAAATGGTAATTTATAGTATTATATTTCTAGAGGAGGACTAAATTATGTTAATGAATATGAAAGACATCTTGGCAGTAGCAAAGGAGAACAAATTTGCGATTCCGGCATTCAATATTTCCGATTACTCAATGTTCTTGGGAATCATGGATGTTTGCGAGGAAACTAATTCACCGGTTATCATTGAGATTCATCCAGATGAATTAAGCTTTACTGGACCAGAAATGGTTTTAGCTATTAAGGAAAGAGCATATAAGTCACCAGTGCCAGTATGTATTCACTTGGATCACTGTAGTGATTTTGGAACAATTATTTATGCGATCCAGTCTGGATTTACATCTGTAATGTTTGATGGTGCAGAGCTTCCTTTTGAAGAAAATATCGCGGGTGCTAAGAAAGTAGTAGAAGCTGCACATCCTGCAAATGTATCTGTTGAGGCAGAACTTGGAACTATCGGATCTACTGATCCGGCAGATTTCGAAGGCGGAACAGCAAAAATCATTTATACAAATCCAGACGATGCAGCAAAATTCGTTGCAGAGACAGGTGTAGATACTCTTGCTGTTGCAATCGGAACATGTCATGGTTTATATCCAGCAGGAATGAAACCAGAACTTAAACTGGATATTTTGAAAGAGATTGAAGCAAAAGTAGATATTCCATTGGTTCTTCATGGTGGATCTAACAATCCGGACAAAGAAATTGGAGAATCTGTAACACTTGGAATCAATAAGATTAATATTTCTTCTGATATCAAGGTTGCATATTTCCAGAAAATGAGAGAAGTATTAAAAGATGAAGGGGTAAGAGAGCCAAATGTAATTGAGCCTCAATGTATGGAAGCTATGAAAGAGTGTGCAAAACATAAATTAGAACTCTTCCAGACAATTGGAAAAGCTTCTTTATACTAAGCCTTTTGGGCTCTCCCTTCAAGGAGAGGTGTCAAAGTGAAAAAAGAGAGTATGCTGAATAAAGGTGTTCTCGAGGTAATAAAAGAGAACTATAACTGCATTTTTTCAGCTGAAAAAAAAGTAGCAGATTTTGTCTTGAAAAATCCACAAAAGACGGTGGATTCTAATGTGTCTGAACTGGCAAAGCAAAGTGGTGTGAGTGATGCAACGGTTGTAAGAATGTGTCACCATATTGGCTATACGGGTTATTATGAATTCCGTATTACTCTGGCGAAGGATTTGGGAAGACAGCAGTATGAGACGGTCAATCGTGTACAGACGCATGATGAGGTAGAAAGGCAATTTCGAGAATATGCGGAGAATATTATCGCAATAGGGCGAAGGATAGATGCCGATGTCATGTGGAATTGCGTGAATCTATTGAAGTCATGTAAGCAGGCGCATCTTCTGGCCGTAGGAAATACATGTCCATTAACTCAGTATATGGGATTCCGTCTTGGAAGATTAGGAATTAAAAGCACATATAATGTTGCCGCAGAATATTTTTTGAATAATGTAAATTTAGCTGATTCGGATGATATATTGGTTGCAATTTCTCAATCTGGTACATCCAAACAAGTGATTCAGGGATTGGAGCTTGGAAAGGAAAAAGGATTAAAAGCGATTGCGATTACTGCTTATGCAAATTCACCAGTAGCGAATCTTGCAGACTATGTACTGCTTTCGGCAGGAACAGAAGGACCTTTTAATTATTATAAAGGTTTTGCGCATTTGAATGAAACTGCAGTAATAGATGCTCTTTTGAACTTTGTCACAAATGCAGAATTAATCAATAAGAAGCAGGCTGACAGGCCTGAGATTATATTATCAGAATACAAGATGTAAGTATGATAATGTAGAACAGCGGGGCTCTTTTCATGCTTCATGTATGAAGAAGCCCTGCTGTTTATTTATAAAAGCAAAGTTTTGAAAGAATAAAAATGTTTGGAGGAAATAATATGAAACGTTCAAGGATTAATCAGGTAATTAAGGATATGGAGCAGTTGATCAAGGAACATGGGTTTGAGATTCCACCGTTTGCAAAGTGGGCTGCTGAAGACTGGAAGAGTGTTGGACATGAATATGATGAAATTCGTGATAATAAACTTGGATGGGATATTACGGATTACGGCCTTGGCAAATTTGATGAGGTCGGATTCGCGCTCCTTACAATTCGAAACGGAAATCAGAAGATGCCAGAGAAGTATCCAAAGACATATGCAGAGAAATTATTAATGCTCTACGAGGGACAGACCGCTCCATTGCACTATCATGTATCTAAGATGGAAGATATTATCAACCGAGGCGGAAATGATATTTATATCACTGTTTATAACGGAACTAAGGATATGGAAAAACTGGATACAGATGTAGTTGTATATAAAGATGGTAAGAAAGAAATTGTTCCGGCAGGAACAAAAGTGCTTTTGACACCTGGAGAGAGTATTACAATTACACCTTATATGTTCCATGATTTTGTAGTTCCGGAAACTGGCGGATCTGTTCTGTTAGGAGAGGTATCTATGTGTAATGATGACGATAACGATAACTTCTTCTATGAGAGAATGGGACGTTTCCCAACGATCGAAGAAGATGAGCCGGCATACCGTCTGCTGTGTACAGAATATCCAGATGCAGAATAGTGGGAGGAATGAACGTGAATTATGAGATTAGTAATCGATGCATGACGGTTAAGATAGCTGCCATTGGTGCAGAGATGCAATCTGTCATAAAAGACGGGACAGAATATCTGTGGGATGGAGATCCGAAGTACTGGCCGGAGAGAGCACCTATATTATTTCCATTTGTAGGAAGATTTACAGATGGGAAATATACTTTAAATGGTCAGGAGTATCATATGGGAATCCACGGATTTGCAAGAAAACTTTCGTATCAGGTTGTAGAGCATGAACGAGACAGGATCGTGATGGAACTTGTGGATACAGAAGAAACATATGAATCTTATCCGTATCATTTTGTTTTGCGCGTGAGTTATGAACTGGATGAGAATCAGATTAAGATTGGATATCAGGTTCGGAACAATTCAGATAAGATGATGTATTTCGGAATCGGCGGGCATCCCGGATTCAAGGCACCGCTGGAAGATGGCCTGGAATTCTCAGATTATTATCTGGAGTTTTCGGGAAAAGGTTGCCCGGACAGGGTTGGTCATACAGAAACTTGTTTCTTGAATGGAATCAATAAAGAATTTCCATTAGAAGATGGGCAGAAGATAAGAATGAGACATGATATGTTCGATGATGATGCTATTGTTCTTCAGAATATGCCGGGGGAAGTGACATTAAAATCGGACAAAGGAACAAGAAGTGTTACGGTATCTTATCCTAAGATGTCTTATCTAGGATTCTGGCATGCGCCGAAAACCGAAGCGCCCTATATTTGTATTGAACCATGGACTTCCCTTCCATCCAGACAAGATGTGGTAGAAGAGTTCAGCAATAAGAGTGATCTGGTACGTCTGGGAACTGGTGAGACTTATTGCAATCAGTGGAGTATAACAATCCGTTAAGGATCTGCAGATATATTGATATGCCCTTTAAGTTGTCGTAGTGCTTAAAGGGCGTATCTCTCCAATTTTAGAATTGAAATAAATATTTGTAAAAATAAAAAAGTCCTTGCAAAATAGATTGCAGAGAGTTATACTAGAAAGGTAGTAATCCTCGATAGCTCAATGGTAGAGCACACGGCTGTTAACCGTGGGGTTGTTGGTTCGAGCCCAACTCGGGGAGCTGGATATTGACCTATAGACTTTGCAGTCTATAGGTTTTTTGTTGTAAAGGATTATTTTAGGAGGGTTATTATGAGATTATTAGCAGATACAGCAAATATAAAGGAATTAGAAATTCTAAAAAATAAAAATCTTATCGAGGGAGTTACAACGAATCCTTCGATTATTTCAAAAGAAGGAAAAGATGGTATAAAAATACTTAAAGCGATCACAGAATTACTCCCTGATATGCCAGTATTTGGTCAGGTTGTTGGGGAAACAGTTGAAGATATGGTCGCAGATGGGAAGCGTATTAATTCTGCAGGAGATAATATGGTCGTAAAGATTCCTGCTAATTACCATGGAGTAGAAGCAATTGCAAGGTTAAGTGAGCTGGGAATTAAAACATGTGCAACTGCGATATTGACTGCCGCAGAAACCGTTCTGTGTGCACAGGCCGGAGCCACATATGTTGCGCCATACGCAGGACAAAATGATATCATAGGGTATAAAGGTGTCGATACACTTTCGCAAATATCAACGGTATATAAAAAATTAAATATAGATACAAAGATTTTAGCTGCATCTATAGAAAAATCACAGGAAATTGTCGACTACTTTATGGCAGGAGCAGATTGCCTTACACTTCCATATCATGTTTTTGAAGATACCTTTACTTCACCGAATCCATTAACAGAGCATTATATCAATAATTTTAAGCGAGACTGGATGAATGCAGAATGCTTTTTTGAATAATAATAGATAAAAATGACGGGCGCTTGGTGAGCGCCCGTATTCTCAAAAATATTGAAAATATGGTAATAAAAATTCTTGCAAAATAGATTGGGGAGAGTTATACTAGAAAAGTAGTAATCCTCGATAGCTCAATGGTAGAGCACACGGCTGTTAACCGTGGGGTTGTTGGTTCGAGCCCAACTCGGGGAGTTTTTTATAATCCGTAGGCAGATGCTTACGGATTTTTTGTATTACAAGGCGCAGAGATTTTTAGTACAATCTCTGCGCTTTTTTCGATATGCTGGTTTATTTGATATGAAATATTTAACTCAAATATTACAAAGATTTTTACAAAAGAGAAATAAGATTTTACATTGTTACAGTATATTTTTTCTGAATCTATTATTACAAGGAGGATGAAAAAGATAATGAGAAAAAAGAAAAGAATTGCCAGCGTATTGATTGCCCTGGCTCTTATTGTCACAGCAGGCTTATCCTTTCCGGGGCAATCTGGAGCTGTTCGTGCAGAAGAGGATACAGACAATATCACAATTGTAGATGCCAATACGCAGTGGCAGTACAGAGATGACAATCAGGCACCGGCTGATGGCTGGAAGACCAGCGAGACGGTGACGGAAACATGGAAGACGGCGGCAGGCAGTTTTGGTGCCAAGAATGGTGTGATTGCGGACCTTGGTGGCGGCTGTACTCCTAAGACTTTGTTAAACCAATACATTGAGGGAACTTCGAATGATATTCCAGTCTACTATTTCCGCAAAACATTTGATCTGGAAGATCTGACAATCGTACAGTCCGTCACGGGAAGTCTTCTTTATGATGATGCTGTAACCGTTTACATTAATGGAGTAAGGATTGCAGGATATGATGATGGTTCCTTTGATGAAAATGGATATGGAGGCTCAAATGCAAGTGCTCCGAAGACAGGAGAAATTAATTTCACAGAGATTGCGGCTTTGAATCTGAAAGGAACAGGAAATGTGGTGTCTGTAGAACTTCACAACGGAAGACCATCGAGTTCTGATGTTTATCTTGATTTTCAGTCTCTGACATTTGGTACAGCAGTGCCGGAGAAAGAAGTCAAATATATCTCTCTGAATATTGGAAGTGACGAAACACAGAGAAATATTACCTGGATGGCAAGCTCTGATAAAGAGGCATATGTGCAGGTGGCGACAAAACCAGAGGGATGGGTCGAAGGGAATGAATTCCCGGCAGATGCAGTAAGCTATACAGCTACACAAACTGATAGTGCAGTAAACGGTCTTAAGAGTTGCAAGGCTACCATGACAGATTTGAAAGAAAACACAACCTATCTGTATAGAGTAGGAAATGATGAAAAGTGGTCTGACACTTACTCATTTACCACACAGGCATTGGGACAGGATCAGGAATTCAGTTTCTTGTTTGCAGGAGATCCGCAGATCGGAGCAAGTGGCAATTCAGCAGCTGATACTACAAACTGGCAGAATACCATGAGCAGATCATTGCAGGCATTTCCGCAGACGAGTTTCCTGTTAAGTGCAGGAGATCAGGTGAATTCCAGAGATAGCGATACTGAATATGAAGGATTCCTCTCTCCGGATGCAATGCGCTTGATTCCACTGGCAACCAATGTGGGCAATCATGACAATGGTTCTGAGAGATATACATCTTATTACAATATACAGGATGGAAAAGCATTCAATCCGATGACGGGTGTCAGCGCACAGGACTATGAAGGAAATGATATTACAGAGCTTGTACATGTAACCGTTTATAATGCAGATACAGGTGAGCAAGTACAGTATGTAGACACATCCAAGACTGGAAATTATCGTATTGTATATGATGTGACAGATACATATGGAAAGACGGCTAGTGCGGAACAGCTTGTAGAAGTTGTTAAGAATACTGATGAAAATCCAGGTCAGAATCCAGATGAAAACCCAAGTGAAAATCCAGATGAGAACCCAGGACAGATTTCGGGTACGGGTTCAGGGAATGGACAGACAGACAACAATGGAAAGGGAAATGGTTTGGCAACGGCAGGAACCAGTCAGTCATCTAAGGAAACAACTGTGAAGACCGGCGACGAGGCACCGCTTGTGTTATTTGGCGTGTTTATGCTGTTAGCAGCAGGAGCAGCCGTAGTTGTTCTTCGCAGACGCAGTATTCGATAAAATACAAAGAAAGCAGGAAACAAGAAGTGAACGGGCAGAAGATATTACAGGGAAAGATACAGAATAAAAAAGCGGATCTATTGGTCATTACCATGATGACAGTTATTGTCATCATGACACTGGTGATGAACCGATGGTTCCCAGTGGAATATATTATGTATACTTCTGAGTCTTCTACTTACGAACGAGGAGTTGTGACCCGGATTCTGGCAGAAGAGTTAAGTCAGGAGGAAGGAAGCAACAGGTATCGTGGTGTACAGACCTTAAAAGTTGCCATGAAGAGCGGAAGCCTTAAAGGACAGGAGATTGAAGTTAAGAATGAATTGAGCGCAACTCATAACATTGCCACAGGTGTGGGACAAAGATTGATTATCAAGGTGGATGCTTCAGAAGGTCTGGAACCATATTATACCGTATTTAATTATGACAGGACGGTGGGTATTTCCATGATATTGGTAATGTTTGCCGTGTTTATGATCTTGGTCGGAGGAAGAAAAGGAGTAAAGAGTATGATTGGTCTTTGCTTTGCATTTTTCCTGATTATTGATTTTCTGTTACCGGCTGTTTATCATGGATGGTCACCTATCGGGATGGGAATCATCTGTGCATTCTTAATTGCAGTATTTTCTATGTTATTGCTCAACGGATTTAGTGAGAAGACATTTACCGCAATTACAGCGACTATGGCAGGAGTTATATTAGCAGCTGTTTTCTATTATATATTTTCTGGGATTCTGCATCTGAGTGGATTTAATCTGGAGGAAGCAGAGGAATTGATTATTGTTCAGGGTGCAACGGGTCTTAAGGTTGGACAGACCTTATTTACCGGAATTCTGATTGCATCGTTGGGAGCGGTGATGGACATGACCATGTCAGTAGCTTCAGCTTTGTTTGAAATGAAGGAAATTCATCCGGAAATGTATATGACAGAAGTATTCCGTTCAGGAATTTCTATCGGACAGGATATGATAGGAACTATGTGTGAGACTTTAATTTTGGCATTTGCCGGAAGTAGCATTACGGCACTTCTGGTAATGATTGCATATGGAGCACAGTTTAATCAGATCTTAAGCTCTGATTATGTGGCGATTGAATTGATACACAGCTTAACGGGAAGTATGGCGGTTATCCTTTCGGTTCCGATCACAGCAGGTCTTTCTGCATTTTTTACTTGTAACAGGCAACACTGCAAGTAAATAAAAATTTTATTGCTAAATGGCAATTTTTGTGTTACATTTAATACACTCTTTGCACTGCATATAGATCTACAGTACAAACTGAGCAGACCGTGACAGGATGTCATGGAGTCGGGTCGCAGAAATTGCCGGGCATCTGAAGTAAGTTGCCACTGGCAGATTCCGTAAGCTGCCGGTGGCAGTTTTCGTAAGTGACAGTGGAAGTAACATCCACGGGACAGTAGTTGCTAATACTGATTCGTGGGTGTTGTTTATTCTTTTTTTGTGAAGCATATCATAAAAATCCCCACAATATATTTAGTGCCATAGAGCTATCTTACGTTTGGGAGGTAACTAATATGGAAGAAAACAGAATAACGAATGATGAATTCCAAAAGGTCGCAAACAGGGTCTCGATGGTGTCGATCGTAGGGAATATTGCGCTTGCGCTAGGAAAGCTTCTTGCAGGAATTATCGCTCATTCCAATGCGATGATCAGTGATGCGGTTCATTCGGCTTCGGATGTGTTCAGCACGATTGTTGTGATTATTGGAATTCGGCTTGCGTCGAAAGAATCCGATAAAAACCATCCTTATGGCCATGAACGGCTGGAATGTGTGGCGGCGATTGTCTTAGCGATGGTTCTCTTTATTACCGGACTTGGCATAGGGATGGAAGCATTGAAAAACATTTTGTCTGGTAACTATAATGAATTGCAGATTCCGGGAATGCTGGCGCTGATTGCGGCAATTGTATCCATTGTCAGTAAGGAAGCTATGTTCTGGTACACGAAGATTAATGCCAGAAGAATCGATTCCAGTGCACTGATGGCAGATGCATGGCATCACCGTTCGGATGCATTTTCTTCTGTTGGAGCATTGATCGGTATCGCAGGAGCAAGGCTGGGATTCCCAATCATGGATTCTATTGCCAGTCTGGTTATCTTTGTATTTATCATAAAAGCAGCATATGACATTTTCAGGGATGCAGTGGATAAGATGGTGGATCATTCTTGTGATGACGAGACGGAAAAGCAGATATCTGACTGCGTGATGGAGAATGAAGCAGTAGAAGGAATCGACTTGCTCCAGACACGTATATTTGGAAATAAAATATATGTGGATATTGAGATTGCGCTGGATGGTTCTTTGCCATTACAAAAGGCGCATGATATAGCGGAAGAAGTTCACCATGATATAGAACGAAAATTTCCGAAGATCAAGCATATCATGGTCCATGTTAATCCTATGAAAATCTGAGGTAGAAAGAAAAGAGGCGAAGAGATTTGTGCGGGAATATCTCTTCGCTTCTTTTACAGGGTATCATATATCCAGAGGAAACGACTGGTAGAAGCTTCCTCTGGCGGAGGGTAGACCTAAACTAAAACAGTCCGGCAAGAATCTCTGCGCATTTCTCGATGCCGAGGACGCCACTATCCAATGCAATGTGATAATTCTGCATAGCGCCCCACTTCTGATCTGTATAGAACTGATAGTAAGAAGCGCGTCGTTTATCCTTGTCTTTCAGACGTTTTTCAGGAGAAACTTCACGTTCGCCGTATTGCTCAACGATTCGTTCGGCACGTTTGGCAATGCTTGCGTGAATAAATACGTTCAGACAGTCGGCCTCGTCTCTTAAAATATAATCTGCACAACGTCCTACGATGACGCAAGGTCCCTCTTCTGCCAGTTTCAAAATGACTTTTCGCTGAATTGCCCACAAGTCATCTTGTGTGGAATGTCCGTAAAAATCTCGGTCAGAGAAAGCATTGGCAAACCAGCCGCCGTGGGAAGAATATTCGCCGCGTTCTGCGATATATTCTTTTGCAAATCCACTTTCTTCGGCGATTTTTTCAATGAGTTCATGATCATAACAAGGGATTCCTAATTGTTCGGCTACTTTTCTTCCGATGGTCCTTCCGCCGCTGCCGAATTGACGGCTGATAGTAATGACTCTGTTTTTCATTTTACCGCCTCCTTTTCTTGTGCGATTTTCTTGTTAAGTGTTTTATATGTGTATATAATTACGATCAAAGAAATGATAAATGTAAGCACATCGGATACTGACATGGAGTACAGGACACCGTCCAGACCGAAGGAAAGCGGAAGTATTAATGCAAAACCTACACCGAATACAACTTCACGGACCAGAGACAGCATGGTGGAAGTCATAGCTTTTCCCATAGACTGCAGGTAGATGAAAGTTGCTTTGTTGACAGTGGCAAGGGTCATCATACAAAGGTAGGTTCGGAATGCTTTTACTGCAAAATCGGTATAGTAGATGCTTTCGTTGGATGCTCCGAAGATACCGATTAATTGTCTTGGGAAGCATATGACAATAACGGTAGCGACGGCACCAACGATGGCTTCGGCAATCAGCAGATGAGAGAAAAGACTCTTGGCACGGTCATCCCGTTTGGCACCAATATTGTAGCCGACGATTGGAATACAGCCGGCTGCCATTCCTACTGCAATTGAGATAACAATCTGGAAGAATTTCATAACAATTCCTACAACTGCCATTGGGATCTGGGCATATTCCGCCTGACCGAAGATTTCATCCATTGCCCCATATTTTTGAATCATGTTATTTACTGCAGCCATGGAAGCAACCAGCGAGATCTGAGATAAGAAACTGCAGATTCCCAGTGGAAGATATTTTTTACAAAGTTTTCCGTGAATACGAAAACTGTTTTTCTTAAGTTGAATTGCTTTCATGTGGCACAGATACCATATGGCCAGGATAGCAGTCAGAATCTGCCCTGTGATGGTTGCCACTGCAGCGCCCATCATTCCCCATTTGAAGATAAAGATGAATATTGGATCCAGGATAATGTTGGCAAATGCACCTGCCAGTGTGGAAATCATAGCGAATTTGGGACTTCCATCGGAACGAATAATGGGATTCATGGCCTGACCGAACATATAGAACGGAATACCTACCGTAATCCAGAAGAAGTATTCCTTAGCCTGACGGAAAGTTTCTTCATTGACACGTCCACCGAACATAGTCAGGATCTGTTCCTGAAAGATAAGATATACAGCAGTCAGGATGACACTGCAGATGATGCACAGGATAACGGCGCTGCCGATACTTTTGTGGGCGTCATCTTTTTTGCCGGCACCCAGACTGATGCTGACGAAAGCACAGCAGCCGTCACCGATCATGACTGCGATAGCCAGAGACACGACTGTCAGTGGGAATACGACTGTATTTGCTGCATTACCATAAGATCCCAGATAGCTTGCGTTGGCGATAAAAATCTGGTCAACAATGTTGTAAAGTGCTGCTACCAGCAGCGAGATAATACAGGGTACAGAATACTTGCGCATCAATACCCCGATTGGTTCTGTTTCCAAAAAACGATTTGATTTTTGGTCCATGATATTTTCCTCCTTCATATGTTAATTATTTTGTAAGAGACTTCTCTGGCAAAATAAAAAGTGTGGCCAAAGAGCTGGATTTATGCCCAGGGCCACACGCTTCACATAAAAATAAAAAGCATGTAGCATTCAACCGGATTTACGCAGTTTTGCTACACGCTGTACCATGTATCATAACAGTTTTTTGGGATGATGTCAAAGGGGTTTTTGGGGAATTTATGAAGTAGATTATACTGGCAGATTGGTACATTTTTAGGGTTGAGACGGAAAAACCAGCGTGATACTATATTGATATAAAAGATTGAAAAAATGATAAAATAAGGGTAAATTTACAATGTCAAAGTTTTCAGATGATAAGAATGTAAGAATAAAAAAACGTACGAAAACCAAGGTGATCATAAGCAGTATACTGATTGGTATTAGCATTATTTTGAGTCTGGCTGCGAGAATGTGTCAAGACTTTGCCCAGTGGTACAGCACGCATATCTATCCAGTATGGGTGGAGACAGTTGGCCGTGCGATGGGATATTTCCCCTTTTCTGTATCGGAAGTACTACTTTATCTTATGATTCTTATTTTCCTGGTGTCTGGTGCACAGCTTCTGATTCGAAGAATTCGGAAGAAATTGAAAAAAGAAGAAGGATATGGATGGCTGTGCAATGTTTTCTTAGCGGCAGGCGTCTTGTTTTTCTTATATGTGGTCAATTGCGGAGTGAATTATCACAGGGATTCGTTTTCGGAAACTTCTGGGATTCAGGCAGATGAATATTCGATTGAAGAGTTGAAGGAAGTCTGTGTATGGCTGACAGAAGAGGTAAATCAATATAGCAATGCGATGGAACGGAATCAAGAAGGAACCATGGAGCTGGAGGTGTCGACAGAGGAACAGGCAGTGACTGCTATGCAAAAATTAGGCGAGACATATCCAGAGTTAAAAGGATATTATCCAAAGCCAAAAGGATTGCTGAATTCTTGGATACTTTCCATACAGAACCTGAGCGGGGTATATTCTCCGTTTACCATAGAAGCCAATTACAATCAGGCAATGACCGATTATAACATTCCATTTACCATCTGCCACGAACTGTCGCACTTGCGAGGATTTATGCAAGAGCAAGAAGCCAACTTTATCGCATTTCTTGCCTGCCGCGAGTCTGAGGAAGCAACATTCCAATATAGCGGAAATATGCTGGGGTGGATTCATTGCATGAATGTATTGTATAAAGTTGATTACGATGCGTGGGAAGAAGTGTGCGGTGAGTTAAGCACGGAGGCAGAGACAGATCTGCAGGCGAATCACGAATTCTGGGCAAGGTATGACGGGACAGTCGCAGAAGTATCTAATAAAGTGAACGATACATATTTAAAGGCAAACGGACAAAAAGATGGAGTGGAAAGTTATAATCGAATGGTAGATCTGATTGTGGCATATAAAAGGGACAGGGTAAATTAGGGACGGAGGTTTTTTTATTTTTCTCCGTCCCCAATTTTGCGTAGTGCCTCGGCGAAGGCGTTGTTGATGGGTTCGTCTTTTTGTTTTTTTAGATATTTTTGTACATCTTTTTTGGAGACACCGGCACCTTCTTTTTCTCTTCTGGCTTTGAATGCGGAGAGTTTTTCTTTGTATCCGCATTGGCATACGAAGGTTTCGTCTTCGCCTTTTTTTATTAGCTCCATCTTTTTGTGGCAGTTTGGGCAGCGGGCATTGCTTAGACGTGCAATGGTTTCGCGATAACCGCATTCTCGATCCTGGCATACCAGAAGGCGAGCGTTTTTGCCGTTGACTGCCAGCATTCGTTTGCCGCAGCGTGGGCATTTGGTATTGGTAAGGTTGTCGTGTCGGAAGGTTCCGTCAGCGTTTTTGATTTCTTGAATGAGTTCTTGTGTATAATCGATAATTTCACGAAGGAATATATCTGCTTTGTGATTCCCTTTGGAGATCTGTGAGAGTTCCATTTCCCATTGGGCAGTAAGCTCTGGCTTTTTTAGATCCTTTGGGACAAGTTCCAGAAGTTGTTTTCCTTTGGAGGTAATCAGAATCTCCGTTCCTTTTTTCTCGATATAGAAGGAGTGAAATAGTTTTTCGATAATATCAGCTCTTGTGGCGACGGTTCCCAGACCGCCGGTCTCCCCCAATGTTTTTCGTGCTTTTGCATCTTGGGAATCCATGTATTTTACTGGATTTTCCATAGCGCTTAGCAGGGTTGCTTCGGTAAATCTTGCTGGTGGTTTTGTCTTTCCGGTTGTAAGAGAAACCGTCACAATTGGAAACTTCATGCCTTTTTCCAGAGCAGGAAGCGGTTGTTCGGATACATATGTGGCGGCATCATTTTCCTCATCCGCGTCATCAATATTATCCGCTTCATAGATGGCTTTCCAGCCTGGAGATAGAACAATCTTTCCTTTTGCAATAAAATTTTGTCCGGCAGCAGAAGCTTTCATTGTGGTCTGCTCATACTCAAAGGCCGGGGATAGAACACTGATAAAGCGGCGCACAACTAGATCATAGATTTTGCGTTCTTCATTGCTCATGTGATCAAGCTGCACATATTCTTCCGTCGGTATAATTGCGTGATGATCACTGACCTTTTTGTCGTCTACAAAAGATTTACTGGTTCTAATCGGACCTCTCAGAAGTTCAGGAATGTATTTCTTATAAGGTCCAGTGTTACACGCTTTCAGCCGCTCTTTAATGGTCGGGACAATATCGGTTCCGATGTAGCGGGAATCGGTTCGAGGATAAGTGAGTACTTTGTGATGTTCATACAGACGCTGCATAATATTCAAGGTTTCTTTGGCAGAGAAACCAAAGCGTTTGTTAGCATCACGCTGTAATTCTGTCAGGTCATAGAGACCTGGGGAAAATGTTTTTTTAGCGGATTTTTGAACATCGGTGATGGTCAACATCTGTCTGGTCAGTCTGGCAGTGATATCAGTCATAACATCCTTTTGGAAAGAACGAAGACTTCCGGTCTTGGCGTTCTGCCAGGTCCATGTGACCGGGGAGTTGTACTGGCTGGAGTTGGTAGTACATTTTATCCCATAGTAGTCTTCGGGTTTGAAAGAACGAATCTCAGCTTCGCGGCGGGCAATAATCGCGAGGGTTGGAGTCTGAACGCGTCCGCAAGACAACTGTGCATTATATTTGCACGTAAGGGCGCGAGTAGCGTTAATTCCAACCAGCCAGTCTGCTTCAGCACGGCTTTTGGCAGCATAATACAGTGCATTATATTGACGGCCATCTTTTAAGTGGGCAAATCCCTCGCGGATAGCCTTATCAGTCACAGAAGAAATCCAGAGCCGTTTGATTGGTTTGTGACATCCTGCTTTATCAAGAATCCAACGTGCAACCAATTCCCCTTCGCGCCCGGCGTCAGTAGCGATGATAATCTCAGACACATCCTTTCGGAAAAGTTGAGATTTGACGTTGTGGTATTGCTTGGATGTCTGCTTGATCACAACCAGTTCCCATTTTTCTGGAAGCATTGGAAGGTAGGAAATATTCCATTCCTTGAATTTCTTATCGTATTCTTCTGGATCTGCCAATGTGACAAGATGCCCTAAAGCCCAGGTGACGATGTATTTCTCACCTTCAATTGCGCCGGCAATACTTTTCTTACAGTTCAAAACGCGGGCAATGTCACGGGCGACAGACGGCTTCTCAGCCAGAACTAATGATTTCATAAATGTTTGCTCCTTATATAAAAAGTAATAATAATCTTAGATACCTATTCAACATATCGGATTTAGACGGGTTTGTCAACGGATGGAAGGGCTCAAAACATGATGAAAAAAAGGCTCTCCGTGGAGAAAAATGTATAGGAAAAAGAAAATTAGAAAAAAAAGAAAAAATACTTGAAAAATATGAATAACTATGTTAATATAAACATCGGTCGCGCTTGAGGAAAGCGTAATATGGCTCCGTGGTCAAGCGGTTAAGACATCGCCCTTTCACGGCGGTAACACGGGTTCGATTCCCGTCGGAGTCATTCGAGCGAAAGCTCATTCATATTATAGTGTATGGCGCCATAGCCAAGTGGTAAGGCAAAGGTCTGCAACACCTCTATCACCAGTTCAAATCTGGTTGGCGCCTTTCAAAAAACAATCCTTGAAAAAGGATTGTTTTTTTGTGCTTAATTTTTAATTTGGGACGGGGGTTTTTTCATTTTCCTCCGTCCCAAATTAAAATATCCCTGTCCCAAATTAAATTTGCCGTGTCCCTAATGCCTGGCTGATTCGTTCGCGAGCTTCTTTGGCTTCGTGATGATTTAATCCGCTGGTGCTGATCCCGGTAACAATATTGCCTTGCCGTACGATCCCGGGGAAGTAGAAGTCACAAGATTCTTTTTTATGTGCGGTATTTACCGGTATTTTTCGTGCTTTACAGTCTGCCGCGATCTGATCGTTACAAGAGCTGCTGTTTGTTGCGGCGAGTACAATGTCTGCGCCTTCTGTCAGATTGGTGTGATATACATCCTGGATCCATTGGATGCGCCGGCTCTCACTCAATATTCGCAGTTTGTCTGTGATTTCTGGTGCTACGACGCAGATGTCGGCAGCAAAATCAAGAAGTGTCTCGATTCTTCTCTGGGCAATCTTGCCGCCCCCTATCACGAGGATTCTTTTCTCGGACAGGTCTACAAAAAGTGGAAAATATAAAGGTGATGATTTCTCCATGGAAGGCATCCTTTCTGTATAAACATTTTCTTTCATCATATCATGGATAATGAGGGTGTGACAGAATTATTTTCTGGAGTTTTCGGCGATGACCGATACAGACAAAAACCCCTTGAAGTATATCTGCTTCAAGGGGCTTTCCTTTTAAAAATCTAGAGATAAAGTCGAAACAACAAAAATCGGGGTTTTCATTTGTGTTCCAAAAACAATATATCACAAGAAAATATTTTTTTGTATAGTCTATAAATACATAATTATGACAAAAAATTGTGGCTCAAGCACAAATGCAATGGTATAATATCCATGCGAAGTGTAGAGGAGGGGGAAAATGGCTGTTGAATTAGAGAACTTATATGCAGAGATCGATCCGGAATATGGCGTTGCATTGCTTACGAAGAGTTGCTTTCATAAGATGATTGGCTGGATACATATGGTGGAAGATATGGATTTTGTACCTATGCTGCACGGCGATGAATTGGTCTTTAATTCAGGGCTGAATTATGTTTCGGAGGAATGGCTGAAGAGGTATATAGAAGCACTGAATAAAGAGTGCGCCGGCGGATTGATGATTGCGATTCGTGAGGGGAAAAAGATATCACAAAAGATTGTTGATTATTGCAATGAACTGGAATTCCCGTTGTTTTCGGCAACATGGGAGACTCCATATATTGATATCATGCGTATTTTTTCCGTAATTTTATTGAAGAACGAGCAGAGAGACACGAATTTAAGCACTGCATTGCGAAATGCAATATTTTTCCCGGACAATGAAGAACTGTATGTAAATTATTTTGAGGGAAATGGATTCTATCGCAATTTGACCTATAATGTTATTGTGTTAAGCTGTAATGTGTACAATACAGAACGTGGCAATGAACGTTTGAATCAGATTAAGAAGGAATTACATTATACCTTGGAGAGAAGAATTATATATGAAGAGAATAATCGTCTTATTATTCTTGCGACGGGGTATTCTGAAAGGAAATTATTGGATATTTTTCAAAAAATATGCGAGAAAGATGATAATGTATATGTTGGCATCGGAACAATGGTAAATAGCATCAAAGAGATCCATAAGTCTTATGAACGAGCGAGAACAGCATATGAATTGACAAAGGCTCCGATTGACAAGAATATATTATGTTACAAAGAGCTTGGAATATATAAGATTCTTTCTGATATAAAAGAGGAAGAGATCTATCCTGAGTTTGTAAAAGAAACATTAGGGAAATTAATGGACTATGATGAAGAGAATGGCACGGATTATGTAGAGATTCTGGAAGCATATTTTAAGAACGAGTGTAATATTGTCGAGACATCAAAGGCGTTATATTGCCATAAGAATACCATGGCTTATAAGATCAACAAGATTAAAGAAGTATTGGGATATGATATTACTTCTAATGAAAACAGAATGAAAATTATGGTATCATTCTATATTATGAGATCCAGAATTGGATATCGGTAAGAATTATCAGATGAAATGAGGAATCACATGGAGATGAGTAAGGGAAAAGTATGGCTGGTCGGAGCAGGTCCTGGAGAGATTGGATTATTGACTCAGAAAGCCATAACGGTCATAGAACAGGCAGATTTTATTGCATATGATGCGCTGATTGGAGAGGAGATACTGTGTATGCTTCCAGAGGATGCAGAAAAGGTGTCCGTAGGGAAGCGTTCAGGCAAGCACTCGGTATCACAGGAAAAGACGAATCAGATCCTTCTGGAGGAAGCGTTAAAGGGAAAAAAGGTGGTCCGCTTAAAAGGCGGAGATCCGTTTGTGTTCGGACGGGGCGGAGAAGAGTTAGAGTTATTGGTGCAATATGGAATACCGTTTGAAGTGGTTCCGGGAGTGACTTCGGCGGTGGCAGTGCCTGCCTATGCAGGAATTCCGGTGACGCACCGCGATTATACTTCTTCTTTTCATGTGATTACGGGGCATCCGAGAAGAGATGGAAAGGATCGTATAGATTATGGTGCGCTGGTGCGTATGGATGCGACATTGGTATTTCTTATGAGCGTTGGCACGATGGGAATGATTATGGAGAATCTGGTAAAAGCAGGAATGGATCCAAAGATGCCGGCGGCAGTCCTGGAAAGAGGGACGCAATACCGACAGCGCAAGGTAATCTCAACGGTTGACTGCCTGGAGAGAGACTCCAAAGATGCCAAAATTCAAGCTCCGGCAGTCATTGTCGTAGGGAGAGTATGTACATTATCGGAGCTGTTCGCATGGTACGAGAAGCGTGAACTTGCACAGATGCAGATTATTGTGACCAGATCCAGGAAAAAAGCAAGTAAGCTGACTGCACAATTAAGAGAATCGGGTGCAGAGGTGTTGGAACTGCCCATGATCGATACGACCGCTATTGCACTGGAACAGATTCGGTTGGATGAGTTGTTTGACGAACCGGCTGGAAGAGAATTGTGGCTTACATTTACAAGTCCAGTAGGAGTAGAAACTTTTTTCAGTGTTACGTTACCAAGTCTTGGGAAAGATATTCGAGGCGTGCTGCGAAAAGGAGCGGATGTAAGATTTGCTGCGGTTGGGGAAGCAACAGCAAAAGAATTGGAAAAATACGGATGGATGACGGATGTGGTGCCAGAAGTATATAATGGAAGGGAACTTGGCAAAGCACTTGTAAGAACTGCAAGAAAGGATGCGAAAGTCTATCTGCTTCACGCAAGGCAAGGTTCTGAGGAATTAAAAGAAGAATTGAAAAGAGCAGATCTTGCATATGAAGATATTGCGATTTATGAAACGATATGCAGACAGGACAGCCCTTGGGCCGATATGGTAAAGGATAAGATTAACCAGGGACTGATCGACTGGGTTACATTTACGAGTGCATCAACCGTCCGGGGGTTCGTTCAGACGATGGGTGGAATGGATTTTTGCAAAGTTCCTGCTCTGTGTATTGGAGAACAGACTGCGACAGAAGCACGAAAATACCATATGAAGATTGAGATATCGGACAGGGCAACCATTGCAAGTATGGTAGAAAAGTTGAAAGAACTTCGCGCGAAGCAGGAGGTATAGTTGATGAAGAGAATATTGGGAGTTCTGCTGTCTGCCACCATGATTCTGGTGATGGCAGCAGGATGCAAAGATCAAAGAGCGGAGAATGTCTCTGGCAAGAGCGGACAGGAGATCGTCGTCGGTACAAACAGTGAAAGCGGTGGCCTGGATCCGGCGGGGATGATTGCAGATACTTATCTGGCATATTCCGTATCTGCGTTGGACGAACTTTTGACGTATGATGAGAATGGAGAGATTGAATATCGTGCTGCAGAATCCTATGAGGTGAATGACGATAAGACAGAGTGGATTTTTCACTTGAGAGAAGATGCAAAATGGTCAGATGGAACACCGGTCACTTCGGCGGACTTTCGCAACACCATTGAACGTTCTCTGGATCCTGCCAGTGGAAATGGATATTCAAACTATCTGTTCCCGATTGAGAATGCCGAAGCAATCTATAATAGGGAAGCAGATATGAGTACACTCGGAGTAGAGACACCGGATGATACGACGTTGATCTTCCATCTGTCTACACCGTGCGTGTATTTCCTGGATTTACTGCGCCTTCCGGTATATACTCCGTCGTGTGTGGCTTATGCGGATGCAGTTGGAAGCGGGTGGGATACCGACCCGGCGACGAGTGTATCCAATGGACCGTTTTATCTGACAGAATATGTGTCACAACAGTATTTTGTGTTGGAGAAGAATCCATATTACTGGGATGCAGACAATATAGCATTGGATAAGATTACCTATAAGTTCTTCGATAATAAGCAGTCGATGGCAGCAGCTTACGCGACTGGAGAGGTGGATGTGGCTTTGTCATTACTGGGGACAGTGATGGATGAATATGAGGGACAAGATGATCTTGTGGTGACGGATGCAATTGCCACACGATATATATATATGAATATAGAGAAAGTAGAAGTGCTCCAGGATGTTCGTGTGCGAGAGGCATTGAACCTTGGAATTAACCGACAAGAACTTTGCCAGGCGGTGGGAAAGGATACAGAGCCCACGGTAAATTTTGTCGCAAAATATATGGTAGATAAATCAACGGGAGAATATTTTGTAGATGGTGCGCAGGCTCCTTTTGAAGAAAATCTAAAGAGGGCAAAGGAGCTGCTTGCAGAAGCGGGTTATCCGAATGGAGAAGGGTTTCCTGTTCTTACTTATAATTATCCGACTTTGGAAATGGATATGGATACCGCACAGGTACTGCAGCAGCAGCTGAAAGAAAATCTGGGAATTACAATAGAATTGAATGGACAGGAGCTTCAGGTAAATTATTCGGAACGAAGAGCAGGAAACTTCGAATTATGCCGTATGAATTGGACGGCTGATTTCGCTGATCCGAATACGTATTTATCTATGTTGCTTTCAAACAGCACTTATAATTGTAGTGGAATCAGGGATGAGGTATATGACGCGTTGGTAGAAGCATCTGACACAGAGACAGATCCGGCAAAGAGAAGCGAACTTATGCATGAAGCAGAACAGTATGCGATTGGGGAACAGTTCTATATTATTCCGCTCTATTCTATGCATCATGTGAATCTGATCCGGCCGAATATTACGGGAATCACACAGATCCCGGCAACGGGGACACTGGATCTTAGAGGTGCATCGGTTCAATAAAGGATGGGAGGAAAGAATGCGGTATGAAGAAAGCAATCTTGGTCGTCAGCTTTGGAACGAGTTATAAAGAGAATCTGGAGCGGACAATTGGAGGAATAGAGAATTATCTAAGAGGAGAGTTTAAAAATTATAGATTGTACAGAGCATTTACCAGCCAGAGGATTATCCGAAAACTATGGGAAGAGAACCAAATTGCAATTCCGACGCTGGAAGAGGCAATTACGCAGATGCGAGAAGATGGAATGGAACATATTGTTGTACAGCCGACGTATGTGGTCCATGGCTTGGAATATGAGAGACTAAAAAGTGCATTGGAAGGTTACCGGGATTTTTTTCAGACCTTAAAATTAGGAGAACCACTCTTAAATCAGGTAGAGGATTATAAGGCGTGTGTTCATTCTGTGATAGAAGATTGGCAGATGAATAAAGAAGAAGTAATCGTGCTTGCCGGTCATGGGACACAAGGACATGCACAGGCTGCTTATACTATGCTGGAATACGCTTTTCATTCTATGGGTTATTCCAATGTGCTGGTCGGAACCGTTGAAGGGTATCCGAGTGTATCTGACGTGATGCAGAAGCTTGGAATGTTGGAGCCAAGGCCGCTTCGGATCATACCATTTATGATTGTCAGTGGCGAACATGTTCATCATGATCTGTCTGGTGATGAGCGTTCCTGGATGGCCAGATTCCAGAGTATGGGATTCCCGTCTCGAGTAGTAGAGAAAGGACTGGGAGAGATGAAAGGGATACAGAGAATATTTGCAGAACATGTAAGAGAGGCGATGGAATCATGAAGAGAATCGTAAGGATTGGAAGCAGGGAAAGCAGACTTGCAGTGTGGCAGGCAGAATATGTTGCGCAATTGATAGAACATGCACATCCTGAGATTCAAGTACAGATTATTACAATGAAGACGACAGGAGATAAGATTCTGGATCGCAGTCTGAATCAGATTGGCGGGAAAGGCTTGTTTGTAAAAGAACTGGATCTTGCGCTTCTGGAAAAACGGACAGATCTATCCGTGCACAGTTTAAAAGACATGCCTGTTGAAATCCCGGAACAACTCCCGATTCTTGCTTTTTCCAGGCGAGAGGATCCGCGGGATGCGATTCTTTTTCGCAAAGGTGTGAAGCCAGAAGACATTACGGTAATCGGAACTTCCAGCCACCGAAGACGGATTCAGCTGGAACGCCTGTACCCAAAATGTGCATTTACCGGAATGCGGGGAAATGTACAGACCCGCGTGCGTAAGTTGGAAGAAGGACAGTGTGATGCAACCATACTTGCAATGGCTGGGCTAAAACGCCTTGGAATGGAATCTGTGGCGGGAAGAATACTTGCAACGGATGAGTTAATACCGGCAGCAGGGCAGGGAATTCTGGCGGTACAGGGAAGAGTTGGTGAAGATTATAGTTATCTGGATTGCGTGATGGATGAAAAAGCGAAAGTGGCTGCTCTTTCAGAAAGAGCATTTGTGCGTATGCTGGGTGGAGGCTGCAGCGCTCCAACAGCGGCTTATGCACAGATAGAAGGAGAAGAAGTTATTCTGAACGGTCTGTACTATGACGAAGAAGCGAAAGATTATATCACAGGGAAGAAGCGAGGGCCAGTGGAGGAAGCTGAGAATATCGCAAGAACTTTGGCGGCAGAACTGAAAGCGAGGTTTAGAGAACGTGGCTAAGTATGTGGCAAAACGGCTGGTGACAGGAGCGGCGGCATTATTGTTTCTTACATTTCTTACTTTTGTGATGGCGCATAAGATGCCGGGAAATCCTTTTGATACGGGAAATGTATCGGAGCAAGTTCTTCAGACGATAGAAGAGGAATATGGGCTTGGAGAGCCTCTGCAGGTGCAGTTTGCTTTCTATATGAAGAACCTGTTGCGAGGAGACCTTGGCATGTCCATCAAGAAACCAGGAGTAACGGTAAATTCTGTGATTGCAAGAAGTCTTCCTGTGACGGCGAAGGTAGGAATACTGGCTTTTCTGTCGAGTCTGATTCTTGGAACTCTCTTAGGAATCTGGCACCTGATGACCAAAAGAAAGCTTGTAAAAAAAATGATTTTGTTTATCGAGAGTGTAGGGATTGGTGTGCCAAACTTTGTATATGCCTTATTATTCATGCTCATCTTTGGTGTATATTTGAAATGGTTTCCAATTGCCGGGATCACGACGCCAATGAATTATGTATTGCCGGTGGCCGCACTTGCCGTGTATCCAACATGTGTGATTTCGCGGATGTTCTACAGCGCAGTGCAAAAAGAATATACACAGGAATATGTTATGTTTTTGAAGGCAAAAGGACTGAAAGAATCAGCAATCCTGATGAGGCATATGTGGCGGCCGGCTCTTACACAGTTGTTGACTTATCTTGGACAATTGCTGGTGTATCTTGTGACGGGCTGTTTTGTGGTAGAGAGTATCTTCACTATTCCCGGTCTTGGAAGAGAATTCGTTATGTCTATCAATAACCGTGATTATACGGTGATTATGGGACTTACGGTTTTTGCAGGGGCGATTGTGATTCTTGCGCAACTTGTGCTGGATGTAGTACAGATGTATCTCGACCCTAGAATTCGGTTTGGAACGGAGCAGAACAGATGAAACAAGTAATGGCAAATAGAAAATTTATCATATATCTGGGAATCTTAGGTGTATTCGTGGCAGCAGCGATAGTTGTTCCTAGCCTTTCCCCGTATTCGTATGATGCACAGGACGTGGTGAGTCAAAATCTTGGTGTGTCGGCGGCACATTTATTCGGGACGGATAAGTTCGGAAGAGACCTTTTTACCCGTGTATGCTATGGGTTGCGGATTAGTCTTACGGTTGGATTCGTCAGTGCATGTGTCTGCTTTGTCATAGGTGTTGTGGTTGGTGCAGTGTCTGGACTTGCCAACTTGGTTGTTGACAGCATTTTGCTGGAACTGATGAATATCATCAGTGCAATTCCGTCTATGCTCTATGTGATTCTGATACTTCTGGTATTGGATGCAAGTATTGGAAGTGTGATACTGGGAATCTGTGTGGCAGGGTGGGTTGATCTTGCGAAAATGGTAAGAGTAGAGACAAGACGGCTTCGGCAGATGGATTACTGTCTGGCAGCGGAGATGATGGGAGTTCCGATGTGGAGAATCATTTTTAAATATATTTTGCCAAATGAGAGAGGGCTTTTGATTGTGCAGACGATATTGCTGATTCCCAAAGCGATATTTACAGAGGCATTTTTAAGCTTTCTTGGGATTGGAATTGCAGCGCCCAGAGCAAGTCTCGGAACACTGATTCAGGATGCAAGGTCGTTGATCACTCAATATCCGACTCAGATATTATTCCCGGTTCTGGTACTTGCGGCATTGATTGTATGTTTGCAAAGCATTGGTTATGCACTGGAGCAACAGGGAGTGAATGGTGCTCAAAGGATACAGGAAGAGATATAGGAGGATACCGCATGGGAAAATTGCTTGTGGTCGATCATCTGACCATAACATATACGCGAAGACAGCAAGAAGTGGTAAAAGATTGTTCTTTTGAGCTTGAAAGCCAGGAAATCCTGGGAATCGTGGGAGAATCTGGATCGGGAAAATCAACGATGGCAATGGCTATCCTCGGGTTTCTCAAGAAAGGAGCCGTTATTTCAAGCGGACAGATTCGGTATTGTGGAGAAGATATCACACCGCCTCTGACTGATGTGAAAAGAAGAAAACTACGCGGTGGTGAGATCGCGGTCATCATGCAAAATGCGATGTCATGCCTGGATCCATTGATGAAGATTGGCAGGCAGATTATGGAAAGTCTAAGACTACATACGGATTGTACCCGGCAGGAGGCGAAAGAAAAAGCAGAAGAATTGTTGGATATGGTGGGAATCCGAGATGTAAGTGCATGTATGAATCGGTATCCGTTTGAATGTTCGGGAGGGATGCAACAGCGTATCTGTATTGCAATCGCTCTGGCTGGGAATCCGAAAGTATTGATTGCTGATGAGCCGACGACTGCGTTAGATGTGACGGTGCAGGCACAGATATTGAATTTGCTGAGAAGACTGTCAAAAGATCTGGGGATTGCCGTGATTATGATCAGCCATGATCTGGGAGTGGTCGGTGCTCTGTGTAATCGCTTGTTGGTCATGCGCGAAGGAAGCATCGTCGAACAAGGAAGGGTAAGTGATATACTCTATCACAGCAGTGAAACATATACAAAAATGCTGATTCAGACAAGAAAGAATCTTGAACAGATTCCACAGGCCGCATCCGAAGCAGATAAGAAGGATATTCTGTTACATGCAAAGAATGTATGTAAAGAATTTCGACAAAAGAAAGTACTGCATTCGATAACGATAGCAATACAAAAAAATCAGAGCTATGGCCTGGTAGGAGAGAGTGGTTGCGGGAAAAGTACATTTGCGCGTGTCCTGGCGGGATTGTACAGACCTGAACAAGGAGAGGTGTATTGGAAAGGTAGGGAAATGAACTGGAAGTCAAGAAAGCAGCGTATAGATTATCGGAAAAAGATTCAGATGATCTTCCAGAATCCGTACCAGGCCCTGAATCCGACAATGACCGTCTATGAGAATCTGCAAGAAGCATTGATGGCGGCAGGAATTTCTGATGAAAAAGAAATCGCAGAACAACTCAGGCGTATACTGGATGAAGTGGGATTGGAAGAACAAAGAAAACAGGATTATCCACAACAATTGTCGGGAGGGCAGCTTCAGAGAGTCATGATTGCAAGAGCACTTTTGATGAATCCGGAATTTTTAATCTGTGACGAACCATTTTCCGGTCTCGATATACAGACACAGGAACAATTGGTCCATCTACTATGTAAGATGAAAGAAAAAGAACGACTCTCGATGCTGTTTATTGGCCATGATCTGTCAATCGTCGGTCACATCAGCGATATGCTGGGCGTTATCTATGATGGATGGCTGGTAGAAGAAGGACCATCCGGCGAATTGATGGAAGAACCATGGCATCCATATACAAAGGCTCTGTTTATGGCCGCAGACAGAGTGAGGCTTAATGGAAGTGAAAAGAAAAGACCATTTGTAATAGAAGAAGTAACAGAGCAAGGCGGAAAGGCTGGATGTCCGTACGTGGGAACGTGCAAATATGCAAAGAAAAGATGCTTCGCCGAGAAACCAGAAATATACGAATATCAAGGACATAAGGTAAGATGCTTCCTCTATGCAGAAGAGATGAACCAAGTCCGTGATGCCGGGTACACCATGAGGACACAGATCTAATTGGGGACGGGGGTTTTTTCATTTTCCTCCGTCCCAGATTAAAATGACCGTGTCCCTTTTTCAATTTACCCTGTCCCTAACAAAGATTGGCGTGTTATAATAGACAATAAGTTTATGTAATATATAGGAGGCTGAGGCTATGGATATCAATCGTATAAAGCGGAATAAGATGTTGGGAGAAAAGATTATCAAGGGTTTAGAGTCTAGGAATATGGAAGGGTATTATGCCGAAAATGCAGAAGAGGCATTGGCGAAAGCTTTGGAATGGATCCCGGAGGGCAGCAGTGTTGCATGGGGCGGCTCTATGTCCATTGGGGAGATTGGGCTGAAGCAGGCAATCTGTGAAGGTAATTACCAGGCGTATAACAGAGATGCGGCGAAGTCACCGGAGGAGAAGAGAAAGATTGAGCTGATTACATACGATTGTGATTTCTTTCTTGCAAGCAGTAATGCGATTACAGAAGATGGTGTGTTGGTAAATGTAGACGGTATGGCCAACAGGGTATCTGCAATCGCCAACGGTCCAAGAAATGTTATTATGATCGTGGGAATGAATAAGGTGGTAAAGGATGTAGACAATGCGCTTTCCAGAGCAAGAAATGAAGCTGCACCTATTAATGCACAGAGATTTCAGCTGGATACACCGTGCGCTAAGACAGGGGCATGTTTTGACTGTAAATCTCCAGATACGATATGCTGTCAGATCTTGATTACCAGATATTCTAAGGTTCCAAAGAGGATTAAGGTTATCCTGGTTAATGATGAACTTGGATTTTAAAAATGTTTTGAAATAAATAATTGACTTACTTCTTGGCATTTGATATACTATATAAGTACCGAAAACAAGGCGCCATAGCCAAGTGGTAAGGCAAAGGTCTGCAACACCTCTATCACCAGTTCAAATCTGGTTGGCGCCTCTTAAAAAATAGAACCGCAATTCTTTAGTGATAAAGAATTGCGGTTTTTCTATTCCGCGATTAAGTTTTCTGCAATGTGCCGCGCCACATAGACGCCGCTGGCAGACGCGTGGGAGAGGGAATGTGTTACACCGCTTCCATCACCTATGATATATAAGCCTTTGTACTTGCTTTCCAGGTTTTCATCGATCTCTACTTCCATATTATAGAACTTCACTTCTACGCCGTAGAGCAGAGTGTCATCGTTGGCAGTACCGGGCGCAATCTTATCCAGCGCATAGATCATCTCGATGATACCATCCAGAATACGTTTGGGCAGCACGAGACTTAAGTCTCCCGGAGTGGCAGCAAGAGTAGGAGTTACCAGTCCTTCACGAATTCGTGTGACGGTACTTCTGCGGCCTCTGACCAGATCCCCAAAGCGTTGGACGATCACACCGCCGCCCAGCATGTTTGAGAGTCGGGCGATACTTTCTCCATATCCATTGCTGTCCTTGAATGGCTCGGAAAAATGCTTTGCAACCAGAAGTGCAAAGTTGGTGTTGTCGGTCTGGTGTTCCGGATCTTCGTAACTGTGACCGTTGACGGTTACGATACCGTTGGTATTTTCATTTACAACGATACCATAAGGATTCATACAGAAGGTACGGACATTGTCTTCGAATTTTTCCGTACGGTAGACGATCTTGCTCTCATAGAGTTCATCCGTCAGATGTGAGAAGATGACGGCCGGAAGTTCTACGCGGACTCCAATATCCACACGGTTAGAGTGGGTAGGAATGTCCAGCTCATTGCAGATATTTTCCATCCATTTGCTTCCACTTCTTCCTACCGAGATAATGCAGTTCTTGCAGGTGGCTGTTCCATCTTTGTAGGAAATGCGGTAACCATTGTCAAGGCATTCTACATGTTCGACCGGTGTGTGGAAATAAAAATCCACCTTGTCTTTTAATTCATTGTATAGATTCTCAAGAACAATATAGTTGATATCTGTCCCAAGGTGACGTACGGAAGCATCCAGAAGTTTTAGTTTGTTCTGAATACAGATCTTCTTAAAATTAGTTCCGGCAGTAGAATACATCTTCGTACCTTCTCCACCATGGGAAAGATTAATCTTGTCTACATACTCCATCAAGTCAAGAGCCTTCTCCTTGCCAAGATACTGATAGAGCGTTCCGCCGAAATCGTTCGTAATATTGTATTTTCCATCGGAAAATGCGCCGGCTCCGCCGAAACCATTCATAATGGCACAAGTCTTGCATTTGATGCAGGATTTTACCTTGTCACCGTCAATTGGGCAATGTCGTTCCTGAAGAGGAAAGCCGGCCTCGAAGACGGCAATCTTAAGATCTCCGGCTCTTTGGGTAAGCTCATAGGCAGAAAAAATTCCTCCAGGGCCTGCGCCGATAATGATTACGTCATAATTCATAGTTATCACTCCTTGTTGCTTATTATAAACATTTTTTGTGTGGTAATGTATGACGAAAAAAGAACTCGCTATTCTCTGGTGAAAGAATACGAGTTCTTATGCAGTCACTTCTCTTTTTTATTATATCGTTAAATGAAAAGGAATGTCAATGGGTATATATCATAGAGAATATCAATAAATGCTTTTTGAATATGATAAAAAGCAATTGGAATAAAAAAGAGGGACTGGCTATACTAAAAGTAGTGTATAAAAGGAGGTAATAAGAATGTCTATTACAGCGGAAACCGCGAAAGCGCATGCTAAGGATCCTGCAGTATTATGCTGTAGAGCAGAGGCAGGTATTACAATTGAGCCGGCGAACCTGGAAGATCCGGCAATCTTTGATGAATTAGTTGATTCAGGCTTACTGAACCTTGATGGATGCCTGACAATTGAACAGGTATTGGGGGCAAAACTGACTAAGACGAGTGATTCTTTATGTCCATTGACTGCAGATAATGTAGATGGGATTAAAGAAGTAACAGAAGAAGAGCCGGAGGAAGAAGCAGCAGAGGAAGCAGAGGAAGTTCCAGCTGTCGAAATGAATGTACAGGGAGCTGTGACTACGATTAAGAGCGGAAAAGTAATTATTTCTATCAAAGAAGGGAAAGACATCCATCTTGAACTTCCAATATAGGAAAGCTTGCAGGTAGAGATAAGGCAGAGGAGTTTTAATATTCCTCTGCCTTTATTTTTTTCAGCGTTTTGTCAACAAATACTTTTGCGTGTTCCAGGTCAAGACTGTCTGGGTGTGTCAGCACTTCGTCAAAGTTACGGATATACAGGTCGATTTGTTTAGAATTATCAGCAGTCTGCATAGCTTCATATTTCTGGCGTACCTTCTGAGGCATCTTGCCCTGACAGATAAATGCGCCCAGATAATCATTGTCTGATTCAATCCAGGCATTGACACTGTGCTCAATGGCTTTGTAGTATTCGGGAGAATCTCCCATACCGCAGGTGGCAAAGAGAGCAATCTGCTTGCCACTTAAGTCGTTGAGAAAGTCGCTGATTGCCATGCTGCAGGTTCCCCGGTGTACACAGAAACCTACAAAATAGATGTTGGCCTCAGGAATCGTCTTATTCGTGTTAATGTCGATCAGGTCTTTGGAGTTGCCTGGAAGACGGGAAAATATGGAGGCAGCAATCTTCTTCGTGTTTCCAGACTCGCTTTCGTATAATACCAAATACTCTAACAAAATATCATTCCTTTCTTACATATAGCCGTGTGGCATTCCGCCGCCACCGCCACAATACAGCCCGCTACCGCCGCAGCAAAGGTTACATACCAGATTGGCAATGCACAGTTTCATGCAGAAGCTGCTTCCGGTGTTAAATGTGGTCTGGTAAGGATCTTGTTGCTGTTGATACCAGCTTCCGCCGCTTTTGAAACGGTTGACCAGCATCTGGTATTGGAAATTATCGGGTTCCATTCGCAGGGCTTCTTTGGCGTGTTGCAGAGCAATTACATTGTTACCGACTCCTGAATTGGCCAGCGCGCTGTAATAATACCATTGAGCGTTACGTGATGAGATACCATTCAGAAGATTCAGAGCCTCTTGATAATGTCCACTGTTGATGAAATTCGCGGCAGCTTTCATATGAAGATCTTCTTCGCTGTTAGAAGACTGAGGGCCTGTCTGACGATATTGTCCACTGAATCCACGGAAAGGACCGTAGTCACCGAAGTCACCAAAGCCACCGCTATATCCGCCGTTATATCCTCCGGCAGATCCCGACCTGCCCGTGTAGGATGTATCAGAAGTTCCATACTCCCGTTCATGCATGATCTGCTGATAGGCTTGCTGAACCTCTTTGAATTTGGCTTCTGCCTGGTCTTTATTCGGGTTGTTGATATTGGCGTCGGGATGATATTTTCTGCTCAGGCTTCGATAAGCCTTTTTTATTTCTTCGTCAGAGGCGTCCCTTGATACGCCTAAGACTGCATAAGGATCGGTCATGTTTCTTAATCTCCTGTGTTCGAATTCTTAGTGTCAGGATGTCGGTTATCTTGTGTATTTTTACGCTTTTCTGTTACTTCTGTATAACGGCACCAAACACCGGAATAGAGAATATTGCGTAGGATGTCAACATACAGAAGAATAGGTAATTTTTCAAATTCTCTGGAGCATTCTGCCATCATAAGAGTTAATAGCTTCTTACAATCTTCGGCAAAGTTACAATCAGACTGATAGGAAGAGATGAACGGATTATAGCAGCCGGACTTGATATCCTTTTCTACATCTTCATAAGCATCCATCAGATAGATGAACTTGCCAAGGAAGAAACCAATCTTGCGAAGAGAACCTTCCCATTCATCCTGCCGGACAGCAAAGAGTTCCGCCATAATATCTCCAAAAAGTCCTGACATATGATCAATGTTCTGTTCGTTCTCCTCTTCCAGAAGTGATAACCGTCTTAGATTAGAAGCGATTCTTACTGCTTTTTCCGGATATTTTTTCTGAATCTTTTGCATGTCAGATGCCAACAGATGGGCACCGATAAATCCTTTTTTCTTGCGTTCGTCTTCCCAGTCATCCTTACATTTGTAGTAGGAAAGAATCAGATTGACGGCAGCAGCATACTCGGTAAATTCATTGGTCCTCGCGAGATGCTTTTCCAATGGGTGAGCAATGCAGTTGACGACTTCTTCTTTGGTCTTGGGCTCATAGAGCCCGGTAAGCAGAATAATAAGAAATGTCATGTCGTAAGATAAAGTCACCTGACCTTTTATACCATAGCATTCTTTTAGACATTTGCATAGCCCGCAATAGTAAGAGTGGTAGATATCATAGTCTTTAAATTTCATCTCTGCTTTATTAATTGCAATATATCCGAACATAAGAAATCCTCGTTAACTCTTTTTGATAAATCTAGTGTTGCATTTTGGACAGCGAATCTCGATTCGGCCTTTGCCTCTTGGAACGCGAATTTTCTGTCGGCAGGTAGGGCATTTATAGATATGGTGCGTCTTGCGTTGTAATAACAGATTTTTCTGACGGTAGAAAAAGGTACGAATCTTATAAGACTTGTTCAGATACCATTGGTTTTCGGAAGAACGTTTATAGATATTTCTGGAAAACATACGGAAATACAGATATATGATACCTATCCACGATAAATAAGACAGGATGAGACTATCGGTCCATCCTGCCAGAAGCATCACAATAATACTTATGGCCAGTACAAATTTTCCAAGTGAATCTACGCCATTGCGTCCATACATAAAGCGTATCAGTTTTTCTTTCAAATCAATCAACCTCCTAAATATATATTTATCATACGCGGTACGATAGTAAAGTCAATAAACTGCCGATTAAAAATATATAAAGTTTTTAGACTTGTAAGCCCTATTTGAGTGAGGTTGTGTTATACTGTTGGGGAAATGAATGGAAAATAGGGGGGTGTATCTATGAATGAATTAACCCAGTTGATTAAAGAAGATATGAAACCTGCACTTGGTGTTACGGAACCGGGGGCGATTGCTTTTGCAGTTGCATCGGCGAAGTCTTATGTACAGGGAGAAGTGAAGCGTGTTCATGTGGCATTGAATTCTGGAATGTATAAGAACGCATATACTTGTGGAATTCCTAATTCTAATAGATATGGCAATCTATATGCAGCAGCGTTAGGAGCTGTGGCAGCCGATGCGAAGAAAGGACTGGAATCGCTGGCGGATATCACACCGAAGGATGACGAGGCAGCTGCACAGATGGTAGCTGATGGCAAGGTCACGGTAGTGTTGGATCACATTGGTTCAGAGATTACCATTGATGCTACGGTAGAGACGGCGAAGGATTGCTGTACAGTTTACATCAAGGACAGCCACACGCATATTGTGCGGATCGAGAAGAATGGTGAGGTTATCTGCCTGGCAGAAGATACACAAGACGAGAATGATATAGTGAAAGAAAATGTACCAATGATTCATCAGTATTCATTAGAAGAGATTCTGGAATATATTCGTCAGGTGCCACAGGAAGAGATAGCTTTTATCCAAGAGGCATTTGCAATGAATCTGGAACTCCTGGAAGAAGGGATGCAGTCAGAACGAACTACGATTACACGACAGCTTCTGCGGGAAAATGGCAATCAAAAGATATCAACGGATGTACTTAAGACGGCGCAGCTTCTGTGTAACGGGGCTATTGAAGCCCGCGTGCTCGGACTTAGCCGGCCGGCCATGAGTATTACCGGAAGCGGTGCCCATGGAATTATTGCAACGATGCCGCTCTATGCTTATAAGGAGGTCTGCGGTCTGACCGAAGATGTCCTGCTTAGGGCGACGGCACTTAGTTATCTGATTACCATGTATATCAAAGAGTATTCTGGAAAATTGTCTGCGTTCTGTGGCTGTGGAATTGCGGCGGGAACGGGTATGGCCTGTGGACTTGCGTATATGCAGGGAGGAGATGAAGCGGTAATTACACGAGTGATCCAGAATATGGCGAGTGGACTTACCGGTATGATCTGTGATGGTGGTAATCATGGATGTGCCATGAAGGGAGTCGTTGCAGTAGATGCCGCATTTCGGGCTGTCTCTATGGCACTGCGGGGAGTATGTATTGAAAATATTCATGGCATCAATGGGAAGACACCTGAAGATACGATGCGCCATATGGGAATGATCGCATCCCCAGGAATGGTGCAGACGGAGAAGACTATTGTAGAGATTATGGAGCAAAAGTAATGAGTAGGAAGAAGTATCACAGAGGAAGAAAAAAGAGAAAGAAAAAAGGAAGCATTCTTTCCAATATTGTGCTGGTAATCGCTATTGCTGTGTTCTGTGTGTCCGCATTCCAGCTGTTCAAGATTGGCAAGGGATATTATGATGGCAGAAGTGAGTATGATAAGATCAGAGACTTGGCAGTTGAGACGGGAAAAGGAGAGGATGAACAAGAGGGATTCAAAGTGAATTTTGATGAACTGCTTGCAATCAATCCAGATACCATAGGATGGATACGTTTTTCACCGGAGCCTTCCCAGATCAGTTATCCCATCGTACAGGGAGATGATAACAGCACGTATTTGAAGAAAACATTTTCTGCAAATGAGAATACCCTGGGCGCTATCTTTCTGAATGTAGATAATCAGGCGGATTTTTCGGACAGAAACTCGATCATCTATGGACATCGTATGAAGGATGGCTCAATGTTCCGACATCTGCAGGACTATGAAGAAAAGTCATTCTGGGAGGCGAATCCCTATTTTTACATCTATACACCGGATGGAAGAGAGATCACATATCACATCTATTCTGTTGGTGTGGTAGAAGATACATCGGATACTTATCTGACAGTATTTCATACGGATGAGGAGTATCAGACATTCCTTACTATGACAAAGGAAGTGGCAGCATATGATACGGGAGTTGAAGTGACGACAGAAGATACGATCGTGACATTGTCAACCTGCACCAGTGCCAGTGACAATCATCGATTCGTGGTTCGTGGAGTAAAAGAAGAGGAGAAATCAGTAGAATGATGAATGACAGATATATATATGAAGTTGGAGATATTGTTACGATGAAAAAGCAGCATCCATGTGGCAGTAAAGAGTGGGAGATCCTCCGGGTAGGAGCAGATTTTCGACTGAAATGTATGGGATGTGGGCATCAGATTATGATTGCGCGAAAATTAGTAGAAAAAAATACAAAAGATTTGAAGAAAAAGGCTTGAAACAAGCACTGGAATATGGTATCATTGTAAACCGTGATACAATAAAACTGCCGACTGAAAGCGGCAGAAATCCTTGCTCCCACATAAGTTGAGCGGGGGCCAAAAGACCAGAAGGAGGTGCAAGACGACATGAACAAATATGAATTAGCTGTTGTTGTCAGTGCAAAAATCGAAGATGACGAGAGAGCACAGGTTATCGAAAAAGTAAAAGCATTAGTTGAACGTTTCGGTGGTCAGATCTCAGACGTCGATGAATGGGGTAAGAAGAGATTAGCTTACGAAATTCAGAAGATGAAAGAAGCATACTACTATTTCATCCACTTCGAATCTGATGCTACAACTCCAGGCGAAATCGAACAGAGAATTCGCATCATGGATAACGTTATCAGATATTTATGCGTTAGACAGGAAGCATAAGCAGGAAGTAGAGGTAATTATATGAATAAAGTAATTTTGATGGGACGCTTGACAAGAGATCCTGAAGTGAGATATTCACAGGGAGAGAATCCTTTAGCAATCGCAAGATATACACTGGCTGTTGATCGTAGATTCAGACGTGATGGAGAGGCGACCGCTGATTTCATCAATTGTGTTGCATTTGGAAGACAGGCAGAACATGCTGAGAGATATTACCGTCAGGGATTACGTGTTACGATCTGTGGACGTATTCAGACCGGAAGTTATACCAATAAAGATGGCGTGAAAGTCTACACAACAGAGGTTGTAGTAGAAGAGCAGGAATTTGCAGAGAGCAAGGCTGCAAGCGATGCGAATATCGGAAGTTTTCGTTCGGCTCCCACACCGGCACCAGCACCAGCATCTGATGCAGGCGACGGCTTCATGAATATTCCAGATGGAATAGACGAAGAATTACCGTTTAACTAGGCATTGAACACTTAGTGAAGCGAAGCTGAACTTAGTGAGAAAGCCGTTCTTTTTCTTTGGCGAGGTTCTGCCGAACCTGGGAAGAAGAACTTCATTAACCGAATGAAAGGAGAGTTTAACATGGCTTACGATAAAGGAAATCGTCCAGAAGGCGGCTTCAAGAGAAGAGGCGGCGGACGTAGAAGAAAAAAAGTTTGTGTATTCTGTGGAAAAGAGAATAACGAGATCGATTACAAGGATGTAGCAAAATTAAGAAAGTACATCTCTGAAAGAGGAAAAATTCTTCCAAGAAGAATTACAGGAAACTGCGCAAAGCACCAGAGAGCTCTTACTGTAGCAATCAAGAGAGCACGTCACATCGCTTTGATGCCATACGTACAGGACTAATTTTGTTAGTGTAATTGTATAATATGATAATAAGCCTTCAAGTACTGAAATATAGTATTTGAAGGCTTTTTTGTTGGAGAATTTTTATTTGTTATAATTTTTGAATGCAGGAATCTCGATGACTTTGCCGCCCTCCATTGCGGATTGGTGGGCGCAGATTCCAAGGCCGGTCCAATATGCGCCCAGGATATCATCTACGATTGGCTTGTGGTCTTCGATAATGGATCTGACGAATTCGTGAACCATATGTGGGTGGGAACCGCCATGCCCTCCGCCCTGTTTGAAAGAGAGGTGCATATTCTCATCATTATATATAGTTTCAGCCGTGAAACCAGCAATCTCTTTCGGAAGTCGATATCCATAATCTGGTACCTTAATCCGCTGCTCGATGATCTCGCTGCCGCGGTTGAATCTTTCAGGATCGGAATCCAGATCAATCATATCTTGCTGTAATTCACCGGTCCGGCTAAAGAGTACCGGATCTTCATTGGCCGTTTGCTGCCATTCGAAGCTCTTGTTCTCGCCATATACACGAAAGCATTCAGAATAGCTTCTGGCAACACCATATAAAAAGCGTTCCAGTTCAATCGTCACATCGCTGTCTTCCAGAGATACCATTGCGGATTCAAATGCAAACGGACATCCGTATCGTTCTTTCAGGATGTTTCTGACTCTGCCGGAACCTTTGGCATATACATGACTTGGATATTTTCTCAAAAGCATCAGGCACGGGCCGATGGCATGGGTCGGGTGCATAAGCGGCGGATATCCTTCCCAGTAGGATGGCCAGCCTTCCATGTCCTGATAATGTGCACAGCTCATATACTGGATTTTCCCCAACTCTCCCTTTTGGTACATATCCTGCACATAGAAGAATTCTCTTCCAAAGACGGTAGTCTCCAAGAACATATACTTTTTTCCGGATTTTTTTCTGGCTTCAATAACTGCATATAATTCATCCAGAGACATCCCCATTGGAATGGTACATCCGCAGTGCTTTCCTGCATTCAGAACACGAATGGATAATTCGGCATGTGTAGCGGGCGGTGTAACGATGTGGATGGCATCCACTTCTGGATCATCCAGCATAGGCTGGATATCGGTAAAGCATTCTTCTTCGCAAAAGCCGAATTTTTCCTGTGCAATTTTTAATAACCTTTCGTCTGTATCCGCAATGACGACAGATTCTACATCGGGATGTTTCTTATAGATTGCGACAAATTCCATGCCGAAGCTTACGCCCACGACACCGATTTTTAATTTCTTTTTCATGACGATACTCCTTTTAGATTTTTTTAAATACTTCTGTTATTGTTTTATAATATCTGGCATCTGAGCCGGTGCTTTTTTTGAAAGGCCGCGGCGTCTGGCAAGTTCTTTCTGGACTTCAGGCATCCGCCTGTCTAACTTATAGAATTGCATTAGCACAATAATGGCAAGACATAATGTGATGGGAACCCAGATAAAACTTATCTGAATGCTCCTAAGAGCAGATGCTGTCTGTTTTTGATTGGCAACGTATCCGCCGGCTTTGAGCAGATGCCCAAGAAGGGAACTGCTGGCGCCCATGGCAATATTGGACAGGAAACCGGAGCAGGCAGTGATCATACCTGCGATGCTCTGTCCGCTGGTGTATTCACAGTAATCAATGACATCTGGGCATATAGTGAAAAATGTAGCCTGAATCAGATACATGCCGCATCCTGTTGCCACAAGACCGCACATCAGAATGGGGGTAGTACTTTGAGCAAACCAGATGGTCAGAGTGCCAAGGATATAGATGACGGCACCTGTGATGACAGCGTTGCGTTTCCCGATCTTTCCTGTGATATATGGAAGAAGCAGTAATACGGGCAGGCCGGAGAAAGTACCTAGAATTCCAATTGTCGGAATCAACTCAATCTTCTCCAGATTATAGGTAAAGTAATAGATGACTGAGGTGCTTCGGATATTGAACATGGAGAAGTACAAAAGTCCGAATAAAAACATGACCAGACACTGTGAGTTCAAGGACTGGAAATCCTTCTTCACAGAGGATTTCTTTCCTTTGGCGGCAGGCTGGATCTTTTCTTCTGTGTTTTTAAAAGTAACGAAAAACAGAATGACTGCAATTGTTGCATAGATGGTAATGGTAGACAGATATCCTCGCCCCGGATCATCATTTCCAAAATGTCGGACTAACGGGGTGGTAAATGTTGTGATGATCGTAGCGGCAATCATGGAAAATATCATTCGTGTGGTAACCAGAACGGTGCGCTCTTTCGAATCTGATGTCAGAGTCGGCAGAATCGAAGAGAGAGGGATATTTACGATTGCATAGATAAAGCTTAGGATGACATAGGATACGAATGCATATACAATCTTCCAGTTTCCCTGAAGCGGGGGCGCATAGAAGACGGCAATCGTGATAAGCCCAAGCGGAATGGCGCCAAACAAGAAAAACGGGCGGTTCCGTCCCCATCGTGTGTTGGTGCGGTCCACGATCAGACCTGCCAGAATATCCATAAACCCTTCCGCAATTCTTGTAGCGAACATCATGGTTCCGGCCACAGCGGCACTGATGCCAAATACATCTGTGTAGAATATCATCAGATAAGACGCCACCATTGAGAAGATTAGAGTGCAGGCAAGGTCGGCCACTCCATAACCAATTCTTAATCTCCATTTTCCCATTCTATATACCTCCTGTTATTGAACTGTCATAATGTACATGTCTGACTGATTCTATTGTATCAGACAGGTGATGGAGTGTATTTCCCTATGTTGCTTAAAAGTTGTCAAATTTTGCTTTTAAAAATAAAAAAAGCCTCACAAAATTAACATTTATGGGCTTTTTGGTATTGCTTAGGTGTTATATGGTATATCTTTTTGAAGGATTCGATGAATGATTTTACGTTCGGAAAACCATTGTTAAAGGCGATTTCCGTGATGGTTTGATCGGTATTTAATAATTCATCTCTTGCCTTTTGGACTCGATGAAGAGTCAGGCATTCGTAGAAATTAATTCCGGTGAATTGTTTGAATTTCCTCGAAAAATACGCAGGTGACATATTTACGTGGTGAGCAATCTCTGCAAGTGAGATCTGCCGGGAATAATTTCCTTCAATATATATGATGGATTCTTGTATCTGTTCGATCTTCCTGGCAAGGTCGTAATCCTGATAATAGGAATTGGTTTCCAGACAGTGCTCCAATAAAAGGCTCCCGACCTCCAGAAGTAATGCGTGTATCTTCATCTCAGAATAAGGAATTCTGGACTGGTGCAAGTCGGCGATTTTCAGGATTAGCTCTCGAAGCTTAGGCTTGATCCATTCGCGGTTATCCAGGGAGAATTGATATTGAGGAAAGTCCGGGCAGTATCGAAGAAAGAAGTCGTAATCCCATTGGATCGTGATTAATTTTATAAAACCAGAATCCTCCAGAATATCACCGTAATGAATTTTTTTGCTGTTAATGATATTGATGTCGTTGGGTGATAGAATACTCTGTCTTCCATCTACGATAGAAATAGATGTCCCGGCCTGAACGAGATTCAATTCGATGTCTTTGTGCCAATGAGGAGGTACGCGGGATGTGTCGCCGGCCAGGGTCTGTAGTATAATTTTGGCGGGGAGATTGTCCTGGTGAACAATCTCCTCCATCTTAATGTTTTGAACCATAATGGGATAAACTCCCTTCGTGTGAATTCTTGTTTAACGCCACAGAATCTCACAAGGTTCGAGAGTGATGGTCTCGCAATTGCCCTCTCCATCATAAAACTTTGTAGTCTGTGTCTCGTTTGAATTATTAAGTATAGCATATTTTCCACTTTCTGGGTAGGCATTTACCTCACAATTCAGATTATCTGCATACCATACGTGGAAAGTATCTTCTTTATGAGCGGCATAATACATAGCGCGCATGAGAAGACGTGTGTTTTCGTAACTGTAAGGAAGTCCTGCAATATATACTCCGCGCCCCTTGCCGTAGGTGTTGGCCGCAAGGTGTACCTCATGATTGGAGTATTCGATAATCTCTGTGCGGTCAGACAATGCGTAGATATCATGCTTGCTTTCGCCAAAATCATAATCTGCAGTTCGGTCTTCAATGATGAAGTGATGATCTTGTGCCTGCGTAAAATATTTATCCGTAGACAGGGTGTATCCCAGTTCCTTGTCTACACCGAGAATGTCTGCAAGCTGGAAGTAACGTCCGCCGTGATGTACAGCAGTTGGATCGCCGATTCCGATAAAACCGCCGCCTTCATAGACCCATTTACGAATGGCGGTGACAAGCTTCTCATCCAGCCATTCTTCGCCGCCGGAGAACGCGGTCATAGCATCACCAGCGTTGATGATGACGTCTACGTCGGAAGGAACTCCATTTTCACGAATATCATCAAAGCTTAAGAAAACCACATCTACTGCAGCTCCGCTCAGGGATTCTAATACGCCAAAGTAAGAATAGGTCTGTTTGTACCAGAGAGCGTGGGCTACCATATAAGTCTGCCAGGAACGAAGCTTGCCCCAGGAATTCAGGATAGCAACTTTCAGACCGCAATAAGGCGTCTTGCCCTTGACGTTGTCATAAATCAGACGGAATTCATCGGTAACCTTCTCGATATAATCTACAAATTTCGGGAATTTATATGCCAGGCTTAAGTAACCGCCGTAGCCGATGCGGTCTACCGGATTACGCATCAATGCACGTCTTGCACTGAGCCAGTTGTCGATGGCTTCGATACAAGGGTCATTTCCTTCATAGAAGGTATCCGGGAAGAAATAAGGAAGGAAACGTCCTTCTGTATATTTGACACCTGGAATATCAGAAATCAGACGCAATGTTGCACCACCGCCGACACTTCCTACCACTGCATCCAAACCAATGTCCTCAAAATAAGGACCATAAGGTTCTGTTCCAATCCAGTTGTCACCAAGGAACATCATAGCCTCCCGGCCGGCTTCATGAGTGATGTCTACCAGTTCCTTTGCTTTTCTGGCAACAAAACGCTGGATGAAATCCATATAATCGCGGTAAGCTTTCGTTGGAACGCGGAATGTAGAGTTGTAGTAACCATTGTCCACGATATCTTCCGGTCTTAAAGCATAGCCATATTCCTGTTCGAATTCTTCCAGAGCCTTGATGGATACAGTCGCACCATAGCCGAACCAGTCTACAAACTTTTCCTTAGCCTGTGCGTTAAATACCAATGTAAAGTGATAGAAGAACGTAGTAAATCGCACGACATCGGTGTCCGGGTTGTCGATTAACCACTGCTTCAGATAATCCTTGGCAAAAGCTCCAGAATTGACCTGGCGTACATCAAATGGAATCTCATGCGGCTTATCCCCCCAGTTGTTGGTGATGTGGTTGTACATCTGCGTCGGATCCCAGATGGCATATACGAAAAAGGATACCGTATATTCATGGAATGGAATGGCATTGTTGATGGTGACCAGATCGTTTTTCTCATCAATGGTCCAGCAGTCTACAGGTACAACTTCTCCCGTAGTACGGTCAATGACCTCCCACCATTTCTTAGGATCGTGAATATAATCTGCGATTACTTGTTCGCGATAATAACCGTCCAGAAAATCAATCGTAACAGAAGAATCTGTTGCCAGATTGTGTTTCGACATCAGAAGCATCTGCTGGCATTCATCCATATGTTTTTCTGCAAATTCATTGTGTCCTCTTGCGACAAAATAAGTCGTATAGATCTTAGCATCCAAAGACTTGATCTCATCGTCAAGCTTTGTGCCGTCACTGTCACGGAGTGCATCGGCTCCCCAGCGTTCCAGCATCTCCTTCGTTTCGTTCAAAAAATTAGATTCACTTGGTAAAGTGACCCTTCCCTTTGTTTTAGACATAATACCCTCCTATCGGGGACAGGGTGATTTTAATTTGGGACGGGGGAAAATGAGTTTTCCCCCGTCCCCTCCCCATCCCTGCTGATATAAGATGAGTATATGAAATAACCCTTTAGTTTTCAATAGCACGATTGTTGACTTTTTTTGCACATTCGGGTCTTTGCATTTGCACAATCTTGTTTTCATATTCTTTTTTTGATAGATTAATTTTAGGAGTACAGCGTGTGGTGAGCAACAATATTTTATAAAAGGAGTGGCAAGGATATTGTCTATGGAGGTTAGTGTAATCAGAAATGCCAAGGAACTGGAGCGGGTGGAACCTTTTCGTGTGGAATATCTTCTGTGGGGAACGAAGAAGATTCCTGATACGTACGGATATCTTGGATTTGTGCCAGGGGAAGGCTTTTATCTGAAGATGGTGTGTGAAGAGGCGGATCCGCTTCGTACTTATACGAATGCATTGGATCCTGTGTATCGGGACAGTGCGCTGGAAGCGTTCTTTGAATTTGAAGCGGCTAAGGAAAGAATGGTGCCACCGATTTACTTGAATTTTGAAGTGAATGCGAATGGCGCTTTGCTGGCAGCATACGGAACCAGGCGTACATACCGGACATACTTTGCGAAAGAAGAGATGGATTCTTTCGATTGCAAGGCGCAGATCGATGCGGATAAGTGGAGTATGAGTCTTCGTATTCCGATTGGAATATTGGAGAAGATCTATGGACCATTGGAATTGAAAGTAGGCAGCGAATTTACTTGCAACTTTTATAAGATATCAGAAGCGAAGGAAATGGAACACTATGCTTCGTGTTTTCCGATTCTGTCGGAGATTCCCAGTTTTCATATGCCGGAATTTTTTGGGACGGCAAAGATTGTGGATTCACAAAAAAGATAGGAATTGGGTAATAATTTAAGGGTAGAAATATGTTGAGGAGGAAAAGATTATGCAAATCTACAAAGCAACCGATTACAAGGATATGAGCAGAAAGGCGGCAAACATTATCTCTGCACAGGTAATCATGAAACCAAACTGTGTATTGGGACTGGCAACAGGTTCCACACCGATTGGGACCTACCAGCAGTTAATTGAGTGGTACAAAAAGGGAGATCTGGATTTCTCTGATGTGACAACTGTGAACCTGGACGAATATAAGGGCCTTCCAAGAACGAATGACCAGAGCTATTATTACTTTATGCACCAGAATCTGTTTGATCAGGTCAATATCAATCCTGAGAATACACATCTTCCAAATGGAATGGAGCCAAACAGTGAAAAAGAGTGTGCCAGATATGAGAGCCTGATTCATTCTCTTGGTGGGGTGGATCTTCAGCTTCTTGGACTGGGACATAATGGGCATATCGGATTCAATGAGCCGGGAGAGGCATTTGAGAAGGAGACTCATTGTGTTGATCTTCAGGAGAGAACCATCGAGGCAAACAAGCGCTTCTTTGCTTCTGCAGATGATGTTCCGAAGCAGGCTTATACTATGGGAATCAAAACGATCATGCAGGCAAAGAAGATCCTGGTAATTGTAAGCGGCGAGGATAAGGCAGATATCGTGGCAAAGGCATTCTTTGGACCGGTGACACCGGCTGTTCCGGCATCCATCCTTCAGATGCATAATGATGTGACTTTGGTGGGCGATGAGGCAGCGCTTTCTAAGATTCCGCGGTAGTGTACAGCTGAAATTCTAAAATAATATAGAATAAAAATGAGGACGATGGTGTCCTCATTTTTGTTCTAAAAGTAAATTTCTCTATGGTTCGAAACTTCCGTCGGCCATTGCTTTGATTGAAGAAGCATATTCGGAAGGTGTCATTCCCGTTACTTTTTTGAATTGTCTGGAAAAATAGTGTATCGAAGAATATCCAAGCTGCTCGGAGATCTGTGTAAAGTTCATCCGGTTGGTCCGGATCATTTCCTTGGCAGCATTGACCTTCATGAGAGAAAAATATTCTATGATGCCGAGGTTACAGCGCTCTTTGAAGATCTTCTGAAGCTGGGAACGTCCGATAAGATTGTCCTTGCAGATCTGTTCAATGGTGACCGGTGCGCTGATGTGATTCTCCAGATAATCAACTACACGATTGAAGATCTCGGTGTCGCTCTTCTGCTTGGTGCTCTTAGGAGTCTCGATTCGTGCCGGCCGCTTCCTAAGGACAATCGGGTTAGAATACCTTCGGATCAGGTGAATCAGGAAATGCTCCAGATACAGACAGATGAGTTGTTCTGCCCCGAACATTTCCGGTTCCTTTTGTGGCATATTCTGAAGATAAGGGTCATCCAGACGGCAGTCAAAACAGTGTCTTGCTTCGATAATAATGTCTGCAAGAAGGTTGCGTTCCATCTCATCGATTCGAAGAATCCGCTTTTTAAAGAAACGCATGGCTTCATCATCGCACTGGAAAGAGATGACTACAAGATTAGGCGCAATTGTTCCGGTCGCCTGTACATTGTGGAATTCGTTGGGCTGGTGAAAAGCAACATCTCCCTTCTTTAATATGGTAAATGTCTTGCCTGCAGTTACGCCGACTTCACCTTTGTCAACGCAGATAAATTCCCAGAAGTTATGGGATTCTCCTTCAAAAGAAAAATCGCTCATGTACTCAAAATAGTGAATACTGTATATCTTATTGATTGTGATAGAGTTCTTCAGAACCGTTCCTTTGTAGCCCAAGTGACATTTCCCCCTTTTTGTCAATTTTGCTAATTCTAAAACAACGATTTTGTGTATTCTTAACAATATAATACCCTATTTTTTGTGAAAAATCAAAACAAAAATGCAGATAGTGCAAATTAAGAACAATATAGGATAAAGATATTTGTGCAATGTTGTAATACAATACATACAAGCCAAAAAACAAACTTTATAGGAGGTAAAGTGTATGAAAAAGAAAATTGTAAGCATACTGTTGTGCGTGGCAATGGTAGCAACAATGGCTGTAGGCTGCGGAAGCAAATCAGATAGCGACAGCGGCGACAGCAAAGGTGGAGACAAACTTGTATACTGGTCTATGTGGAGCGAAGATGAACCACAGGCAAAAGTTATCAAAGATGCAATTGCCAAGTATACAGAAGACACTGGTGTTGAAGTTGATGTTCAGTTCAAGGGACGTACCGGACAGCGTGAAGGACTTCAGCCGGCACTGGATGCAAAACAGCAGATCGATGTATTTGATGAGGATGTTAACCGTGTAAATGGTTCTTGGGGAAAATACTTATTAGATTTGGAAGATCTGGCAGCAGATTACGAAGCAGAGCATGGCAATGAGACACTGTTCGCAATCGCACGTAACGCATATGGACAGACACATGATGGAGATGATACCTTACACTCTATCCCATATCAGCCATCAATCTTCGGTTTCTTCTACAACAAGACATTGTTCAACGAAGCTGGAATCGAAGCTACACCAACAACATGGGAAGAACTGGATGCCGCTTGTGCAAAATTAAAAGATGCTGGTATCACACCAATCACTGCTGATGATGCATATATGACATCTTTCATCGGATATCATCTTGCAAGATACATCGGACAGGACGGAGTAAAATCTCTGGTTATGGGCGAAGAAGTGAACGGCGAAGCTGTAACATGGGATGATGATAGAGTTCTTGCAGCAGCAGAAAGCTTTGCTGATTTTGCAGACAAAGGATACTTCTCAGAGAATATCGCAACAAACAAATACCCAGCAGGACAGAATCAGGAATTCGCTCCTGGTGAAGCTGCAATCGTTATCTGCGGATCCTGGCTTCCAAACGAAGCAAAAGCTTCTGTAGCAGAAGATCTTGAGTGGGGATACTTCAACTATCCATCAGTAGAAGGCGGAACAGATGACAATACAGCTAACAACATTGCAAATCAGGTATTCGCTATTAACAAAGATTCTAAGATGGCTGATCAGGCATTTGAACTGATTACATACATCACAACAGGTGATTTCGACAAGAAGATGACAGAAGAAGCTCTGTGTATCCCAACAGATAAGGCTAACAGTGATGCATGGCCGACAGAGCTTGCAGAAGTAAAAGGTGGCTTTGATGCTACAACAACATACTATGACTGGGCAGCTGGTGTTGAGAATAACAACGACCTTACACCTGTACTTCAGGAGAATACTCTGAAACTTGCTGGTGGAGAGATTGATGCAGCTGGATTTGTAAAAGCTATGAAAGAGGCAGCTGGTCAATAATATCTGGTAACTACCTTGCCAGATCAGGCGGGGATTTGAATATGGCGGCAGGGCGGTATACAACGCTGCCGCCATATTTTGTAAAGAAAAAGGAGGCATAATCAATGAAGAAGAATAAGAAAATGATCGTTGGTTTTCTTGCACCTGCAGTCATCATCTTCCTCGTTGTATTTCTGTATCCGATCATGCGTACGATTATGATGAGTCTGTACAAGATTGAATCTGTTACGGATGCTACAGAGTATTGGACGTTTGTAGGATTACAGAATTACCAAAAACTGTTCATGACAGCAATATTTAAAACAGCAATGTTTAACATCTTTAAGATCTGGGCAATCGGAGGAGCACTTGTGTTGGCGGTATCTCTGCTTTTCGCAGTAATCCTTACGAGTGGAATCCACGGAAAGAAGTTCTTCCGAGCTGTGATCTATCTTCCGAACATTGTCAGTGCAGTAGCACTTGCAACCATGTGGATTCAATATGTATACAGTTCTAAATTCGGTCTTTTGAAAACATTCCTGGATGCGATCGGCCTGCATAAACTGGCTGACACACCGTGGCTGGATACCAATCATAAATTCTGGGCATTACTGTTCGCATATTGCTTTGGTATGATTGGATATCATATGTTGATCTGGATGAGTGGAATTGAAAGAATCAGTCCAGATCTGTATGAAGCGGCAACGATTGACGGAGCAAATAAGATTCATCAGTTCCGTTATATGACGGTTCCGTTATTAAAGGGAGTATTTAAAACAAATATTACCATGTGGTCCGTAAGTTCAGCAGCATTCTTCGTATGGTCACAGTTGTTCTCAACGGTTACTGCAGATAAAGCTACTATTGTTCCTGTTCAGTACATGTACATGCATACATTCGGAGCCGGAAATGCGGTAACTGAGCGTAACGCAGGCTATGGCGCAGCAATTGGTATCATCCTTTGCTTATGTGTTGTTATCATATTTACAATCTGTAATAAACTGATCAAAGATGATGATCTGGAATTCTAGAAAGGAGGAGCAATTATGGCGAAAGCAAAAGAAAGAAAAGTAAGAGATAAAATAAATTGGAAAAAAGAATTGAAGCTGGCTCCTGGATATATTATCATCATCTTGTGGATCATCTTTACGTTTATGCTTTTGGGGTGGATTCTGGCAGCAAGCTTGTCTACAACATCTGATATATTTGCAGGTAATGCTTTGAAGTTCCCAACAGGACTGCATTTTGAAAACTATGTGCAGGCGTGGGGCTCTGGTGGTGTTGCAACATTCTTTATGAACTCGTTGTTATATTCCCTGGTATCCTGTGCGCTCTTGATTTTAATCTGTGCGCCGGCAGCATATGTACTGGCAAGATTTACGTTCTTGGGAAATAAAATCATTCAGACGAGTTTTGTATCTGCAATGGGAATCCCGATTACCATGATCGTATTGCCACTGTTTAGTGTAGTAGCCAACCTGGGAATTTTGAATAATGTTGCAGCTAGCAAGGTAACACTGATCTTCCTGTATATCGGAATTAATATCCCATATACTACGATTTTCCTGTTGACATTCTTTGCCAATCTGTCACGTACATATGAAGAGGCAGCGGCAATAGATGGATGTCCTCCGGCAAAGACCTTCTGGAAGATTATGTTCCCGATGGCTCAGTCTGGAATCGTGACCGTGACAATTTTCAACTTTATTAATATCTGGAATGAATACTTCTTGTCATTGATCTTCGCAAATAACGATGCGCTGCGTCCAGTAGCCGTAGGTCTGTACGGAATGCTGCAATCTATGCAGTACACAGGAAACTGGGCAGGTATGTTTGCGGCAGTTATCATAGTATTCCTTCCGACATTTATCTTATATATCTTCTTGTCAGAAAAGATCATCGGTGGTGTTACCGGAGGTATTAAAGGTTAGGCGTTTGATTGTTGAAGCACAAATAAATGATAGAACTTGGAGGGATAACGATGAACAAACCAGTATTAGTCATTATGGCGGCAGGAATGGGAAGCCGCTATGGCGGATTAAAGCAAATTGACCCAGTAGATGAAGAAGGACATATTATCATGGACTTTTCCATGTACGATGCAAAACAGGCAGGATTTGAGAAAGTAATCTTCATTATTAAGAGGGAAAATGAAGCAGACTTTAGAGAAGCGGTGGGGGATCGTATGTCAAAATACATGGAAGTTTCTTATGCATTCCAGGAACTTCAGAATATCCCGGAAGGGTATGAAGTGCCAGAAGGACGTGTGAAGCCGTGGGGAACTGCACACGCTGTACTTAGCTGTATTGATCAGATTGACGGACCATTTGCAGTAATCAATGCAGACGATTATTATGGGCAGGAAGCATTCCGATTGATTTATGATTATCTGGCTACTCATCAGGATGATGACAAATATCGTTATACGATGGTAGGATATCAGCTTGGCAATACTGTGACTGACAATGGGCATGTTGCACGCGGCGTCTGTGATATGAATGAGAACGGAGAACTGGTCGCTATTCACGAAAGAACAAGAATCGAAAAGCGCGAAGGCGGCATTGCATATACAGAAGACGATGGGAAGACATGGACCGAAGTGCCGGCGGATACGACAGTATCTATGAATATGTGGGGATTTACTAAGAGTATATTGAAAGAAATCAAAGATGGATTCCCGGCATTTCTGGAGGAAGGCCTGAAGACTAATCCGATGAAATGTGAATATTTTCTGCCGACAGTCGTAAGTAATCTGCTGGAAGCAGATCAGGCAACGGTAGCAGTGCTGAAGTCAGCAGACAAATGGTATGGCGTTACGTATAAAGAGGATAAACCGGTCGTTGTTGCTGCAATTAAGAAGATGAAAGAAGATGGTCTCTATCCAGAGCATCTGTGGGAGGAAGCATAATGGCTTTGTTGACACAAAAGCAAAAAGATGAAGCAATCGCGAATTTCCAATTTGAGGGAATTTTGATAGAAGAAGGCCCCTATGGAAGTGGACATATCAATGATACATTTCTGCTGAAATTTGAGATAGCGGAGATGGGATGCATCAATGTCATTCTTCAGAGAATGAATAAAGATGTATTTTCGAATCCAGTAGAACTGATGGAAAACATCATGGGAGTCACATCGTATCTTCGTAAGAAGATTATTGAAAATGGAGGGGATCCTGAGCGTGAGACACTGAATGTGATTCCGGCGGTAGATGGAAAACCATATTATCTGGATTCGCAAGGGGATTACTGGCGCTCTTATAAATTTATTACAGATGCTACCAGTTATGACCAGGTAGAAAAACCAGAGCATTTTTATCAGAGTGCTGTAGCATTTGGTAATTTTCAAAGACTTTTGGCAGACTATCCGGCTGAGACACTTCATGAGACGATCAAAGGTTTTCATAATACCAAGGCCAGGTTTGCAGTGTTCAAAAAAGCGGTAGAAGAGGATGTAATGGGAAGAGCATCGCAGGTTCAAAAAGAGATTCAGTTCGTATTGGATCGGGAGAATATTGCGGATTATTTCACAGATCTTCTGGAAAAAGGAGAGCTTCCGCTTCGAGTTACGCATAACGATACAAAATTGAATAACATTATGATTGACAATAAGACGGGAAGAGGAATCTGTGTCATTGACCTGGATACAGTTATGCCGGGGCTGGCAATGAATGATTTTGGGGACTCTATCCGTTTTGGAGCAAGTACCGCAGCAGAAGATGAGCGGGATCTGGATAAAGTATCCTGCAGCATGGAGTTGTTTGATCTGTATGCGAAGGGATTTATCGAAGGCTGTGCGGGAAAACTGACTGCCAGAGAGATTGAACTGATGCCGATGGGCGCAAAGTCTATGACCTTTGAGTGTGGAATGCGTTTTCTTACGGATTATCTTCAGGGGGATAATTATTTTAAGATTCACCGCGAGGGACAGAATCTTGACCGATGCAGGACACAGTTCAAGCTGGTCGAAGATATGGAACAGAAATGGGATACCATGCAGGAAATTGTAAAAAAATATAGTAACTGCTAGGAGGCAAAAGCGATGGCAAAGATATTGATTACAGGCGGAGCGGGATATATTGGAAGTCATACGGCACTGGAACTTCTGAACGAAGGCTATGAGGTCGTGGTTTACGATAATCTCTGCAATTCTTCCAGAGAATCTTTGAGAAGAGTGGAAGAACTGACTGGAAAAGAAATCCGCTTTTATGAAGGTGATGTGCTGGATGCAAAAGCTCTGGAAGAGATGTTCGAAACAGAAAAGGTGGATGCGGTCATCCATTGTGCGGCATTGAAAGCGGTTGGGGAATCCGTCAGAAAGCCGTTGGAATACTACAATAATAATATTACGGGAACTTTGACCTTGATGGAGGTAATGGATAAAGTCGGTGTTAAAAATATTGTGTTTAGTTCATCTGCGACGGTCTATGGAAGTCCAGAGCAGATTCCGATTACAGAAGAATGTCCAAAGGGACAGTGTACCAATCCTTATGGATGGACAAAGTCTATGATGGAACAGATCATGACGGATCTTCAGAAAGCACATCCTGAGTGGAATGTCATCCTGTTACGCTATTTTAACCCGGTAGGTGCACACAAGAGTGGACGAATCGGAGAAGATCCGAAGGGAATACCGAATAACCTGATGCCATATATCTCACAGGTCGCAGTTGGAAAACTGGAAAAATTAGGAGTATTTGGAGATGATTACGATACACCGGACGGAACCGGAGTGCGTGATTATATTCATGTGGTAGATCTTGCAATCGGCCATGTCAAAGCAATCAAGTATATCTTTACGAATCCAGGGCTTGATATTATCAACCTGGGAACCGGAACGGGATACTCTGTATTGGATATGGTGAAGGCATTTGGTAAGGCCTGTGGAAAAGAGATACCGTATGAGATCAAACCAAGAAGAGAAGGCGATATTGCCATGTGTTATGCGGCACCAGATAAAGCGGCAAAAGTTCTGGGATGGAAGGCAGAACGCGGACTGGAAGAGATGTGCGAGGACACCTGGAGATGGCAGTCACAGAATCCAAATGGTTACAACAGTTAGGGAGACTGAGGAAAACAGAAGATAAAAGTGTATAGGGGACAGGTTCTGGAAAGAGCCTGTCCCTAACTAATGTCTTCCTTTTTATAAAAGAAAGTGGTATAATGTCTCCATACGTTGAGTTCTTGGTAATTATTGAGGGAATGGTTATGTTGGAAAAGAAAGAAAAAGAAAAAATTCAGTTAAAGGGGCAGTTGAAATTATATATTCAATGGCCTGCAATCATGGCGATTCTTTTGGTGATCATGAATATCTGGGTCGCAGTGATCGATCGACGTGTCGGGTTATTGATGTGCGCCTTTGTCCTGATCTATATTATCATGGTAGGAATCCTGTATATTTACAGCAAATCGATTATCATGAAGGATCTGGTTGAATTTGCTGCTCAATATGGAATCGTGCAGAACACACTTTTGAAGGAGCTTGCTGTGCCGTATGCCATTCTTTTGGATGATGGAAAGGCAATCTGGATGAATGATCAGTTTGAGAAAGTGCTGGGAGAGAAGCTGAAAGGTGAAGCGTATATCAGCCGCTATATGCCGGAGCTGAATAAGAGTATTTTCCCGAAAAAGGTCAACGACAAAGTGGAGATGGATGTCTATTACGGAGATCGTGAGTATAAAGCAGAACTTCGTAAGGTGTCTGTGGAGGGATTCAGCGATACCGAACAATTGCTGCAGATGCCAGAGGAGAAAGAATATTTTATTGCAGTATATCTGCAGGATGTTACGGAACTTAATGCATCAATCAAGGCGAATGAAGAGCAGCGTTTGATTGCCGGGCTGATCTACATTGATAATTATGATGAGGTCATTAACAGCGTGGAGGAAGTCAGACAGTCTCTGTTGATTGCATTGGTAGACAGGAAGATTAATCAGTATATTGCGAAGGTTAATGGAATCGTTCGCAAGATGGAGAATGATAAGTATTTTATCGTGATTCAGAAGCAATATTTTAAGCAGCTTGAGGCAGATAAGTTTTCGCTGTTGGAAGATGTCAAATCTGTCAATATCGGAAATGGAATACCGGCTACGCTGAGTATTGGTCTGGGGCTTAGCAAGGATTCCTATTCACAGAGTTACAACTATGCGCGTGTAGCGATTGATCTGGCACTTGCACGTGGCGGTGATCAGGCGGTCATCAAGGATTGCCATGGTATTACTTATTATGGAGGAAAGCGGGAGCAGACATCCAAGAATACACGGGTGAAAGCCAGAGTGAAGGCAGAGGCGCTTCGTGAATTTATGACGGTTAAGGATAAGATCTTTGTAATGGGACATAAGCTGACGGATGTGGATGCATTTGGGGCAGCTATGGGAATCTGTCGTGCGGCAGCAGCCTTGGAGAAGAAGGCGTATATCGTCATTAACGAAGTGTCTGCATCATTACGTCCATTGTATGAAAGCTATGAGAAAGATCCGAATTATCCGGATGATTTATTCTTGAAGTCTTCACAGGCGATTGATATGGCAGATGAGAATTCCATGGTCGTAGTTGTGGATACGAACCGTCCTCAGATGACAGAGTGTGAGGAACTGCTGAAAAAGACAAAGACCATTGTGGTACTTGACCATCACAGACAGAGCAGCGATAATATTGATAATGCATTGTTGTCATATATTGAGCCTTATGCTTCTTCTGCCTGTGAGATGGTATCAGAAGTATTGCAGTATATTGTGGATGATATTAAGATTCCAAAACTTGAGGCTAGCAGCCTTTATGCTGGAATTATGATTGATACCAATAATTTTGTGAATCGTACAGGTGTCCGGACGTTTGAAGCGGCAGCATTCTTGAGAAGATGTGGTGCGGATATCACATTGGTTCGTAAGATGTTCCGGGATGATATGGAATCTTATCGTGCGAAAGCTGAGATTATCAGCAGTGCGAAGGTTTACCGTGAAAAATTCGCAATCGCAAGAGGGGAGAATCTTCATATTGAGAGTCCGACGATCATTGGGGCACAGGCGGCCAATGAACTGTTGGATATTAATGAGATTAAGGCTTCGTTTGTGCTGACAGAATACAATGGAAGAATTTATATCAGTGCACGTTCCATTGATGAGGTCAATGTGCAGATAATCATGGAACGTCTCGGCGGAGGCGGTCATATGAATGCGTCAGGCGCACAGTTCAATCACACAGATATGGATGAAGCGGTTGCTTGTCTGAAACAGGTGATTGATGAGATGATAGAAGGAGGAGATATCTAGAATGAAAGTAATATTGACAGAAGACGTAAAATCTCTTGGAAAAAAAGGTGAGATCGTTGAGGTGAGCGATGGATACGCAAGAAACTTTATCTTGAAGAAAAAGAAAGGTGTAGAGGCGAACAGCAAGAATCTGAATGATCTGAAGTTAAAGAAAGCAAATGAAGATAAGATTGCTCAGGAACAGTATGAAGCTGCTGTAGAATTGGGTAAGAAGATTGAATCTGGTCAGATTGAAGTGTCTATCAAGACTGGCGAAGGCGGCAAGGCATTTGGTTCTATTGCGTCGAAAGAGATTGCAACAGAGGTGAAGGCTCAGATGGGACTGGATGTTGATAAGAAGAAAGTGCAGTTAAAAGATGCAATTAAGACTCTGGGTACCCATACAGTGCCGGTGAAACTGCATCCGAAGGTTACTGTGGATCTGAAGGTAATCGTAACGGAAGAGGCTTAGGAGGAAGCAGGCATGGAAGAGGCTCTCATTAAAAGAGTGATGCCCCACAGTGTTGAAGCGGAACAATCGGTCGTAGGTGCGATGCTGATGGATCGGGATGCCATTACGACTGCGTCAGAGATTATCAGTGGAAATGATTTCTACCAAAGTGCATACGGAGTGATCTTTGATGCGATGGTGGAATTGTTTAATGAAGGAAAGCCCGTAGATCTGATTACGCTCCAGGAAAGGTTGAAGGAAAAGGATGTCCCGGCCGAGATTGCAAGTCTGGAGTTCGTAAGAGATCTGGTGACAGCGGTCCCTACTTCTGCGAATGTAAAATACTATGCACAGATTGTGGCTGATAAGTCTGTGATGAGAAAGCTGATCAAGCTAAATGAAGAGATTGCGAATATCTGTTATGCGGGGAAGGAATCTCTGGAGGAAGTGCTGGAAAAAACGGAGAAATCCGTGTTTGAATTATTACAAAAGCGAAATACCAGTGATTTTGTGCCAATTAAGCAAGTTGTACTGAATGCGCTGGAACGAATTGAGAAAGCTTCGAAGACAAAAGGAACAGTAACTGGAATTCCGACAGGGTTTATCGACCTGGATTATAAGCTGTCAGGATTGCAGCCTTCCGATCTGATTCTGGTTGCGGCTCGTCCATCTATGGGTAAGACTGCATTTGTCTTGAATATTGCACAGTATATTGCATTTAAGAAAGATAAGAGTGTGGCAATCTTCAGTTTGGAGATGTCAAAAGAACAGTTGGTGAACCGACTGTTCTCGCTGGAATCGCAAGTGGATGCGCAGGCAATCCGAAGCGGTAATATGAAAGATTCTGATTGGGAGAAATTAATTGAAGGAGCCGGGATTATCGGACAGTCCCATCTGATCATTGATGATACCCCTGGAATCTCTATATCTGAATTGCGTTCTAAGTGTAGAAAATACAAATTAGAACAAGGGCTGGATGTAGTCATTATCGACTATTTGCAGTTGATGACCGGAAGTGTAGGAAAGAGTTCTGAATCCAGACAACAGGAGATCTCGGAGATCTCACGTTCATTAAAAGGACTGGCGAGAGAGCTGAATGTTCCGGTAATTGCATTGTCGCAGCTTAGCCGTGCAGTAGAGAGCCGTCCGGATAAGCGACCGATGCTTTCGGATTTACGTGAGTCTGGTGCGATCGAACAGGATGCCGACGTGGTAATGTTCATTTATCGTGATGAGTACTATAATAAAGACTCCGAATTTAAGAAACAGGCTGAGATTATTATCGCAAAACAAAGAAACGGCCCGATAGGGACCGTTAATCTGGCTTGGCTCGGCGAATACACGAAGTTCGCGAACTTAAGCAGGAAGGAATAATTTCCTGAGTTTTTTTACGGGACCAGCTTCCGCCGCAGATTTCCGAAAGGATTGTTGCTGGCGGATCAGCTGGTCCAGTTTTTTGAATTCTTCTTCTTCCTGGCGTTCCTTGGCATCCAGAAGAAAAGACATTTCCTTACTGATCATAGACAGAAGAACTTCATTGTTATTCTCAAGCATCCTCTTGATCTGTAATTGCTCTCTTGTGCGGCGGATGTCTGGAATCAGTGCTTTCAGTTCAGAAAATGGAACACCCTGCTCATATAGTTCTTTTATACAGCCGTAGAGTTTGGCATCATCTTTCGTCTCCCTTTTTAATTGTTCTAACGCGTTACTACCCATAAGCTTATACCCCCTTATCATATTCTCCTTCTGGGCGACTATATCATAGCATGGATTATCTGCGAAACAAGTAAAAAGCTGTCATCTATGAAAAAAAGACATTGCATATATCAAAACATGCAATGCCTTTTTGAATTCTTGTTCTCATATGAATCCGGTGATTAGCCTTCAGAAATAGCTCCAACTGGACATTGAGCTGCACATGCGCCACAATCAACACAAGCGTCAGCATCGATTTCATAATGATCTGCTCCCTGAGCGATAGCTCCAACTGGACACTGAGCTTCGCAAGATCCACAGCTTACACATTCATCACTAATTACGTGTGCCATAATATGTACCTCCTTTTTTGATATAAATAGACATAAATCCAAATTTAGTCTACCCATATCATAATACAAAAGGGGAAAATATACAAGAGGGGACGGGGGTTTTTTCGTTTTCCTCCGTCCCAGATTCGATTTTCCCTGTCCCCAATTCAAATTACCCTGTCCCTTGTCAATTTTTTGTAAAAAATTAAGAAAATTTTCAACAATTTTTCACGTTTTTGGTGTATAGTGGTTTTTGTTAGACTGAACAGATGCTTTTTGAGTGAGTTTTGAATAATGATTAACAGGAGGGAATAGGTCATGAAAAAAAGTAGTAGTGTCTTAGCGGTTATGCTATGTGTGGCGATGCTGGCATGTGCATGTGCTGCTCCCGAGAGTAGTGAGAATAAGGAACCAGAATCTTCTGATAATAAGCAGCAGGTGGAAGAGAAGGAATACCAGGGGAAGCTGGATCAGATAGAGCCATCTGCATATGATAATGTGGAGGGACTTCATCTGGAAGCAGGTTCCTATATTTCAATTATCGGGAAAGCTGAGGAAGGGCAGTACTGGAACGAAGTAAAAAGAGGTGTTGACCAGGCAGCGGCTGATATCAATGACTATCTGGGTTATGAAGGCAAGGATAAAGTGAAGGTTACTTACAGCGCTCCGGAGACGGAAGATAATGTGGATGAACAGGTGAATATCCTTGATGAAGAGCTTGCAAGATATCCGATCGCGGTGGGAATCTCCATTACAGATGCAAATGCATGTGAGGTGCAGTTTGATCTGGCTGCTGAGAATGATATTCCGGTTGTGGCATATGATTCTGGAAGTGCTTATCAGGGACTGATGGCAACCGTATCTACGGATAATGCGGCGGCAGCTCGTGAAGCAGCAACGAAACTTGCGAAATTGATTGGTGATTCAGGAGAAATTATCCTGTTTGTAAATGATTCCAAATCCAAGACTTCGTTGGATCGTGAAAATGCATTTAGAGAAGAGATTCAGAATAATCATCCTAATATTACAATTGTAGAATCGTATCATCTGGATCAGTTAGAAGACATGCAGAAAATAGTTGCAGATGAAATCAATGCGGGAACATATCAGATAGACGAAGAGAGTGCGGAAGCGGAGTCAGATGTACAGATTGCGCCTGCGGATATCACAGAAGAAGATGTGATAGATTATGTTCTGGCAAAGCATCCAGACATCAAGGGCTGTTTTGCATCGAATGCGCCGACAGTGAAAAAGGCAATTGCCGGACTTGAACGAGCAGAAGCAGATGATGTCATGGTCGTTGGGTTTGATGCAGACGAAGAAGAGAAGAAAGCCTTGTCTGATGGAAGGATTGAAGGATTGATTGTCCAGAATCCATTTGGAATGGGATATGCTACTGTAGTAGCTGCGGCAAGAGCAGCACTGGATATGGGAAATGAAGCCTTTGTTAATACTGGATATACATGGGTAACCGCAGATAACTTAGAAGATGAAAATATCCAGAAGATGTTATATTAAGATATATAAGAAATAAAATGACAGGCAGTGGAAAACCATTGCCTGTCTTCTTTTTGCAGATCTTTCGATTCTGTGAATTATTATTTAATCGTTTCCTTTGTGGCTATCGTCATTGGATGCCGGTTCCGGCAGATACAAGTGGACGCTCTCGATTCGATTTTTATCCAGTGTCTCTACAACCATACGAATTCCTTCTTCTGTTGTAATGCTGTCTCCCTTCTCGGGAAGGCGGTCCAGATATTCAATGATGAATCCTCCAAGAGAATCATATTCTTCAGAACTTAAGTTAAGATCCAGACGATCATTCAGGTCATCCAGATTGATAGAACCTTCTACGATATATTCGCGGTCGCTGATTTCCTGAATAAAATCCTCTTCGTTTTCATCGTATTCATCATGAATCTCACCGACAATCTCTTCTAATATGTCTTCCAGGGTAATAAGTCCGGCTGTTTCGCCATATTCATCCAATACAATTGCAATGTTGAATGAAGCCTGGCGCATCTCTACAAGAAGTTCTGAGATGCTTTTATATTCGTAAGTAAAATATGCTTCTCTAAGTATATCACGGATGTTGAATTCCTTTGTGTTGTCATATAACAACAAGTCCTTCATATTAATAGTACCAACAACATTATCTGTGGTGTCTTCAAAAATAGGAAGACGTGTAAATTTATCTTCACGGAAGATTTCAATCAGTTCCGTATAAGTACTGTTGATATCAGCAAATGTCACATGGACACGGGGAACCATAACGTCTTTTGCCCTGGCATCACCCAGGTCGAATACGTTATTGATCATCTCCCTTTCATCGGATTCAATTACTCCGTCTTCATGGCTTACATCTACGATGGTCCGCAGTTCATTTTCTGTCATGGCAGTGTTCTTTGCCTTCGGATCTACACGGAGCAGTAATAAAACGCCGGTAGACAATCCGTTGATCACGAAAATCAAAGGCGTCATGATCTTCATAAAGAAATGGATGACCGGTGCATAGAGCAATGACATTTTCTCAGAATGAATGGTTGCCATGGTCTTCGGGGTTATCTCGCCGAATAAAAGAATCAATACGGTTAATATTCCGCTGGCAATTGCTACCATGGAACCGCCAAAGCTGTAAGCAAGACTGGTGGTCAAGGATGCAGCCGACAGATTGACGATGTTGTTGCCGATTAATATGGCACTGAGCATCTTGCCGGAATCATCGGTAACTTTTAAGACCGATTTTGCACGTTTATTTCCTTCATCAGCCAGACTGCGGATCCGGATCTTATTCACCGTTGTCAAGGCTGTTTCTGCCGATGAAAAGAAAGCAGATAATATCAATAAAATAATTAGAATAATGAGTTGTGTGACGTCACTCGAGTCCAATTGAAAAGTTCACTCCTTTTTGATTAAAATTAATATGGCAATAATATAACGCATTTATAAGGATTTTGCAAGTGTACGTTGAATTTATGGGTTATTTAGTGTATGATGTACGGAGAAATCAAGTAGTGTGTATGGAGAAGAATATGAATCAGATTTTATATAATGAATTGTTGAAAATAATGAGTGAAGAACAGGTTAAAACAGAAGAACCTATGAAGAATCATACGACATTCCGTGTAGGAGGACCGGCTGAATTTTTTGTGATGCCAAGGACAGCCGAAGAAGTGAAAAAAGTAATCGATTTGTGTCGGAGAGAATCATTTCCTTATTATATTATTGGGAATGGCAGTAATCTCCTGGTATCTGACCAGGGATATCGAGGTGTTGTTCTTCAGATTTATAAGGAGATGAGCTACATTGAGATTGAGGAAAATGTTGTTGTGGCTCAGGCGGGAGCTTTGTTGTCTGCAATTGCGAATAAGGCCTTGGAAAATGGACTTACAGGATTCGAATTTGCAGCAGGAATTCCCGGAACTTTGGGAGGCGCCTGTGTAATGAATGCGGGAGCATATGGTGGCGAGATGAAGGATGTCCTGGAGGAAGTCACTGTTTTGACGGAAGAAGGAGAAGTGCTTATTATTCCAAAGGAGAATCTGGAATTGGGGTATCGTACCAGTATTATTGCCAGAAAGGGCTATATTGTGCTGGAGGCAAGAATACAGCTTCGGGAAGGCGAAAAAGAAGCAATTAAGTCCTTGATGGAAGAGCTGAAGGACAAGAGAGTCAGCAAGCAGCCGTTAGAATATCCAAGTGCCGGAAGTACATTTAAGCGTCCGGAAGGATATTTTGCAGGAAAGCTGATACAGGATGCAGGCCTTAGAGGTTTCTCTGTGGGCGGTGCACAAGTGTCGGAGAAGCATTGTGGATTTGTGATTAACAGAGAGAATGCAACAGCAGCTGATGTAGCAGAATTAATGCGACAGGTATCTGCCAGAGTGGAAGAAGAATTTGGAGTAAAATTAGAGCCGGAAGTGAAGAGACTAGGAGAATTCTAAGATGAGATGTGTAATTGTAACAGGAATGTCAGGAGCGGGAAAAAGTACAGCTCTTAAAATGTTGGAAGATGTAGGATATTTTTGCGTAGATAATCTGCCGGTACCTTTGATCCCGAAGATGGCAGATCTGTTACGGGTGCCTGGAACAGAGATCAATAAGGCGGCTCTGGGTGTGGATATCCGAAGTGGACAGAGCTTTGAAGAACTGGAAAAAGTACTGGAAGAATTGGATAGTACTGGAATGCAGTATGAGATTCTGTTCTTGGAATCCAGTGACGATGTCCTGATCAAACGATACAAAGAGACCAGGCGGTTCCATCCGTTGGCGGGAAATGAAGGGCGCGTTGATCAGGGGATCCGTATGGAGAGACAGCGCATTCAATTCTTACGTAAGAGAGCGGATTATCTGATAGATACAAGCCATATGCTGACGAGAGAGTTAAAGGCAGAATTAAATAAGATATTTGTGCAAAATAAAGAATATAAGAATCTTTATATCTCGGTGCTTTCTTTTGGCTTCAAATATGGAATTCCGGCAGATGCAGATCTGGTGTTTGATGTGCGTTTCTTGCCGAACCCATATTATATAGAAGAATTACGTCCTAAGAGCGGAAATGACAAAGAAGTAAGAGATTATGTAATGCAGAATGAGAAGGCAAATGTATTTCTGGAGAAGTTGTCAGATATGGTGGAATTCCTGATCCCGAATTATATTTTGGAAGGGAAAACGCAGTTGGTAATCGGAATTGGATGTACCGGAGGAAAGCATCGCTCGGTTACACTTGCCAATGAACTGTTTCGGGTGTTGAGTAAGAATGAGAATTATGGAGTTCGTATTGAACATCGGGACATAGGAAAGGATGCAATTACCAAGGCAAGATAGGAGTAAGAGATGTCATTTTCAGGAAAGATAAGAGAAGAGCTGATGCAGCATTATGCGAAGGCCAGACACTGTAATCTCGCGGAATTATCGGCAATTGTGCATATGACAGGAGCATTTTCACAAGACAAGAAAGGCGTATGTGTCATGAAACTTCATACGGAAAATCTTGGAGTTGCAAGAAAATGCTTTACATTATTGGAAAAAACATTTAATATAAGAACTGATATCGCAATTCGTAGGAATATGAGCAAAGGAAGCTGCAATTATTATATTTACGCCAAAGGTGAAGAATTGTTGGCTGTGAAGAATACGATCGTGCAGGCGGTATGCTGCAAGAGGGCATATATCCGTGGTGCGTTTATCGCTTCAGGTTCGATGAGCGATCCGAGTAAATCCTATCATTTCGAAATTGTCTGCAATACACAGGATCAGGCAGAACATCTGAAGAATATGATAAATAATTTCGATATGGAGGCGAAGATCGTCAGCAGAAAGAAGACCTACGTTGTGTATTTAAAAGAAGGCTCGCAGATTGTTGATATTCTGAATGTTATGGAAGCGCATGTTGCGTTGATGGAACTTGAGAATGTCAGGATCATGAAGGAGATGCGTAACTCTGTAAATCGTAAAGTGAACTGCGAGACAGCTAATATTAACAAAACCGTATCTGCCGCTGTCAGGCAGATAGAGGATATCAAATATATACAAGATACCGTTGGTTTTGAAAAGTTGCCCGAAGGGTTGAAAGACGTTGCCCTTACACGTCTTGCATATCGGGATGCAACTTTGAAGGAACTGGGGGAACTCCTGGAAACACCGTTAGGGAAATCCGGGGTAAATCACCGGCTCAGGAAATTAAGTGAAATAGCAGAAAAGTTAAGGGAACAATAGGGAGGAGCTTTTTTATGATCAAGAAACCTGTTACTATTCAAAACAATATGGATATGGAAGATCGTCCGATTGCACACTTGGTTCAGGAAGCAAGTCAATATGCAAGTCAGGTATACATTGAAATTGATAATAAAAAGATCAATGCCAAGAGTATCATGGGAATGATGAGCTTAAGACTGCAGAAGGGTGAGAATATTACGGTGGTAGCAGAGGGAAAAGACGAAGCAGAAGCCGCGGCAGGTGTAGAAAACTTTTTGGTTGCGAACAACTAAATAATACATAATCAGCAAAAGGCAGAGGGCATGGAATCAACATGTCCTTTTGTTTATCTTATGATAAAAGGAGGAGATATGTATGAAACGGTTATTATTTATTTATAATCCTCATGCAGGAAAGGAACTTTTAAAACCACAGTTGTCGGATATCATTGACATATTTGTAAAAGCGGGTTATGAAGTAACTGCATATCCAACCCAGTCATACCGGGATGCTTATAAAAAAGTACTGAAGTACAATGCGAAAGATTATGATCTGGTTGTGTGTAGCGGCGGTGACGGAACGATTGACGAAGTTGTGACCGGAATGATGAAAAGGAAAGAGAGAACTCCAATTGGATATATTCCGACAGGGACAACCAATGACTTCGCAAATAGTCTGCATATCCCGAAGGGACTTTTGAAGGCGGCAGACAATGCGGTAAACGGTGTTGTATTTCCTTGTGATGTGGGTCGGTTTAATGATGATACGTTTGTATATGTTGCGGCATTTGGAATTTTTACCAGTGTTTCCTACGAGACCAAGCAGGAGATGAAAAATATCCTGGGGCATCTGGCTTATGTTCTGGAAGGAACGAAACAGTTGTTCAATGTGCCTTCCTATCGGATCAAAGTGATACATGATGATGAGGTTATTGAAGATGAGTTTATCCTGGGTATGGTGACAAATTCCCGTTCGGTAGGAGGGTTCCGTAATATGATTGGCAGACAGGTAGCGTTTGATGACGGCCTGTTTGAAGTGACCCTGATCAAACGCCCGAAGAATCCGATTGAATTGCAGGAGATTATAGCTGCGCTTCTGATTGAACAGATAGATACCAAACATATGTATACATTTAAAACGGGTCATATTACGTTTGAGTCTATTGAGGAAATCCCATGGACACTAGACGGAGAATTCGGCGGTGAGCATGATGAAGTTGTGATAGACAATCTGAATAAACAGCTTATGATAATGGTGCCGGAGACCCATGTCGAAGAATTGATGGAAGATCCGGAAGAAAAATAACATATTTTGAAAAAAGTGCTTGCCTATTTGGCAATTGTTTGCTATAATAGGCAAGTACGAAACAGAAAGATGTTCGAAATATGGCTCCGTGGTCAAGCGGTCAAGACGCTAGCCTCTCACGCTGGAATCAGGGGTTCGATTCCCCTCGGAGTCACTTAACCAATTCGCTGAATGCCTTGAAATACAGGCACTCAGCGGATTTTTTTGTATCATCATATAGAAAACATAACCAGAATGGTAATTGGAAGGAGAGATGACGATGAAATATTATGAGATTCCTCACACGAATATGCGACAATCAGCAGTCATACAAGGCTGCATGCGCTTTAAAGGAATGAGCAGTATGGAAGTTGAGCGAATAGTGAATCTTTGTCTGGAGAACGGAATCAACAGTTTTGATCATGCCGATGTGTATGGCACTGCTGGAATGCGCGGTGAATGTGAGCAATTGTTTGGACAAGTGCTTAAGGAGAATCCGGGACTACGTGATAAAGTATATATTCAGAGTAAATGTGGCATCTGTAAGAGCGAACAGGATTATTACGACTTTTCAAAGGAACACATTCTGGAGGCTGTGGATGGAATATTGGCAAGATTACAGACGGGATATCTGGATGTTCTGCTTCTCCATCGCCCGGATACTTTGATGGAACCAGAAGAAGTTGCGGATGCTTTTGAAACTCTACATAAGGCAGGCAAGGTTCGATACTTTGGAGTCTCGAATATGAATCCGGGACAGGTGGAACTCCTTGAACGTGCGGTGGATGCTCCACTGGTGTTTAATCAGCTCCAGCTGAGTATTGCTCACTGCCCGATGATAGATACCGGACTAAGTGTGAATAACCGGATTCCACAGGCTGTCGATTATGAAGGCGGCATCCTGGAATATTCCCGGCTGAAAGCAATGACGATTCAGGCGTGGTCGCCGTTCCAGAAAGGTCTGTTTGAAGGACCATTCCTCACAGACCGGGAGACTTATGGAGAATTAAATGCTTATATAGATCAGCTTGCTGAAAAATATAATGTGAAGAATACAGCGATTGCTGTGGCGTGGATTCTGAGACATCCGGCACATATGCAGGTGATTCTGGGAACAACGAACGAGAAAAGGATAGCAGATGCATGTCAGGGAGCAGATATTATACTTACAAGAGAAGAATGGTATACGCTGTATGCAAAAGCAGGAAAGAGAATTCTGTAATTGCCATAATCTGAGAGTGCATTACCTTTCTCCTTGTTTTTTTTCCTTTTATGAGATATAATGAAACAAGCGAATATAATTGCCATGCAGATGTAATGTTACATGGCCAAGGAATTGGAGGAATAATATATGTTAGTATCAGCAAAAGAGATGCTTGACAAAGCAGTAGCAGGCCACTATGCAGTGGGACAATTCAACATTAACAATCTTGAGTGGACAAAAGCAATCCTTCTTACAGCAGAAGAATGCAAGTCACCAGTTATCTTAGGTGTATCTGAAGGTGCAGGAAAATATATGACAGGCTTCAAGACTGTATCAGCTATGGTATCTGCAATGATCGAAGAACTTGGAATCACAGTTCCAGTTGCATTACACCTTGACCATGGTACTTATGACGGATGTTATAAATGTATCGAAGCAGGATTCTCTTCTATCATGTTTGATGGTTCTAAATACCCAATCGAAGAGAACGTTGCAAAGACAAAAGAGTTAATCGCAGTATGTAAAGAAAAGGGTCTGTCTCTGGAAGCTGAAGTAGGTGCGATTGGTGGAGAAGAAGATGGAGTGATCGGTCAGGGCGAATGTGCTGATCCTAATGAATGTAAGATGATCGCTGATCTTGGTGTAGACATGCTCGCAGCAGGAATCGGTAACATCCATGGAAAATATCCAGAGAACTGGGCTGGATTAAGCTTTGAAACTCTGGATGCAATCCAGAAGCTTACAGGAGATATGCCATTAGTACTTCACGGTGGTACAGGAATTCCAGAAGATATGATTAAGAAAGCTATCGACCTTGGAGTTGCTAAGATCAATGTTAATACAGAATGCCAGTTATCTTTCGCAGATGCTACACGTAAATATATCGAAGCAGGAAAAGATCTGGAAGGAAAGGGATATGACCCTCGTAAGTTATTAAAACCAGGTGTAGACGCAATCATGCAGACCGTAAAAGAGAAGATGGAATTATTTGGCTCCGTTGGTAAGGCTGAATAATTTGATAAAATTTTCACTTGCCTTTTTCGACCGATTGAGTTATACTAACAGGCATAGAAAGAACAAAGGCGTTCCAGAGTTATCTGGAGTGCCTTTTTTTCTGACTTTTATGCAAGAGAGTTTCTCTGGTACATAAAACCCCGCAGCATTAGCTTAAAATTAAAGATTAAGAAAGGAAACGCAAAGATATGAGTGAAGCAATTAATGTAGCTGATATTTTTGGCGAAGACGTATTCAATGACACTGTCATGCAGGAACGTTTGCCAAAAAAAGTTTACAAAGATCTGAAGAAAACAATTGAGGAAGGTAAAGAGTTAGACCTTGCAACAGCAGATGTCATTGCGCATGAGATGAAGGAATGGGCAATTGAAAAGGGTGCTACTCATTATACCCACTGGTTCCAGCCTCTTACAGGAGTAACTGCTGAGAAGCATGATTCATTTATCTCTGCACCTCTTCCGAGTGGAAAGGTATTGATGAGTTTCTCTGGAAAAGAATTGATCAAAGGAGAACCAGATGCATCTTCATTCCCATCAGGAGGTCTTCGTGCAACATTCGAAGCAAGAGGATATACAGCATGGGATTGTACATCACCAGCATTTGTAAGACATGACGCAGCCGGAGCTACGCTTTGCATTCCTACTGCATTCTGTTCATATAAAGGAGAAGCGCTGGATCAGAAGACACCACTGCTTCGTTCTATGCAGGCAATCAGTGAACAGTCTATCAGACTGCTTCGTCTCTTTGGAAATACAACCTCCAAGAAGGTGACACCTTCCGTTGGACCTGAGCAGGAATATTTCCTTGTAGATGCTGAGAAATTCCTTCAAAGAAAGGATTTGATCTACACAGGACGTACATTATTCGGTGCAATGCCACCAAAAGGTCAGGAATTGGATGATCACTATTTTGGAACCATTCGTCAGAGAATTGCAGGTTTCATGAAAGATGTCAATGAAGAACTGTGGAAAGTCGGTGTATCTGCTAAAACACAGCATAATGAAGTTGCTCCTGCACAGCATGAGTTAGCTCCAATCTATGCAGAAGCTAATGTAGCGGTTGACCATAACCATTTGGTAATGCAGACTCTTAAGAGAGTTGCATGCCAGCACGGTATGAAGTGTCTGCTTCATGAGAAACCATTCGCAGGTGTCAATGGTTCTGGTAAGCATAATAACTGGTCTCTTACAACGGATGACGGTAAGAACCTGTTGGATCCAGGAAAAACTCCTCACGAAAATATCCAGTTCTTACTTGTACTTACCTGTATCCTGAAAGCAGTTGATGAACATGCAGATCTGCTCCGTGAGTCAGCAGCCGATCCGGGAAATGATCACAGACTTGGAGCAAATGAGGCACCTCCGGCAATTATTTCAATCTTCCTTGGAGAGCAGTTAGAGGATGTATTGGAACAGCTGATCAGTACAGGCGCAGCTACACACAGTCTGAAAGGCGGCAAACTGGAGACAGGAGTAAGCACACTGCCAGATCTTGCCAAAGACGCTACAGACCGTAACAGAACGTCACCATTTGCGTTTACTGGAAATAAATTCGAATTCCGTATGGTAGGTTCCCGTGATTCTATCGCAGGACCAAACGTTGTACTGAATACAATTGTTGCAGAAGCATTTGCAGAGGCATGTGATGTGCTGGAGAATGCAGATGACTTCCAGACAGCAGTTCATGATCTGATCAAACAATATGCAACTGAGCATCAGCGTATTGTCTTCAATGGCAATGGTTACTCTGATGAGTGGGTTGCAGAAGCCGAGAGACGCGGACTTCCGAATATTAAGTCTATGGTAGAAGCTATTCCTGCTCTGACAGCAGAAAAATCTGTATCCATGTTCGAGAAGTTCAAGGTATTTACGAAAGCTGAATTGGAATCTCGTGCAGAAATCAAGTTTGAGAACTACTCAAAGGCAATCAATATTGAAGCGCGTACGATGATCGATATGGCAAGTAAGCAGATTGTTCCTGCAGTTATTAAGTATACAAAATCTCTGGCAGATACAGTTGTTGTAGTGAAGGAAGCTGGCGCAGATGCATCTGTTCAGGCTGAATTGCTGGGAGAAATCTCTGCATTACTTACAGAGACAAAGAAAGCATTAGAAGAGCTTATTGTAATCACTGATAAAGCAGCTGCAATGGAAGAAGGCGAAGAGCAGGCAAGATACTATCATTTCGATGTTGTTCCTGCTATGGAAGCGCTTCGTGCACCAGTTGATAAACTGGAGATGATCGTAGATAAAGAAGCATGGCCAATGCCATCTTACGGCGATCTTATGTTTGAAGTATAGGATTTTAATAAAGTCATAAGAAAAATTTTAGAACCTTGGACTTGGAATAGAAACAGGTATGTGATATTCTAAGTGCAAGGTTTTATTATTGAAAATATACCGTAAGGCACAGATATATGTAAGAATAGATGCAGGAGGCTTTCATGACAAAAAGTGAATTTTTGGAAAAATTAAGACATGCGTTGGCAAATGATCTGAGCGGTCCGATTGTGCAGGATAATGTCAGATATTACGATAGTTATATCAGTGATGAAGTAAGAAAAGGACGAAGGGAAGAAGACGTGATCGCGGAGTTGGGAGACCCGTGGGCGATTGCCAAGACAATTATTGAATCTGTTGAGATACAGGGTAATACACAGGATGAATATGGATATGAACCATATAATCAAAGATATGAACAGGAACAACAGAAGGCTGGCGGCCATGTACATGTATTTGGCTTTGATACCTGGTGGAAAAAATTGCTTCTGATATTGGGAATTGTAGGAATCATTATGGTAGTCGTTGCCGTGATCGGCGGTCTTATAAGCCTTCTTGCTCCGATTTTGATTCCGTTGTTGATCATTATGTTCGTGATAAGAGTGCTGGGGAATAGGCGACAATAGATATATAGGATAAATAAAAGACCGATGGGGGAGCCATCGGTCTTTTGAGGGGAGTATAAATAATTAATAAGGGGTTGTAGAAAGTATTCTTTCTACATTGTTAAGTATAATATAGGGTGGTTCAAAAAGCAAGTTAAAAATTAAAAAAAACTTAATATATTTGCAAGAGCATTTTTGTGAAAAAGATACATAAAATCTGAGAGCGTGGACATAATAACCTCGTAACCAAAAAGATT